>JAYVLZ010000332.1:0-19259 GCA_043759175.1 Chitinophagaceae bacterium | reverse complement strand
TCATTTGCAATAGCGTTTGCATCATCAATGTTTCCTTTGTTCATTTCATCTTTCATTTCAACAAGCAATTCTTTATTCACTTCACTAAAATTATTGACGAAGTTTAAAGGGTTTTGAATTTCATGTGCAATGCCTGCGGTGAGTTCACCGAGGCTGGCCATTTTTTCTGATTGAATTAATTGCTTTTGTGTGGATTTTAAATCAGTTAATGTCTTTTCCAAAACCAGGTTGGCTTTCTTTTTAGTGCGAAACCTGTTATATATTCCTGCTGCTATCAATAACAACAACGCTGCTATACCAATCGAAAAATTCCTGGAGAGCGAGGAAATTTTATTTTTATTTTCCAGGTTGGCAATGGAGCTTTCCTTTTCGTTCATCTGTTGCTCGGCTTCAAAGCTAATGGAGCGATACTTATCCTGATCAGCCCACAAGCTATCCTGCATGGCAATAAAAATGGCATAGGTTTCAGCCGCTTTTTTAGTATTACCTGTTTTTTGATAAAGCTCGGCCATCAGTTTGTAATCCCTTACAATATCTACACGGTTATTCAACAACCGTACGATATCTTTTTCAAGTAATGTTATTGCTTCATCAAATCTACTTTGCTTAATCCTTAGCAGGGCGATGTAATAATCAGGAGCAACTCTTCCCGCTCCCGAATTAACCGCGATGTTTCTTTCTTCAATCACCTGCCAGCATTTTTTCAGCAGGCTATCCCCTGCAATCAAAGCTCCTGACTGTATTTTGTATAAGGCTTCAGTTTGTAAAATAGAAGGAAGGTTATCAGTATTGTCACCACCAGGGGCATCCTTTGCTAACCTTAAATAATATTCTGCACTATCTAACTGATTATTTAAAAGCATCATCCTTGCCATGTTCATTGCACTCAAAGAAGCACTGTTATTATTTACTTTAATGCTCTCTCGATATGCCATGCTACTGTACTTTAGGCATTCCGATTTTTCTCCTTTTAGTAAATAATTATAGCCAAGGTATGTCAAGACCGCCAGCCAATTCTCTTTATCATTCAATGTATCAGTATAGCTGTTCGATTTTTTAAAATTATAAATCGCCATGTCATATAAACCAGAAATGGCATAGAAGCGAGCTAAAACAAAATAGCAATCACGAACACCAGAAAAATCATTCCTGGTTTTATATTCATTTAGTTTTTGGGTATAATACAGAAACCCTTCTTCGAGCCGGTTTGAATTGCGAAAAGGGTATCCAAGGTTTCTGAAAAAAATGGATCTTATTTCTGCTGCCTCAATGGTTTTGAACTTGTCCAGCTTTTCAATCTGCAGTTTCGCATAAGTGATTGCTTTACCGGCGTCAGTCTCTGAAATGTTTGAATAGACCACAAACCGTATTCCAAATGGCGACAAGAAAGGGCTCCAATGTTTGATTTTATCTGCTGCGGTTTCTATCTGCTTAATCTGGCTGTCTGTTAATGATGCGGTGAACAATAGATTAACGGCCTTACCGACACTTGCGCTGTCCAGCTTATCAGTACTAATGCTTTTATTGAGAACCATAATAGCTGAGTCGACTTTACTTTGCTGAGCCATTATCTGGTTAGAATAAATAGTAAGCAAACAAATTATTGTAAGCTTAAAAATTATTTTCGTTTGCTTCTTCATGTTGCTTGATTTCAGATTGGTAATTGAATGATTAACTCAATTTCTTCAACTTCCTCAGTTTCGGCTTTAATTTGTCCGTCATGCGCTTTAATGATATCGTAGCATATCTGAACTATGATTTTTGTGATCCATTTGATTGGTCTGAATATATCTGATAAATGCATTTCACGGCAATCATAAAATTGATATTAATCACAGTTCAGACAATGGGCAACTGAATAATAAACTCCGTTCCTTCCCCTTCTTTTGTCTTTACTTTTATTTTCCCACTGTGCGGATTGCTGAAACTTGTAATAAATTATTATTGCTAATTGATAGGGAAGGTTGATGATTTGAAGTTACGGAAATTAGATATAGTGATTAAAACGAATTCAATTGGTGAGAGGCTAACCATATACCAATGTCGTTTAGTTAACAAACTTAAAGTGGCGGGTGTCTACACTCGTCAGGGCTAAACGCCGGAGTTTGTAGAGACACCATAACTGTCAAAGGTGAGCGTTGCCGCAGGTGGGATTTTGAAAACTGGTTTTCCGGTGGCAATGACGAAAAGCAATGTTATGGATTCGCCCTTATTTATCAATGATGTAAGCCTGATGTTTTTGTAATTTGTAAATCTGTAATTTGAAAGATGGCAGGAATGTTACGAGTTCTTCAATTTTGCTTGACAGACTATTTAATAACACAATAGTAACGGGATATGCTTCGGGATTTTGTTGAAACATTAAGTTTTTATCAATGGTAAGTAAAATATCAAAGCCGTTTTCGACACAGTATGTCATTAACTTCCCATTTTTTATTCCGCTCAACTCCAATTCTCTAACCGTATAAACTTCGAATTCTTCCAAATGTTTTTTTAGGCGTCTGGTAATACACTCATCAAGCAAAATTTTCATTGAGAATATTTGTTGATGATTCAATTAATTTTTGTGACATTTCAAGCACTTTTATAACCTGGTCTTTGGTAACGCCTTCAAAATCTTCAAGAAAAATTTCAATTGAATCCCCGGTCTCTAAATAATCAAATAGATTTTTAATTGGTACTCTTGTCCCAAAAAAGACGGGTGTTCCACCTAAAATTTCGGGGTCAATATTTATTACTCTGCCATCCATAACTTTCAGTTTATGTTTTTCAAATTTAAGCAATTTTAGCGAACTAAAGCTTGTTCGGTGGGTAACGCACAATTTAAGGATTTTAGGCATTTAATGTTAGAGCCGAAGGCTCGGAAAATATTGTAACAACGGATTTTAATCCGTTGATTTAAGCTGACAGTTCAATCAGAGAGCCGTAGGCTCGGGCCATATAAAATGTGGGCATTAAATGGGTCGTGCCTACAGCACTCTATAAAATACTGTTTTGCAGCAACAGATTGAAATCCGTTGTTACAAAATAAATTTGAGCCTACGGCTCTACAAAAAGCCTTAAGTTGACGGGTATGGTGAAAAGCTATCTATATATATTTAAATTTAGTAATTGTACGATCAAATGATATTTATGGCAGCTTAATCTGTTGTACAAAAAAGCCGGAGTATTTAATTTACCCCGGTTTTACAATATATTTAATCATTTTTGATTAATGATGGTGGTGATGCTGAAGCCCATTCAATTCTTCCGGCGTCACTTCCTTTTCAGATGGGGTTGCATTGCTTTCTGCCCATTTAAACAATTTATCTGTAACCAGGCGGCGGTAGCTGTTGTCAACCTGTTTTTCATCTTTCATCATCCTGTCAACATAACTGTCAAGCCAGCTCGTATCTGCTCCCAAACTCATGTTGCCAAAGTATTGCATTACTTCTGCTTTCATAGAAGCTTTCAATTCTTCTGCCGTTACATCCAGTCGATTTTCTCTGATGATCTTATCACTGATCAACGTCCATTTTAATTGCTGGCTGAACACGGGGAACTCTGCTTCTGCTTCTTCTTCACTCTTTGGTTTTTCTCCACCAGTCTGCAACCAGCGTTTTAAGAAGGATTCAGGGAAATCTATCTTAGTTTCGTCCAGCAGGTAATGATACAGTTGATCATGCAATTGATTGCGGCTTTGGTTCAGCCAGTGTTGTTCAATTTCTGATTTTAATTTATTCCTGAATTCTTCTTCCGTTGCAACTGCTGCACCTGGAAAAACTTCATTGAAAAATTCTTCATTCAAATCTCTTTTCTCCACCAAACCAATCTTTACAATGGTCATTTTGAAAAATTTATCTGCTGCTGTGGTATCATCTTTTTCAAGACCCAGGTCATGCAGCATCATTTCCAGTTTGTCGCCTTCAAAAGTTTTTGACAACTGGAATACAATTGAATCATCTTTCTTTTTACCCATCACTTCTTTCTGAATAGAAGGAGTAAAATATTTTACTATTACTGAATTCTCTTTGGTAATGCCAGCTTCAACAGCTTCGCCGTTAGCATCACATTCAGTAAATAATATGTTCAGTACATTTTCTTCATTGTCCACCACTTCAGGTTCAGTCATCTTGCCAGCTTTTATTTGCATACGGCTTACTTCTTCCTGCACCATTTCATCTGTTGCTTTCACTTTATGAAGGGTTATTTTTGCCCTGTCTAATGGAGCCAATTCAAAAGCTGGTTTAAGGCCGATCTCAAAACCAAATTCATAATCAGCAGGATTATTGAAATCCATTTGACGGATATCAGCATTCAAAGCAATTGGCTGTGCAAAAATTTCAGGCTTCTCTGTTTGCAGGTAACCATACAATTCCTTTTCCACAGTTTTTAAAATCTCATCGGTATAGATAGAAGGTCCATACATTTTCTTCACCATACCAGCAGGTACCATGCCTTTTCTAAAGCCGGGGATATTGGCAGACTTGCTGTATTCTTTTACTTTTTTTTCAAAACTGGGGAAGTAATCTTCTTTACTGATTTTTACAGTGATTTTGTCGTTTAACAAACCAATGTTCTCTCTTGCTACTGTAGCCATGATGTTTTTTATTTTTACTATAAATAACGAACAAGGAACAGGGAATGAAGAACACTGAAGTTCAAAATTCATGATTCCTTGTTCCTTGTTTAGAATTCGATTGTCCGGATGATAGGGGTCGAACCTACATGGATTACTCCGCCAGATCCTAAGTCTGGTGCGTCTGCCAATTTCGCCACATCCGGGTTATTGCCGTCTGCTCTCGCCTTAGGCGAGACCACATCCGGTTAAGGGGTGCAAAAGTAAGGGATTTCTGTAAAAGATGGAAAGGAAAATAAAGGAAATAAAGGGATTATTATTCAATGTCATTTAGTTAAGAATATCGAATAAGGAACAAGGAATAAAGAATCACAAATTTTTCTTCACATTCATCGTTCGAAATTCCTTTTTCCTTGTTCATTATTTAATCAATCAACCTTAACTAAACAACATTGGATTATCATTCAGGTTTTTTCAAAGGGTCTTGCCTGCCCCAAAAAACCACCAGTTCCAACTGTTTTCGATAAGGTTTATAACGGTATGTAAGTGTTATCTTTTCTGGGCCAGATTATTTCTTTAACCATTTGCCGTATTTTTTCATTACGTATTTGTGTGGAATGCCTTCGCCCCTGTCCAATTGCGCTATTCCTTTATCAATGGCTTTTTGCTGTTCCTGGCTTATGTCATCCCATCAGTCATCTTTTTTTGCAGCATCAAAAAGATGGTATACCATTTCCAGTTCTTTTTCTGATGCTGTGTCAACAAACTTTTTTACCTGGCTACGTAAAACATTTACATTGCTCATTGTGTAATATTTTATCAAATTTAAAACTTTTGTTTTAAGAAAGCAGGGCACTATTTCTTGATAATTTTTGCAATAACAGAAGATTATATGGTCTCCCTTGCGAAGTTAAATTTTTATAGCTCCAGAGAAGCGAAATATTAGTAGTGAAATAGAATTCATCATCTTTTTGAAGCTCCGGAGGAGCGCCATGTAAAGAAACATATCGCTCCTCCGGAGCTAAATACGGTTTTTGATTTTTGTTTTCTATTAACATTTCGACCCTCTGGGTCTTTATTAATCGAATTGTAAAATAACTTCGCCAACAGATTATATAGCCTCTTTTAAACGGATGACAAAAATCTACTCATTTTAAAGTAAATTCGTGACACTCATGGAGATTACAGAACCGATAATAAAATACAATTTAAACGAGGAACAGGAAAAAAAAGAAATCCTGCGGCACTACCGTGGCCTGCTGAAAGACCTGAAGCCCAAACTAAAACCGGGAGATAAGGAATTGGTACGTACCGCATTTGAAATGGCTGTTGAAGCACACAAGACCATGCGGCGCAAAAGTGGGGAACCCTATATCCTGCATCCGCTGGCGGTGGCAAAAATTTGTGTGGAAGAAATTGGCCTCGGCGTACGAAGCACCATTTGTGCTTTGCTGCATGATACGGTGGAAGATACGGACATCAGCCTGGAAGATGTGCAGAGAGAGTTTGGCAGTGAAATAGCTAAAATAGTGGATGGACTTACCAAGATCAGTAACGTACTTGGTACCAGTACCAGTCAGCAGGCGGAAAATTTTAAAAAAATCCTGCTTACCCTTACGGATGACCCAAGAGTGATTCTCATAAAACTGGCTGACCGCCTTCACAACATGCGAACCCTTGACAGCATGAAAAGGGAGAAGCAATTAAAGATTTCAAGCGAAACCGTTTATGTGTATGCACCATTGGCACACCGTATGGGCCTGTATGCCATCAAAACAGAAATGGAAGACCTGGCTATGAAATACCTGGAGCCGGACACTTACCGCTACATTGCCCAAAAATTAAATGATACTAAAAGAGAGCGTACCCGTTATATCAATGATTTTATCAGGCCACTAAAAGATAAACTGGACAAGGCTGATTTTAAATTTGAAATTGTTGGCCGCCCCAAAAGCATTCATTCCATCTGGAACAAGATGAAAAAGAAAGGGGTGAGTTTTGAAGAAGTGTATGACCTGTTTGCCATCCGTATTATTGTAGATTCTCCTCATGATAAAGAAAAAGAAGATTGCTGGAAAGTGTACAGCATGATCACAGATGAATACAATCCATCACCGGAAAGATTAAGGGACTGGCTGAGCAATCCCAAGAGCAATGGATACGAAGCCCTGCATACCACAGTAATGGGTCCATTGGGTAAATGGGTGGAAGTGCAGATACGTACCAAACGTATGAATGAAATTGCTGAAAAAGGGTTGGCTGCTCACTGGAAATACAAGGAAGGCACCACAGATGAAAGCCGTTTTGATAAATGGTTTCAGCAGATAAGGGAAGCCTTGAACCAGGATACCAATTCGTTGGATTTTCTGCAGGATTTTAAAACCTCTTTTCTTGCAGAAGAAATCTATGTATACACACCCAAGGGTGATGTAAAAATGCTGCCCGTTGGTGCAACTGCACTCGATTTTGCATTCGGGGTACACACTGCTGTGGGCAGCAGGTGTATTGGCGCCAAAGTAAATCATAAGCTGGTTCCGCTGGGTCATAAACTACGCAGTGGAGATCAGATTGAAATTATTACCAGCGCCAAACAACGGCCCAACCAGGAGTGGCTGAACCTGGTGGTTACCAGTAAGGCAAAACAAAAAATAAAGGATACTTTAAAAGAAGAGAAAAGAAAAGTGGCGGAAGATGGAAAAGTCATTCTTCAAAAAAAGTTAGATGCAATTGGTGGTATGATGACGCAGCACAACATGGAAGAACTGGCAAGTTTTTACAAAGTAAATTCTTCACTTGATCTGTTGTATGATATTGCTATTAAAAAAATTGACCTTAAAGAACTAAAAGATTTTACTGCATCCGGCGACCGTTTATTTTTTCCAAAACCAGTTAAAACTGAAACAGAAGCCAAACATCATGAACATGATCATGGTGCTAAAACCTTTGATAAAAAAGATTCCGAACTCATTATATTTGGTGAAAGCAGTGACCGTATTCAATATACACTGGCCAATTGCTGCAAGCCCATTCCGGGAGATGATGTATTTGGATTTGTAACTACCGGCGAAGGGTTAAAAATACACCGCACTAATTGCCCTAATGCTGCCAGGCTGATGGCTAACTATGGACATCGCATTGTAAAAACAAAGTGGGCTAAAAATAAAGAGATATCATTTCTTACCGGATTAAAAATTGTTGGTCTGGATGATGTGGGTGTTATTCATAAGATCACCAATCTCATCAGCGGTGAAATGAGGTTCAATATTTCAGCCATGACCATTGAAGCCAAGGATGGAATTTTCCAGGGAAATGTAAAAATATTTGTACATGATAAAGACGAACTGGATGAATTATGTGATCGCTTATTATCATTGCCGGGTATTGAAAAAGTGGTGCGGTACGATACGGAATAGTAGTTGCACCAGGTAAAACAACTACAGCTTAATAATTTGTGTATAAACCGGTTATTTTTCTTTCATAAAAAAAGGCATTTTCGTTCATTAATAATCTATAAAAAACAACAATCATGCAGGAACTAATCACCCGTCTCACTGAAAAAGCCGGCATCAGCGCCGAACAGGCATCAACAGTTATTGATACCATCAAAGATTTTGTAAAAGAAAAATTCCCCATGTTGTCAGGAGCAGTGGACAACATGTTTGCTTCCGCCCCGGCAGCTACTACTGCTGCAAAAACGGAGATTCCAAAAGCAGCAGAAGCAAGTATTCTGGACAAGATCAGCGATGTAATTCCTGGTGAAACAGGACAAAAAGTAGAAGACTTTGCCAAGAATGTTGCAGACAAAGCAGAAGATGCATTTGACTCTGCAAAAGAAAAATTGAGTGGCTTGTTTGGTGGAGATAAGAAGTAAAAAAATTGATTTAAAAGAAAGCCCGGCTCAATAAACCGGGCTTCTTCTATTTCATAAAAGATTTTATCAATTGATCTTTCCCACCATATTTGCAGGTATCACCCATTCATCAAATTCCTTTTCTGTCACATAACCTAACTTCACTGCCATCTCTTTTAAAGTGGTTCCTTCTTTGTGTGCTTTCTGTGCAATTTCTGCTGCTTTGTAATAGCCAATCTTTGTATTAAGTGCGGTTACCAGCATCAGTGAATTATCTACATGCTTTTTAATGTTGGCTTCTATTGGTTCAACACCAACAGCACATTTATCATTAAAGCTTACACACCCATCACCGATTAGTCTTGCACTGTGCAGGAAATTATAGATCATCACCGGCTTAAATACATTCAGTTCAAAATGCCCCATACTTCCGCCGATGCCAACAGTCACATCATTACCCATTACCTGTGCAGCAATCATAGTGATGGCTTCACATTGTGTAGGGTTTACTTTGCCCGGCATAATAGATGAACCTGGTTCATTATCGGGAATAAAAATTTCGCCTATGCCGCTTCTTGGTCCGGATGATAACATACGGATATCGTTGGCAATTTTCATTAAACTTACGGCCACTGTTTTTAATGCGCCATGTGCTTCCACAATAGCATCATGTGCTGCAAGCGATTCAAATTTATTTTTTGCTGTTATAAAAGGGAGCTTTGTTAGTTTAGCAATATGTGCAGCCACATTTATATCATAGCCTGGTGGTGTATTGATACCGGTACCAACAGCAGTACCGCCTAAAGCCAGTTCACTTAAATGTGCCAGTGTATTTCTGATGGCTTTCAAACCATGATCTAACTGTGACACGTAGCCGCTAAATTCCTGGCCCAACGTTAATGGCGTAGCATCCATAAAATGGGTACGTCCAATCTTTACTACTTTCTTAAATGCCTTTGATTTTTTATCTAATGTATCTCTCAGTTTTTCAATACCGGGAATGGTTGTTTCTATTAAAATTTTATAAGCGGCAATGTGCATGGCAGTTGGAAAAGTATCATTGCTGCTTTGCGATTTATTTACATCATCATTTGGATGGAGGTATTTTTCTTTATCCGTTAACTGACCACCATTTAATACATGGGCCCGGTAAGCAACCACTTCATTTACATTCATGTTGCTTTGTGTACCGCTGCCAGTTTGCCAAACCACTAACGGAAAATAATCATCTAATTTCCCTTCTAATATTTCTTTGCAAACTTTACCAATCAGTACCGCTTTCTTTTTTGGTAGTATTCCAGCTTCATTATTGGTGATGGCTGCCGCATGTTTTAGATAGGCAAAGGCACGGATAATTTCTTTTGGCATGCGGTTAATGTCCTGTGCAATTTTAAAGTTGTCAATGCTGCGTTGTGTTTGTGCACCATAATAGGCATCAGCAGGTACTTTCACTTCCCCCATGGTGTCTTTTTCAATTCTGTAGTCCATTGTTTGAGCTTTGAGCCATGAGCCATGAGCTGTGAGCTACGAGCCATTCATTTCTTGCTCGTGGCTCACAGCTATCAGCTCAAAGCTTTCCAGCTTTGTTAAAAATTATTTGTTCAGTTTGGCCATAAATGCCATCATCATTTTTTGTTCTTCATCCAAATCTTGTAACAGTTGTTTGCATAAAACAGGATCGCCAAAGTTAACTGCTTCGGCAATTAATAATTGGGTCTCTAATTCAAATGCGGAACCTAATGCAATTTCTGTAAACCGGTTATAATCTTTTTCGCTGCTTCTGCTGCTTCCTTCTGCAATGTTGGAGGGAATAGAAACTCCTGATCTGTTAATTTGAGAAACTATGCCGAACTTTTCTTCTTTAGGAAATGATGAGGTAAACTTAAAGCAGTTAATTGCTATTTGAAAACCTTTCTGCCAGATTTTAAGTTCTTTAAAATTTCTCATGTCAGTAGTTTGTTTAAGATTATTATTAAATACAAGCTTTGATCTGATAGCTGTGAGCTTTGAGCTTTTGCTCACAGCTCATGGCTCATAGCTCGTGGCTCGTGGCTCAAAGCTCACAGCCCTTTAAAAACAGCTTTTCTTTTTTCAAGGAATGCCGCAGTCCCCTCTTTCATATCATCCGTATCAAAACATTCTCCGAACGATTTAATCTCTTCTTCAAAACCATCTTTCGTTTCATCATAAACTGCATTGGCTGTCTCAATGCATTTAGCGATGGCTATTGGCGCTTTTGCATTGATCACCTGTAAAACGGATCTTGTTTTATTCAGCAGTTCCTCAGGCGGCACAACATAATTTACTAATCCATATTGAAGGGCTGTGGTGGCATCAATTATATTTCCACTGATGAGTAATTCTATAGCTCTTCCTTTTCCAATTAGCTGGGTTAACCGCTGTGTGCCGCCATAGCCTGGTATTAATCCAAGGTTTACTTCTGGTTGGCCAAACTTTGCATTGTCACTGGCAATCCTGAAATGACAAGCCATGGCCAGCTCACAGCCACCACCCAACGCAAAACCATTTACTGCAGCAACGATTGGTTTTTTACTTTGCTCAATTTTGAAAAATATATCCTGTCCTCTTTTTGCCAACGCCATTGCATCTTCTTTATCTAATCCGCCAAATTCAGTAATATCTGCACCCGCTACAAATGCTTTTGGACCTGCACCAGTAATGATAGCTGATTTAATTTCTGGATTATTTTGTATTTCATCCACTGCATTATTGATATCTGTAAACACATCTTTATTTAATGCATTTAATTTATCGGGCCTGTTGATAGTGATGGTATATATGCCCTCTGAGAGTTCAGTTACAATCGTTGTGTACATCATGTTTTTCAAAAAATAATTATTAGTAATGCCCTTGTAAATACCGTTGCAAAAATACCGCTTAACAGTTGATTAAAACAAGATAACATTTCGTTCACCCGGTATCTTTTAATTTTGTTGTATTAAAATTACGTAGGTTTAATTGTTGTTCAAACCATAAAGAGATAGCACACTATAATGAATCATCCATTTTATTTTAGGTCAGTTAAGTTAGCAGCACTCTTGCTGTTGCCGGCATTTTCTTATTGCACTAATTATTACCTCAGTAATACAGGCAGCGATAGTAATGCAGGCACTTCTGCTGCTAAAGCCTGGCAAACAATTGCAAGAGTTAATAAAAGTTTCGCTGAAATACAACCGGGGGATACCATCTTCTTAAAAAGAGATGATACTTTTTATGGGTCGTTAATCGTCGGTAAATCTGGAGCTCCTGGTAAGCCCATTGTGATCGCAGCATATGACAAGGGCATCAACCCGGTAATTACCGGTTTCACAACAGTATCCGGATTTACAAAAAAAGAAACTGGTATATGGCATGCTCCGGCACCTTTAGTCAAACGCAACCTGAACATGGTAATGCTGAATGGCATACCACAAAGAATTGGAAGATACCCCAATGCTTCGGCAGCGGATGGCGGTTATTTAAGGTATGAAAGTTTTACAACGAATGCCTCCATCACAGATAATGAATTGCCAGGCAATATAAACTGGACAGGTGCCGAAGTGGTGATACGAAAAAATTTATGGACCGCCGAACGGTGCAGGGTAACCAAACAGGAAGATAAAACCATTTCATATACTTATGCTTTTAAGGGATTGAATAATACAGATGCACCGAGGCTTTATAATGGTATCAAAGGTTTTGGTTATTTCTTTCAGAATGATTACAAAACGCTGGATGAAACCGGGGAGTGGTTTTTTGATACCACTAACAGTAATCTGTATCTTTTTTTTGGCAAGCTTGATCCTGCTGCCTGTACTGTAAAAGTTAGCACGGTGGATACACTGGTAGATGCTGGTGATAAAAAATATATTACTGTCAGTAATATCACATTTGAAGGCGCTAATATGAGTGGTATTTATAGCCGGAACGGAAGTAATATTTCCATTCAGCATTGCGATTTTAATTATATTGGTGCAAAGGCAATTCATTTTTGGAACACTGCTGATGTGCTGATTGATCATGTAAATACCAACTGCATTCTTTCCAATGCCATACAGGTTAGAAACAGCAAACAGAATAATGTGACACTCACTAACTGTACGATAAAAAATACAGGGCCTTTTATTGGAATGGGATCTTTTTTTGACGACAGGGATTATAAAGCGGTGTACATTTCAGCCAATGATCATGTTTTGATTGAAAATAATATTGTTGATACAGCAGGCCTTGCAGGTATCCAGTTTCAGGGTAGTAATGTGCTGGTGAAAAATAATGTGGTGAAACATTTTTGCACACAACTGGCTGATGGTGGAGGCATCTATACCTGGATTGAAGTGGAGAAAGAAAAACAGGAAGCTGTATATATTAACCGGCTGGTAACAGATAATATTATTCTTTATGGTATTGGTCCAGCTCAGGGCGGTGGTGCTATGCCAAAGGCGGAAGGCATTTACCTGGATGGAGGAACAATGAATGTGTCTGTAAAAAATAATACCATTGCTTTTGTAAGCAACAAAGCATTTGCCTGTAATAATCCTGTAAACATCAGCTTTAGCAACAACACCTGCTACAGTAACGGTGGTGGTTGGGGTGCAGCAAGAACCAATGCGTCCAATACCTTGAAAAATCTGGAAGTGGTGAATAATATTTTTTATGCTACCAACGATAACCAGGCACTGGTAAATTTTGTTTACACAGGTTTAAATAAACCAGAACCAGTAAACATTTGGGAAGCTATACAAATGATTGGAGTTATCGACAGTAATTATTATAATATTCTTAATCCTGCAGCATTTAATTACAGTTATTCTGCAGAAGCCGGTGGCCCATTTACTTATCCATCTCCTATGTCATTTGATAACTGGAAGCAACTTTCCAGGCAGGATATGCATTCCAGATTGCCGGCAAAACTGGTGCCTGCTTACCATCTTAAAAATGTAATTGGCAATAACCTGGTAAAAGATGGCGGTTTTGAAAATGGTACGGATAATGTTAAAATCTACGGTGCCAATACCAGCGGAAATATTGATAAATCTGCAAAAATGAAAGGACGAAGTTCTTTAAAGATTGAATTCTCAAAAGCTGAAGCAAACAGGTATGGTATTATTCATGGTGATGTTGGGAGTATTACAGCCGGGAAAAAATACCTGATTCGTTTCAAAACTATGGGCACTTCAGAATGTGGTATTGTAAGAACTTATTTGCGAAAGACAGAATCTCCTTATAATAATTTGGTGCCACCTCAAAAGGGAATTTATGGTATCAATGAAAAAGAACATGAGTTTTTGTTTGATGTAAAGGCATCTGAAACTGCTGCCAGTTTTGTAATAGAAATTGAAAAGAATGGAGGAACCACTTATGTGGATGATGTTGAATTGTATGAAGCCAATGCAGCAATAGTTGACTTAAGTAAACAGGTACGGTTTGAATATAATGCAACTAATGAACAGGTAAATATTCCATTGAATGCAGCATATGTTGGTGTGGATGGCACCAGTTACAGCAATACACTTTTGTTAGCGCCTTTTAGCAGTAAGATTTTGATTGCAGCGGATAGCTATTAAATTTGTTGGTGGTGAATATTCAACGGTTAAAATTAGTTCCCAAAAGAGATAGGCGCATTATGAATTTCGAATATTCATTTTTTATTTCTCAAAGATTCGAGGCTGGAAATGTCATACAAGTCTTTAGCTCTTGATGATCTTAATTTAATGTCTTTTAAAAAATCATACGATACCATTTTTATTATAATGAAAGGCTATGGAAGTTCACAAAAAAACAAATATTGAATGCTCAATATTATGACGCACCATTAAAATTTCATCAAGCAATTAATGATTTTTTTCAGACCATCAATCAAAAACATAATCCAGCGTTACATAAATTGTTGACGCTTAAATTTCAATTCTTCGATAAAAACATTGCACACTCTTATGCGGCGTGAAGTATAGCAAATTTTTGTAAGTAATGCAATGGTATCATAAAACCTTCCATCTTTTATAAACACAGTTGCTGTATTCTTTTCTGTTGTTCGCTAATGTTTCAAAAAAACGGAATGCTTCATCTACAAATTTTTTTGCAGTAGCAGGCATCCCCTGCTTTCAATAAAAAAGCTTACTTCATCTACTGCGGTGGATGCCGTTTCTAAAATACTTACTTCACTTTTGACCATTTGTCTATCAATTTGTAGGCATGTCTTTTCCCTTCTTTAAGGCTTAGCTTTTTTATAGGCTCTGTTTTACGGGCAGCGTTTTCCTGTAACTGCTCAAATACTTTAGCTTCTACCACTATATATTTTTTGTTATCAATTATCAGTGTGTTTATGATGATCAATTTTATGTGTATATAATCAAAAGCGGGATATTGTTTTTTATTAAAGCCTTATATTATTATACGGCATTAAATTCAGATTGGTTTTGGATTGAGACTGCAAAGAATATTGCAAATGGTTAGCTGGCTAAAGTTTCAGGTGTTATGAGTAATTGTAAGATTTATTAAATTCATACCAGCAAAGGCATAGAAGCTATCCTAAACAGGTGAGCCATTTCGTTTGAAGAAATCAAGCCAATTACTTAATGTCATTATGCCCGGAGCTTCGTTTTTCTTTAGCTCTTTTATGAATTAGTAGAAGCCTAAATTCTTATCTATATCTTGTGATTTGGTTAATTTCTTTAAGCCCGCCAATTGCTCAGGAAGGGAGAAATTTAAAGGGTTGATATTTATATCGGCTGCATTATTTAAAAGCCAGTTCTCAATTTCATGGCAAATTAAAATAAGATAGTGTTGCCTTTGAATATGCTTTTTCAGGATCAATCCATTTTCTTCCAGTAAAAGTTCAAATTCAGTAAAATATTTTGCCACAGGTCCTTTATTTTTATCCTCATCAATTATTCCTAAAGCTGGTAAATCCTTCAACCTGTTTTTTAATTGGTTGGCTACATCACCACAACCATGCTGATGATTGTATTTTCTCTTTGCCTGGCTTACTATCTCTGCTATTTTAGTATCAACATAACACCCAGGAACTATGCTTAACTCCGTCATCTAAATAGCGATTAATGTTGAAAAAAATATCCACTCCATAGTCTAATAATTCAGACAAATCAGTATCAGAAAGCTTATTGGCAGTTGTTCCTTTTTCTTTATCGAATCCACAAACAAAAACACTTAATTCTCCTGTTGGGGTATTTTCAATCAGGCTGTTGAGCAGGTAAGGGTTATGGGTAGCAATGAAAAACTGGTTTTTATTATTTTGAATTATTTCATCTGCCATCAGGCTTACAAATTTTGGGAAGGAATGTGCATCAGGTTCTTCAAATGTAATAACAACTTTATTATTGTATCTGATTGCAGCAATATAAAATATTACTCTCCGCAGCGTATCTGCCAAAGCCTCATACTTCATATTGTAAACTATACCCGGGTTAATTTTCTTTTGTACGAAAAGTGTGTCGCTTGAACTATCAATGTTTAATTCTAACCCAAAATCATTAATAAGTCCACCAATAAATTCCCTGAAATCAGGATTGTGTTTAATCACATCTAATAAATTATTTCCATAAAGCGGCATCAGTCTGTCTATATAGTTTCCTGTATCATGGAAATCTATATTTTCTTTAAACCTATACGGGGCGATTGGCGATCTGAAAAATTGAACGGGTTCAACAGGATTAAAATCTTTATCGAATGAAGTAAACCCGTTTTCAAAACTTATTTCAAAGTAGCTTTTTTTCTCAGTACTGTTGCCAGGAGAATTATTTTCACGTTTAAAATTCAGTTTTGGGCTAAAGGAAAAATTTGGATGAGATATTGAGATTGACTTTGAAATATCACCATCGTTAAATAAGTCGGAAGCGCTATTAACCCTGAAATATTTTTTTACATCAATCTGCTCTTTATTTGCCTTTTGGTTTACTGCATTTGTAAGAAGCATGGACGGCAAATAAGATAAGTCCAATGCTTCCAGAATATTGGATTTCCCAACGTTAGGTTCGCCAATTAAAACATTGATTCTGCTACAATTCAGCCCAAGCTGTTTTATTGACTTATAGTTACTGATATCTAAATAACCAATCATTTTTAAAATATGACTTAAATTTTAATTGAATAAAGCTTTAATAATAAAACAAGTTCTTATGCAATTTCGCTAATAATATTCAATCAGGGAATCATTTGTGTTGAATAAAATTGTCAACTGCCCACGACTGTACTTCGTTCCTCAGTGTAAACTGTGCCACCAAAGCCCAATAGATATTCAACACCCAGGCCCAAAAAATAAAAATCATTTCCCCCACATCAAAAATTACCCAAACACAAAACATCATTTTTCTTTACCTTTGGCCGCTTCGGAAAAAAACCGCGGCACATTTTTAATCATCGTTTGATTTGATATGCCAAAAGACAACTCCATTACATCAGTACTGATCATCGGCTCCGGCCCCATTATTATAGGACAAGCCTGCGAATTTGATTACTCCGGCTCCCAGGCTGCCCGTAGCCTGAGAGAAGAAGGTGTAAAAGTGATCCTCATTAACAGTAACCCCGCCACCATTATGACTGATCCGATGATGGCCGACCGGGTGTACCTGCTGCCACTGACCGTGGAAAGCATTGAACAAATTTTAGAAGAAAATAAAATAGATGCCGTACTGCCCACCATGGGCGGACAAACAGCACTGAACCTGTGCAAGGAAGCGGATGAACTGGGGGTATGGGGAAAATATGGCGTAAGACTGATTGGTGTGGACATCAAGGCAATTGAAAAAGCGGAGGACAGGGAAAAGTTCAGGCTGTGGATGATTGAAATGGGTATCAAAGTTTGCCAGGCACATATTGCCAACTCTTTTTTAGAAGGAAAAGAATTTGCACAGGAGATCGGATTTCCGCTGGTGCTGAGGCCTTCATTTACTTTAGGGGGAACAGGTGGTGGTATTGTTTTTAAGAAAGAAGAATTGGACGAGGCGCTAAACCAGGCATTGACTGCAAGCCCCATACATGAAGTGCTGGTGGAGAAAGCGATACTGGGCTGGAAAGAATACGAACTGGAACTGCTGAGGGACAATGCTGACAATGTGGTCATCATTTGTACGGTGGAAAATTTTGACCCGATGGGTGTGCATACCGGCGACTCTATAACAGTAGCGCCTGCGATGACACTGAGTGATACAGCTTTTCAAAATATGCGGAACACCGCCATCAGGATAATGCGTAACCTGGGCAATTTTGCCGGCGGCTGTAATGTGCAGTTTGCTCTGGAGCCACATACAGAAGAACTGATCGTAGTGGAGATTAACCCGAGGGTGAGCCGCTCTTCTGCATTAGCGAGTAAGGCCACGGGTTACCCCATTGCAAAGATCGCTGCCAAGCTGGCGATTGGTTACAATTTGGATGAATTAAAAAACCAGATCACACAAAGTACTTCGGCCTATTTTGAGCCTGCGCTGGATTATGTGATTGTAAAAATACCACGGTGGAACTTTGATAAATTCAAAGGGGCCAATGATACACTGGGTTTCCAGATGAAGAGTGTGGGTGAGGTGATGGCCATCGGCAGAAGCTTTGCGGAAGCGGTGCAAAAAGCTTGTCAGAGTTTGGAGAATGAAGCGGTGGGTCTGGGTTATTATGGAAAAAGCCTGATGCATGCGGATGAGATAATTGAGTACATTAAGATACCAAAATGGGACAGGATATTCCGCATTAAGGATGCCCTGATGGCGGGTGCCAGCGTGAAACGCATTTGCGAAAGCACAGGTATCGACCGCTGGTTTATCTACCAGATACAAAAGATTTGCAACTGCGAAAAAGAGATTGCTAAGTATGATTTAAAAACATTGCCGGAAGAATTGCTGAGAGAGGCGAAGGGGCTGGGGTTTGGCGATGAGCAGATGGTTCGTATTATGAAAGATGGTACGGAGGATGAACTGTATGCAAAAAGAAAAGCATTGGGAATATTGAGGGTGTTTAAAATGGTGGATACCTGTGCGGCTGAGTTTGAGGCAAAGACCCCATACTTTTATAGTACGTTTGAAAATGGTTCTTCTTCGTAAATTTGACTGTACAAAAACTATAACTATGCAGACGTTAATTTTAGAATCAGACAATAAAAAAGCATTGAAAGCAATAAAAGCAATTGCTGAAGAAATGAATATTAAAACAACAGAGAAAAAAACAGAACAGGAAACTGAGGATTACTATTACTGGAAAGGTGTGAAAATAAGAAAGGCAAAGGGCAAGCTGGATATAAAGGCTTTATCCGGAAGTATCCCCAACATAGATATGGATCCTGAAACTTTTAGAAAAAAAATATGGAAGAGGAAGAAGGCATGATTTTAATAGATACCGATATATTGATCAATCTTTTTGATCCCTATAAATCCAATCATCTTATAGCTGATAAAACACTGGCAAATTTGATACTTGCTAAAACTGTACTTACTGTTTCAATTATTACAGAAATAGAAATGATACAGGGAACAAAAAAAAATGTTGAGAAAAAAGGCCTTATAAAAAAACTGGATGTTTTTAAATCCATCAATGTTACTGAAGAAATTTCTGACAATGCAAAACAGTTAATCATCCAATACAGTTCTTCCCACGGGCTTATGCCTGCAGATTCTTTTATAGCTGCCACTGCCCTTCATTTTGATATTCCATTATTCACTTTCAATAAAAAAGATTTCAGGTTTATCAAAAATCTGAAACTATACGAACCTTTATAATGATACACAACGAATCCATTTCATCTTCAAAAAAGAAAATAATAGTATTAGGCAGCGGCCCTAACAGAATTGGTCAGGGTATTGAGTTTGATTATTGCTGTGTGCATGGTTTGTTGGCTATCAAAGAAGCCGG
>JAYVLZ010000331.1:0-8667 GCA_043759175.1 Chitinophagaceae bacterium | reverse complement strand
CCACCCAGTTGTGGAAAACATTTTACAATACATTGGAAAAGCTGCGAAAATATGATTTGAATAAAAACGGACCACTGCAGCTTGCTGCAACATCCACCGAAGAATTCAGCCAGTTGAATAGTGAAATAAAAAAAATGATAGAAAAAATCCAGGAGCAATACCGCAACCTGAAAGAATTTTCGGAAAATGCTTCACATGAAATACAAACACCCCTGGCCATCATCCGCAATAAGCTGGAATTAATTTTGCAATCAGAAAATCTTCCACCGCAGGAAATTAAAATGATACAGGAGGCATTTGAAACCACCAATCGTTTATCAAAACTTAACCAGTCACTTTTGCTACTTGCAAAAATTGAGAACAGGCAGTTTAAGGATGAAGTGCCGCTGAACCTGAATAAACTAATAGAAGCAAAGCTGGATTATTTTGAAGAGATGATCCAGTTTAAAAATATCCATGTTGAGAAAAATTTTACCGGTTCAATACAAATAAAAATGGATCCACTGCTGGCTGATATTTTACTTTCCAATATCATTGGCAATGCAATACGGCATAATATCAACGGAGGCTTAATCTTTATTGCCATAACAGGAAGTTCACTTATTGTTTCCAACTCAGGCAACCCCCCAGCAATGCCGGCAGAAAAGTTTTTTGAAAGGTTCAGTAAAGACAGTTCTTCTTCTGAATCGGCCGGACTTGGTCTGGCTATTGTAAAGCAGGTGTGTGATACTTATAATTATACTGTTGAATTTTCTTTTTCCGCCGGCCTGCATGTTCTTACACTCCATTTTTAACCCCACAGAAATTCTCCAGAATCGGGTAGTAGTATTGCTTATTCATCATTTAAAAATTAAATAGAATGAAAAACATTTTTGCAGTGCTCATTTCTATGGTATCATTCTATAGCGGTTATGCACAACAATTAAAGGAAAGTGAAATACCAGCATTGGTAAAAGCAAAATTTGTGTCCCTGTACCCCGGCACCAAAAATGTAAAATGGGAAAAAGAACATAACAAATATGAAGCAGGGTTCAAACAAAATAAAATAGAAACAAGTATTTTAATTGATGCCGCCGGGAACATGGTTGAAATTGAAACTGAAATAGCTGTTTCGTCTTTGCCGCAGGCTGTTGCTGCGTATGTGTCAAAAAACCTGGCAGGCAAAAAAATTAAAGAGGCTTCAAAAATTGTAACAGCATCCGGCGTTATCACTTATGAAGCTGAGGTGGGCGGTGTTGATTACATCTTTGATGCCAACGGAAATTTCATTAAAAAAGAAACCGATGAACCAAAGGATAAAGAAAACGATTAGACTTGTATAAAGCAAGCCCGTACCTTATGTTTTTATCCCTGCACATCTTTTGGTCATTGCCGGTAAATAAATTTTTTGCTGTAACCCAACCAAAATTTCTGAATAGTATATCTATGTCTGAAATTAATTTCAATTTGCCAGATACACTGCAACTATTGATAAAGGGTTGTATTGCCAAAGACAGGCAGTCGCAGGCAAGGCTTTATCATTTGTATGCAGGAAAAATGATGGGGGTTTGTATGTGGTATGCACGGAACAGGGAAGAGGCTGAAGAAATTTTACAGGATGGGTTTATCCGTGTGTTCACTTACATACATAAATATGCCGGCACAGGTTCATTTGAAGGATGGATGAGAAAAATTATGGTAAATGCTGCCCTTTTTAAATACCGGAACAAATCTCACCTAGGGCCCGTTATAGAATTTAATACCCGCCTGCACGATACACCGGGGGCAAGCCCCATTATTGAACTGCTTAGTGCAAAGGAACTTATAAACCTGGTGCAAACCCTGAGCCCGGCTTACCGCCTGGTGTTTAACCTGTATGTGCTTGAGGGTATGAAGCACCGGGAAATAGCAGGACTGCTGGGCATTTCAGAAGGCACTTCAAAATCGAACCTTGCAGCATCAAGGGCTATTTTACAAAAAGTATTAACGGTAAAAAATAAAATGGCAGTACGCTAACCTTATTGGTCTATGAATAGAAATATACATCATACGGATAGGTTTTTTAAAGATGCTTACCATCAGTTTGAAGAAGAACCATCGGCTGATATATGGGAAAAAATAAATGCAGGCCTCGATAAAATAAATGCTGAGTCCTATAAAAAAAGTGTTATCGGCTGGAAAAGACAATCTCTTCTTTTATTGCTTTTATTGATTTGTCTTAGCATTTATGAATTAAACACCAGGCGTGTCCCTAATCATTTAGCGAAAACTAAAGGTAAAGTTACCAGTAAAGCCATGGTTTATGAAAACAATAATGAAAACAACGAATCAGTTAATAATAATGTCACTATTTCAAAAGAACAGTTTCGTTCAAAAGATGTAAAGAACACTACATTAAATGCAATCCCTGACGATAGTTCCCAAATGCCACGCCAATATAGCTTCATTAATGACAAACAATATCAAAAAAATTTCCTCCCTGATGTGAAGGATATCACAAATACTGCAACTGCTCTAAAGCAATATACTTTATTTATCAAACCGCCTGATGACTTGCACAGGCAAACACCGATAGTAAATAACAATTTTGACCAAATCAATAACCCTATACAATTTACACAGCAATTGAATCTTTTGCCTGTAGAAAAGGTAAATACACCAGTAACTCTTTCACCTGATTTAAATAAATCCCTTCAATCGTTTGCATTAACTAAAAGTAATCCATTGATTGATACAAAAAATCCTGTTGCTCAACAAACAAAAAAGAAAGAAACAAAACCATCCCGTTTTTCAATCACTGCTTTCTTTTCACCAGATCTTGCATCATACAGTCTGAAGGATAATGGCACAAGTAATCAGCCGGATAATGCATCGCAAATTAAAAAAACGGAACGGCATGAATTTTCCTCGACTTCCGGTTTGTTAGTTGACTATACGTTAAACAAACGATGGGCTTTACAATCAGGCCTCACATTTTCTAATACAAATATCACCCTCGACCCAAAGACAATTTATGCACAGGCGGATAACAACGGCAATTTAAAATATAGGTTGAATATATCTTCGGGATATGGTTATTTAAGCCCCTCGTCTCAACCCACACCTTCCATGGGAGATAGCTTAAAGGTTACTGCCACTGCACACAAGCTGCGGTACATTAGCATTCCCATAGCTGTAAAATATAGCATCTCAAAAGGGAAATTTAAAATTGAAGCCATAACAGGAATTGCTGTTAATTGTTTAACGATGGGTAAACTTGAAACAGAAATTCAGCGTGGCCCTAACAATGAGACCGATATTTTAAATAAAATACAAGGATTGAAATCAATTTATTTTAACGGCCTGGCAGGCATTGGTGCAGAATATAGAATCACTTATAGGTTTTCTTTTATGCTAATGCCAACAGTAAGGTTTGCTTTAAATCCCATTAATAAAGGCGGTGTCGTTAAAACCTATCCTATTTCTGTTGGGCTCGCAGGCGGACTACGCTTACGGTTTGTAAAATTGTAGTTCACCAAAAATCAATAAAATATCTTTTCAAAACAAAAAAACAAATCAAAATGAAAGCAAATCAAATTACAGTAATCCTGCTCGTTGTAATGGGCATGATCATGGGATGTAAAAAATATAATTTTAATCCTAAAGAAGATGCGAATGTAAAAAATGAAAAACCAGTTAAACCGAAGGGTTTTGTTGACGGCGTAGATAACAAATACTTTCCTTTGATTCCTGGTGATACGCTCTTCTATCGAAATACAGTTACTGAAAACGGTGAAACCGTTGTCCAGGACATTTATGTTGCCACCACTCACGATATAAAAGTCATTCTCGGAGTCAGCTGTATGGTGATTCATGATTACGTAACAGACCACGCTACCGGTAATCTTTTGGAAGACACTTACGACTACTATGCACAGGATCATAATGGAGATGTTTGGTATTTTGGTGAGGATACAAAGAAGTATGATCCGGATGGCACTTTCAGTACAGAAGGTACTTTTGCCGCAGGTGTTGACGGCGCCAGGGCCGGTATTATTATGCCAAATAACCCCCACTATCGTCAACCTTATTACCAGGAATATTATGTTGGGCATGCATTAGATCAGGGCGTGAACCTTAGTACAAATAATACAGTAACTATAGGGTATGGCACATTTACCAATTGCCTTAAGACAAAAGAATATACCGTTTTAAATCCTGGAGCAATTGAAAACAAATGGTATGCACCTGGCATTGGGCTTATACAAGCCAAGGTAACAATAGGTGGCGACGAACATGAAGAACTTGTACGTATTGGTCATGAATAATGAAGTGTATTATACATTAAAATTGGATTTACATCTCATAAAAACCTCGGTTCAATTAATTCAGCAGCAGTATAGCTAAGAATTATGCTGCTGCTTTTTATTCTGAAAAAAAGAAATTGCAATTATAGCATTTATTTCAAATTACAGTAAGCCTGAAAGGATAGCTTTTGTCACATTAAAACCGCAACATATGGGCAGCATCAGTTTTTTTTTCTGCACTCTAATCTGCTTTTCGACTTTTGCACAAAAAATAACCATCAGCGGATATGTAAAAGATGAAACATCCAGGGAAGCATTAATAGGTGCCACCGTTGTAAATGCAAATGCCAAAACAGGCACTACTACCAACCAATATGGATTTTTTTCTTTGACCGTTTCTGCGGCAAATACTATTGAATTAATTATTTCATACGAGGGGTATAAAATCCAGGCAAAAAAAATAACTGCAAAACAAAATATTCAAATGAATGTTTTGCTGGAAAACACCTCTGGTATATTAAGCGAAGTAGTTGTTACCGGAAAGAATGACCGCAATGTTCAAAAAGCACAAATGGGAATAATAGATGTGCCGCTAAGGGCTATTAAAAATTTACCGGTGCTGATGGGAGAAAAAGATATAATGAAAATTATCCAGTTACTGCCAGGCGTACAGGGCGGCCAGGAAGGCACAACCGGCTTCTATGTACGTGGCGGCAACCTGGACCAGAATTTAGTTCAGTTAGATGAGGCAACGGTGTATAATCCCAATCACCTGTTTGGTTTGTTCAGCACTTTTAATGTGAATGCGGTTAATAATGTACAGTTGATCAAAGGTGGTTTCCCTGCAGAGTATGGCGGCAGGCTTAGTTCTATTTTAAATATCACCCTTAAAGAAGGTAATAAAACCAACTACCAGGTGGAAGGCGGTATAGGTCTGCTTTCTACTAATCTTACTATTCAGGGGCCTGTTCAAAAAAGCAAATCTTCCTTTATCGTATCTGCCCGGCGAAGCCATGTTAACTTATTAATAAAGCCGCTTACTTCAAAAAATAATTCGTATAAATTTTACGACATCAATACAAAAATAAATTTTGGGCTGGGGGATAACGACCATTTGTTTTTCAGTTTTTTCAAGGGCAATGACAATGCGTCCTACAACAACCCCAACAGTTTAAATTACATCACTGATTTTGGTAACAGTACCGGCACCCTGCGCTGGAACCACCTGTTTGGAAGTAAAATTTTTTCCAACACTTCCATCATTTATAATGATTATAACCTGGCCCTTGCTACTTCACAGAATAATTATTATTCCCTTCTTTATACCGCTGTTAAAGATATAACAGCAAAAACCGATTTCACCATTACTGCTGCTATTCATAAAATAAAAGCCGGTTTTATTTACACTAAACACCGCTTGTCCCCTGCCTCTTTTTCTGCCAGTATCCCCAGGCAGGGAAACAGGCTGGTCATTAATAAAACCGGTATCAATAAATTTTATTCTGCAGAAATGGCTTTTTATGCTGGGGATGATTTTGATATTTCAAAAAAGCTCAGTGTTAATTATGGCATCAGAATCCCGGTTTTTGTTGCATCCGGTAAAACGTATTCTTTTACTGAACCCCGTATCACTGCTAAATTATCTCTTGGCCCCACAGCTTCTTTAAAAACATCTTATACCCGGATGAACCAGTTCCTTCATTTAATCCCCAACTCTACTGCTGGTATTCCCACCGATATCTGGGTGCCATCCAGCAATAAAACAAAACCCCAATCTGCTACACAATATGCATTCGGTTTTTTTAAAAATTTTAAGGACAATGATATAGAAACCAGTGTGGAGGTTTATTATAAAAAAATGCAGCACCAGGTTTTGTTTGGAGAAGGAAAACAATTAAGGATCAATGTTGACCTTGATAGTTTACTGGTGTATGGAAAAGGAGAAAGCTATGGTGCAGAATTTTTTGTGAAGAAAAACAGGGGCAGGCTTACAGGCTGGCTTTCTTATACGTTTTTAAAAACTAACCAGCAATTTAATGATTTGAATTTTGGAAAAACATTTCCATTTAAATATGACAGGCGCCATGTATTATCAGTAACAGGAAGCTACCAGCTTACTAAAACATGGACATTCAGTGCTGTTTTTGTTTATTCTTCCGGGGCAGCTTTCACCGTTCCTGCAGGCAGGATCAGTACACTGAATTCCGGAACCATATTCGAAGGAAATTATTATGTGTATGAAGGAAGAAATAATTACCGTCTTGCTCCTTATCACCGGTTAGATTTATCCGCTTCCAATAAAAAAACAATCATGCTGTTTAATAAAAAGTTGTATGAAAGAGAATGGGTTTTTGGGCTATACAACACTTACAGCAGGCAGAACCCTTATTTTGTTTATTTCGAAATTGATGCATTGACAAATAAGCCTACCGCAAAGCAAGTTTCATTATTGCCAATCATTCCTGGCATATCATTCAATTTTAAGTTTTAAAAAATGGATACAGTAAAAATTTCATTCGTCATCCTTGCTGCAGCGCTAATATTAAGTACAGGCTGCAAAAAAAATATCACCATCAATTTTCCTGCAGAGCATACCAGTAAAATTTTTATTGAAGGAATGTTGTATCCCGGTAAAAAGCCACAAATTTTTATCAGTAAAAGCAATTCTTTTTTTAGTTCAAAGGTTTCGCCACAGGAAGTTTTTGCACGGGGTGCGGTGGTAAAAATTATTAGCGGTACCACGGTAGATATATTAGTTGCCGATTCTGTTTTTAATAAGTTCAGGTGCAGGTGGGAACTTTTTTACCAGGGTAATATTGCTGCTGAATATGGAAAGGAGTATACACTTGAAGTGAACTATGAAGGGAAAATATTTACAGCCGGCACAACCATCAACCAACAGCCTGTTGCCATTGAAAAGATTGAATACACCCCTGAATTTTTTGATGTGTACGGCAGCCATGACGGGGTACTGGTACAAATTACCGACCATCCCGGCAGGCTTGACTATTACCGTTTTCAAATGAACAGGGTGATTGATACCTCGGTACACCATGCGCATGTGCTGGATGGATTTATTAATACCTGCGTATCGGGCCCTGCTGAAAAATTTCCGGTAACGGATATTGGCCGTATTGTTTTTACGGATGAAAATGCGGATGGGCAAAAAATTACCATGTCAATTGAAGTTACTTATGAATATAAAAAGGGAGACAGTGGATGGGTATATATTCAGTCGCTGGATAAAAATTCAGCAGCGTTTTACAAAGACCTCGACGACCAGTTACAGGCAATTCAAAACCCTTTTGTGGAACCTGTTTTTATCAACACTAAAATACCAGGTGCCATAGGCGTTTTTGGTTCGGCGGTGTTATCCAACCCGGTTTTGTTTATTTACCCAAGGGGCAACCCTTAGATGGAAGCTAATAAAAAAGGATACTTACCCTGCTGCTAATTTTATGCTGTTTGTTAGTATTCTATTTTATAAGAGGCTTTTTCCGGAGTTCCCATCACGTCTGTCAATGAAAAACTAAAGGTGACAGTTTTTCCATCAGCAGAAAGTATTTTACCCGGTCCTTCTGCAATCTTTACAGTTTTGGGTAAAACAATTACAGTGCGGTAAGTCATTTCTCCGGTCATCATAGTCATTTGCTGCATCATAGCCAGGGTGGAATCGTTGGCCATATTTTTTTTCATTTCATCTGTTACATTGATGACGTTACTGATCTTTCCGGGAGCCGCTGTAAAAAGTCCGTTTTTGCCCATTGGGTTAATGCTTTTATCATCAAATCCTTTTTCGCCGCCTTCAGTATTATCAGTCATGTCATTAAGACTCTGATCCTTTGTTTTATTAAACAGGTTTAGTTTGTCAGCCACTTTTAAAAAATTGTTTTTTACCAGTGTCAACTGGTTACTGTTTTTAAAAGGGCAACCCATTTCTACTTTCATTTTATTGTTGGCCTCATCCATATCAATATGCAAATATCCATCCCTGTACAATGCTTTTTCTTCAGCAGTGAGGTTCTGTGCGGTATCAATAAAATTTTTGAAATAAATAATGGAATCCTTTTTCTCTTTTGGTTTTGAAGTACGGGCACTGTCTGGTATCATCTGGTTAGCCAGTTCAATGAGTTTGCCAAGGTCAATGGTGAGTGAGTAGGTGCCACTTTCATCTGCATTGATCACAATACGTTCTTCGGTATCCACACAGGAGTATAAAGCAAGTGCAAGGAAAAATGCAAGGAAAAATTTTATCTTTTTCATACAATTTATTTACCGGATAAAAGTACGGCTTATTACCAGTCTTTTTCCGGTTTATTGGGGGAGTTCACATCAACTTTTCTTAGTTTATCCTGCAGGTTTTTTTCCTGTTGCATCAATGCTTTCAATTTTTCTTCCGCTT
>JAYVLZ010000330.1:0-3900 GCA_043759175.1 Chitinophagaceae bacterium | reverse complement strand
AATGGCTGGCCGTTCCAATTATTTTCATTGCCTACATTATTTTATCTTTGGCCTTCAAAAACAAAACCACCACATGACATATACTGCACAAGTAAAAGTGATGCCGCATAAAGAATTGCTTGATCCACAGGGAAAAGCTGTGCTGGGAGGCCTGGCCAACCTGGGATTAAATGGCATCAGTGATGTAAGAATAGGCAAGAACATTACCCTGCAGGTAGAAGCCAATTCGTCAGACGAAGCAAAGACTATTGCAGAGGAAGCTGCCAAAAAATTATTGGCCAACGCAGTTATGGAAATGTTTGAAGTAACCATTAATTAGCTAATTCGATACAATTAATTAGCTAATTCAATAACCCACGCCTTTGGCGGGACAAGTTGTGCTGATGTGCTAATTCTTCAGGTTCATACATCTCCTTATTTCAAATGCAGTAATAAGTTTAAGAAATCAGCACATTAGCTAATTAGAACATCAACACATTATTAATACTGTTCAAGGTTTAAAAAATTAGCACATTATCAAATTAGCAGATCAGCACATTAACATGGCATTATACATCATCTCTACTCCCATCGGTAACCTGGGAGATTTTACTTTCCGTGCCGTAGAGGTGCTGAAAGCAGTTGACCTGATATTGGCAGAAGATACCCGTACCTCTTCAGTATTGTTGCAGCATTATCAAATTCACAAACCCATCTCACCTTATCACCAGCATAATGAACATAAAATTGTACAGCATTTAACAGAACAATTACAGGCTGGCAAAACAATGGCCTTACTTACAGATGCAGGTACACCTGGCATCAGCGATCCGGCTTTTTTGTTGGTAAGGGAATGTGTAAAAAATAACGTAACGGTAGAATGCCTTCCTGGTGCCACTGCCTTTGTACCTGCCCTGGTTAATAGCGGACTGCCCATCAACAGTTTTTGTTTTGAAGGTTTTCTGCCTTTAAAAAAAGGTCGCCAGACATTCCTGAAAAAAATGGCAGAAGAAGAAAGAACCATGGTATTTTATGAAAGCCCCATGCGGTTAGTAAAAACACTCCATGATTTTATTCAGTACTTCGGAGCCGAAAGACAATGCTGTGTAAGCCGTGAGCTCACTAAAAAATTTGAAGAAAATAAAAGAGGCACCCTGCAGCAAGTGCATGATCATTTTAACAGCAAGCCGGTAAAAGGCGAAATTGTGATCGTGGTGCAGGGCAAAGTCTGAAAATTTTACCTTCCTGTTTTAAATCTCCCATTTAAAGGGTATTGACATTGCCTTTATTTCTTATTACTATTGTTCTGCATTTTTATCATTCAATATTTTTTGATTAACTCACCTTTCCTCTCCTGCCACAATTATTATTCTTATCTGATCAATTAATAATACATGTATGGCATTGCTGGCATAAACATTTGGTATCCTTTTTATTAAATCAGTCGCTTCAACAGCGATGTTTTTTAAATAACTAAGGGTCTCTGACAACCTAAACATTCTAAACACCTAAACTTCTAAACTTCTAAACTAAAAAATATGAATTACCCTAACAGAGTTATCCAAACAGGCGAAACAAATAAAACAATTGTAAAAGCCATCCAGCAAAAATTAAATGAAGCAGGCCTTGGCCCTTTTGACCTAACGGGAACATATGGCCCAAAAACAGTAAATGCAGTAAAACTCTTCCAGGCTACCCACCGGGATCAAAATGGGCTGCCGCTTGAAATTGACGGCAGAGTAGGTTCATTAACATGGTTTACCTTATTTGGGGCCGGCAGTATAGTGGTAGTAGAAAATGCATCCAGTGCGTTGCTCACAGACACTATAAAAATTGCACAATCACAAATAGGAGTAATGGAAGATCCTCCCGGCAGTAACCGTGGCGCAAAAGTAGAAGAATACCAGGCCAGCGTGGGTATAGATGCAGGCACTTTCTGGTGTGCTGCATTTTTGTACTGGTGTTTTCAAAAAGCATCTGAAAAATTACAAAGAAGAAACCCTGTGCTTAGAACAGGTCATTGTATGACACACTGGAACGGAACGCTGGGTAAAAAAATCGCAGGAGCTGATGCTGTTAATAAACCATCACTAATAAAACCGGGGCATATTTTTATCATCCACACCGGCGGTACTCACGGACACACAGGGCTGGTAGAAAAAGTGGAGGGTGGTTTTATTCACACCATTGAAGGCAATACCAATCCTTCCGGGAGCAGCAATGGTATTGGCGTTTTTAATAACACCAGGAAAATAGTAAAGATCAACAGGGGTTTTATTGAATACCGGTAAGGTTTACCTGCTTAAAAAATACCTGTCGTTTTTATAAAACTTCCAAATAAAAAATTAAAAATACTTGCAGGATCATTTATTTATTTCAATCTTTATAAAAGTATACTAAGCACTTTACATCAGTTGCGCCTCTGATCACAAGCAGTAAAACGGGCCAAACTGATGAATGTAAAAAAGATAATACCCCAAAAGCGAAGGCTTACTTTTTTTCTGATCATCACACTGGTGATAGCCGTATTTTTTATTGGCTATAATTTTTATTACATACCAGGCAATCAAAATATTATTAATAAAAATGCTTTCCTGATTTTAAATAATATCAGCCGCAATATCAGGGAAAGAAACGATTACCTGCAGTTGGCCTTTGGAAATATTTTAAAACCAGATACAGGTACCAATCATGCTAAATATCTTAAAGATCGTCAACAGCAACTGAACCTGTATAACTTAGAAGGCAGAATATTTCCTGATAAAAATGCAGCATCCCGGGACAGCCTATTAAAAACATCCATTGACAGTCTTGTCTATCTTACAGGTATCTATAACGACAGCCTGCATTATTTTTCTACAGATAAAAATGTAACAGATTGGATATTTGTTCCTGCACAAAATTTTATCTCCCCTTCTATTGCCAGTCAGAAAAAAGAATTGTTTGAATCCTATATATTATTACACAACGATGTTGGACTTATTTATGCAGACGATGCATTGGGTATTAACAAAGGAATTGCTGCAGACAGTTTGATAGCAGATAAAAAGGAAGCATTGTTTGCCGGGGTAAAAGATATACAGTTGAAAGGTGTTAAGTACAAAATGTTTTATTACCCGTTCCGGCTGGGTGCAGAGGATGTACAGATATGCGGTTTTTTAAAGTATGAAAACTATTTTAAAAAAACACACCAGGCCCCGGTAACTTTTATTTACTCAATCATTGTAATACTGCTGCTGTTACTCATCGCCATGCCTCTGGCAAAATTTTACCTGATGGGAAAAGATGAACAGGTAAGCTTTGCTGATTTTGTGCTTGCTGCAGTCTCCTTTTTTATAGGTGCAGCTATCATCACCATTATTATTATACAGGTACTGTTGCTGATGGCAGCAGGTATCAGGCTTAAAGACAATTTAAACAGCCTCTCTGTACAAATTGAAAAAAGTTTTAATGAAGAAATTAAGAAAATTTATCTTCAGTTGGACAGCCTGGATTTAGTAATAAAAAATCATCCTTTAACAGAAGTATCTTATGTAATGCGTCATGCAGATAATCTGATTGTTTCTGATGTTATCAGGAAATATTTCAAAGAACATTCCAATAGCTCCAGTCTCTATTATAATTTTAACAGGATAACATGGGTAGATGAAAAAGGCAACCAGGAACTAAAAGGGCAAATAGATGATGCCCCGGTTTCTTTTACCAATGTATCTTCCAGGAATTATTTTAAAATTTTTAATTACGGCCCCGGATACCCTGTTCCGGGATTGCCCGGTGAAAGGTTTGGATTTGAGCCGGTGAACAGTTTAACCAATGGCGATTTCAACATCATCATCAGTGAAAAAAATAAAATCGGCCCTGGGTGGACCACAACCATTTCCGCTCCTATGTATTCTGTTTTAAAAACAATACTTCCACCGG
>JAYVLZ010000329.1:0-15700 GCA_043759175.1 Chitinophagaceae bacterium | reverse complement strand
TGCCAGTCCTTTACCACGGTAAGCAGGATGTACACCAACATCCAAACCATACAACCACTCGCCATCAGGATTGTGATTGGTAAGCCAGCCTCCGGCAATAGTTTCTTTAAATGTGTGATGGTAATGATTGAAATCAAAATTGCTTCGCATGGTTGTAGTCATTCCAATTATGTTATCACTATCCGTGATTACAAATTGTCCTTCCGGAAATACTTGCAGATGACGCAGGTAATGAGCAGCCAGTATCAATTCATCTTCACCGAGTGTTGGGAAAACGATTCTTTGCAAAGCCTCCAGTTTATCTGCATCTGAAGGCTGCATGTGCCGTACTACCAGGCCATCGCCGATCTGTTTATAATAGTGTTTTATTTTTGTTTGCATCAAATGGCGTATTAAATTCTTCAGACAATCTTATTATTTATTTTCTTTGAATCATTGGTCGCTTTCGATTTTTTTATCATCATTAATGAAATACTCCATCAATAACAATTCAACAATTCGGCAATACAACCATCTTTTATTGACGCACTAAATATCCCATCAGTACATAAGCCAAACAGCTCAGCGTAAATGAAATCAATGCAAAAGGCAATTGCGTAATCCCGTGCTCATAATTATTACACTCCGATCCCTGTGCAGCCAAAATGGTAGCATCGCTGTAAAAGCAGGCATGTGCACCAAATGCACCTGCACTCACCACCGCACCAATACACAACCAAATATTACAATGCAATGCAGCAGCCAGTGGTATCACCAATGGAATAGCGATGGCATACAACCCCCATGAATTACCAGTAGTAAAAGCTACTAAACCCAATGAAAGAAAAATGGCCAATGGCAGCATTTCACGACTGACATTAGGGGACACCACATCAATGATATATTGTGTCAATCCCATTTCATCACCCAGGTCTTTCAGCAGGTAAGAAAGTAACAACAGCACCAATGCAAACATCATGCTCTTCATTCCTTCAATAGAAGAAGTGGACAGTTCTTTAAAAGGTGCTACTTTTTTAAAAGCATAATAAGCAATGGTAAAGATCAATGCAACGATCACACCTTTCAATGCATCCAGATCGAAAAAAACGGTTGCAGAAATCAGGACTAAAATCGGTAGTATCAAATACCAAATACTGGATTTCTTTTCTTCATCAAACACCTCCACTTCCATTTTAAATTCTTCTGAATTATCCGGTATCAATTGGCCGGTAGTTTCAGCACGGAGATTTGCTTTTTTCATTTTACCAATGATGGGCACGATGCCAAATATCACCAGCGGCACCATTAAATATTGTATCCAGCCATAAGAAATATAGGGGATGATGTGCAGGTAATTCGCAATCCCTTTGCCGGCAGGCACCAGCTTACTGTCTTCCAATAATTTCCCAATAAAAATTACCCAGGTAGAAATGGGTACAATCACACAAATAGTAACTGCAGTGGAACTCACCACAAAAGCCAATAACTCTCTTGGGATTTTATAATGATCCGTAATTTTTTTCATGGTGGTGCCGCTGGTGAGTGCGTTCAAATAATCATCCATGAATAAAAAGGTGCCAAATATCCAGGTAGTAAAAAGTGACTGTTTTTTGTTGCCGGCAAATTTCAGCATGTAATTGCCGAATGCCAATACACCACCACTCCGTATCATTAAATTGATAATGGCTCCATACAAACTGCACACCATGATCACCCAAACCATTAAATCATTTTGCATCACTTTGGTAAAAGATTCAATGATTGCATTAAAAAAATTTCCTTTTGCAATAATGACGTACCCCACCAGGCAACCAATGATCAAGGGTTCCAGCGACAATTTGGTACGGATAGCAATGATCACCACAATCAATGGCGGAATGAGTGATATGATACCGTATTTGTGCATTTATTTTTTTTATTTTTTGTACCAGGCTGTTGAATTATTATTAAGCTTCATTGGCGTCGCACTCTTGTACATTTTATCTTTATTCAGCAAGCATCATTCGGCCTCACCCTCCTTCTCCCTCTCCGTACTTCGGCTACGCTCAGTAGAGAGGGAGCGGTGCTTTATACCAAATCCAAACATTTTATCTTCCACACTTTCATTTGTTCTTTAATCATCAATAAACCCAACACTTCAATTTTATAAAAACAGTTTTAAATTTTGAACTCTTCTTAAGCCCCTCCTTTGGAGGGGTTGGGGAGGCCGGGGTTACAACCCACCCACACTCACCAGTTTCTTTTCCATGTATTCGTACAAACCTTCGCTGCCACTTTCATGCCCCTGTCCGCTGTAATTCCATCCACCAAACGGTGACTCTGTTCCATGCGGCGCCCATTCATTAATACCCACAATGCCAAAATGCAATTGCTCAGAAGCAAGCATCGCAGTTTTAATATTGTTGGTGAAAATATATGCAGCCAGTCCATATTCCGTATCATTTGCTTTTGCAATGGCATCTTCAAAGGAATCAAAAGAGAAGAGGGGCAAAACCGGTCCAAAAATTTCATTCTTTGCAAGACTTGATTGCTGCGTTAAGTTTACTACTACTGCCGGTTGTACAAAATAACCTTTGTCATTTGTTGCAGTACCACCGGTTAAAATTTTAGCACCTTCATTCGTTGCTTTATCTAATAATTCAATCACACTTTGTTGCTGCATTTTGGTAATTAACGGACCTACATTCACGCCATCTTCAAAACCATTGCCCATTTTTAATTGGGATACATATTTTGTAACCAATTCACTAAACTGGTTGTAAATATTTTTGTGTACATAAAAACGTTGTGGTGCCACACATACCTGGCCGTTATTTCTGAAACGGGCAATAGATGTTGCTTTAGCCAAAGCATCCACATCTACATCATCAAAGATCAACACTGGTGCATTGCCTCCTAATTCAAGAGAGAGTTTAGTATGTGTACGGGAAGCGCCATCCATTAATATTTTCCCTACTCTTGTGCTGCCGGTAAAACTTATTTTTTTAAGCTGTGGATTACTTAACATGGCTTCGCCGATTGCTGATGCATCTCCAATTAATAAATTCAATACGCCTTTGGGTAAACCAGATTCAATCAATGCTTTTGTCAAATGTATCCCAGCTAATGGCGTATTCTCAGATGGCTTGGCCACCACAGTGCACCCTGCGGCCAACGCTGCGGCCCATGCTCTTGCAGGATTGTAAGCAGGGAAGTTCCATGCGGTGATCACACCAATTACACCCATAGGTTGAAAGATGGTATAGCTGCGTTTGTCAACACGATTGGTTGGAATGGTTTTACCAGTTGAACGTTTACCTTCTTCTGCATACCATTCAAATAAGTTAGCTGCAACCTGCCATTCGCCTTTTGCTTCAGCTAATGGTTTGCCGCTTTCCATTACCATATCTTTTGCAATTTCATCCACATGCTCACGGATATAGTCAGCCGCTTTTTTTAAGATACCTGCACGGAAGTAAGGGGTGGTTTTACTCCAGGTGGAAAAAGCTTCCTGCGCCGCATCAATGGCAGCATTGCAATCTTTCTCATTACCAAAACTGATGGTCTCAATAAATTCTTCTGTAGCAGGATTAATCAGGTCAATTGTTTTTTTATCAATTGCTTCTATCCATTCGCCATTTATAAATTGAAGTGCTTTCATGTTGTAATTGTTTTAAAACTGAATTGCCACGGGCTTAAGCCCGTGGCAATTCAGTTACCCTAATATTTCTTTCAACCCATTTTCAATAATATCCAATCCCTTATTTAATAAAACTTCCTCTATCACCAGCGGACTTAAAATGCGGATCACATTTCCATTTACACCAGCGTTGATAACGATCAGTCCATTGGCTGCACAATAGGCAATCAGTTTTTTGCAGGTATCTGCGTCCGGCTGATGTGGGTCATTATTTTTTATTAATTCAAATGCCATCATCGCTCCCAATCCACGAACATCACCAATGGCAGCAAACTGTGCTTTCATTTTATTAAACTTGTCCCTCACGATATTGCCCACCTTTTCACCCAAGGCATTAATGTTAATTTCTTCCATGTATTTGATGGTAGCAATAGATGCAGCACAACAAACAGGATTGCCAGGATAGGTACCACCGATGGTAGAAGGTTTGCAGCTATCCATGATTGATGCCGTACCGATCACACAGCCAATCGGCATACCACTGCCCATCGATTTCGCCCAGGTAGAAATATCAGGTACCACATCAAAATGCTGGTAAGCAGCCCATTTGCCGGTACGGCCAAAACCACTTTGCACTTCATCCAGTATCAGCAGGATGCCATACTGATCACATATTTTTCTAAGTCCCTGTAAATATTTTTTTGGCACCACGTTAAAACCACCTTCACCCTGTACCGGCTCCATGATAATCGCAGCTACCTGGTTTTCCGGAACATTGGTGTGGAAGAATTCTTCTAACTCACGTAGTAGTATAGCCGAAAAATCCTCTTCTGGTATTCCATTACCCATCTTATAATAATCCGGGAATGGAATGCGGTATACTTCAGGAGCGTAAGGGCCGCAGCCTAATTTATATCCAACTTTAGAAGTTAGTGTCATTGCCATCATGGTACGTCCATGAAAGGCGCTGTCATAGCAAATGATCGCTTGTCTTCCTGTTGCCTGTCTGGCAATTTTGATCGCATTCTCCACGCTCTCTGCGCCGGAGTTGGTGAGCATTACTTTTGTTTTATCTCCATGCGGAAATAAGCTTGCCAGCTTTTCAGCCAGTTCCATATAGAGATCGTAAGAGGCTACATTAAAACTGCAGTGAATCATCTTTGCAGCCTGCTCAGCAATGGCAGCAACAACGGGTGGAGGACAATGACCTGCATTTACCACACCGATGCCGCCGGCAAAATCAATCATCTCTTTTCCATCTGCATCTGTGATGATACTGCCACTGGCACTTACTGCTGTAGATGGATTGAAGATGCCAATGGCATTTGGAACAAATTGTTTTCTTCTGTCTAATATTTTTTGTGAGTTGCTCATTTGATGAATGTGAATATGTTTTCCTTTATCATTTTGTTGTTGCAGTCAAAGCGGTCTGACCTTCGGTGCCGACCGCAGTAACTGACCTTCAGCGTCTTTCAAAGTCCCCTTTGGGGGATTTAGGGGGCTGCTGCAATTGTTTTTGCGTTTACAAATTCTAAAATCCCATGCCTGCCCAATTCTCTTCCATAGCCTGATTTTTTAATGCCACCAAATGGAAGGCGTGGATCACTTTTCACTAATGAATTAATGAAGACTGCACCAGTTGTAATCTTCCTGGCGATAGCAATTCCTTTTTCAATATCTGATGTCCATACACTTCCTGCCAAACCATATTCCGAATTGTTTGCCAAAGCAATTGCTTCTGCTTCATCCTTTGCTTCGATAATAGCGGCCATCGGTCCAAATGTTTCCTGATCAAAGGCTGGCATTCCTTTTTGTACGTTTAATAGCAGCGCAGGATTAAAGTTGTTGCCGTTAATTTCTCCGCCATAAGCTAACTGTGCACCTGATAAAAGTGATTGTGCTAATTGATTATGTAGATTTTTTACCAAATCCAATCTTGCCATTGGCCCAGTTGTAACAGTTGCATCAAACGGATTTCCCTGTTTTAATGTTTTAATGATTTGGTTTACCTCTTGTATAAAATCATCCATTGCATCTTTCAACACAATGAATCTTTTTGAACCGATGCAGGATTGTCCGGCATTCAACATTCTTGATTGCATTGCTATCGTTGCTGCATTTTTCATATCTGCATCGGGTAATACGATCAGTGGATCAGAGCCGCCTAATTCAAGCAATGATTTTTTTATATTTTTTCCTGCGATGGCGGCTACGGAACTTCCTGCTCTTTCACTGCCGGTCAATGTTACGGCCTGGATAATATTTGTTGCTAATAATTTTTCTACTTCCGGCGTATCAATAATGAGTGTTTGAAAAACGCCAGCAGGAGCACCGGCTTCTAAAAATAACTGTTCAATAATTTTGGCACAACCGCAAACGTTAGGGGCATGTTTCAGCATCGTAATATTGCCTGCCATCAGTGTTGGCGCTGCATAACGGAATACCTGCCAGAAAGGAAAGTTCCAGGGCATGATGGCCAGCACAGCGCCAATAGGTTCATAACTGACGAAGCTTTTTGTATATCCTGCTTCTAACAATTCATCTTTTAAAAATTGTTTTGAATGCTCCGCATAATACTCACAGGTGTATGCACATTTTTCCACTTCACCTTTGGCTTCGGCAATTACTTTTCCCATTTCATTGGTGATGAGTGTGGCAAGTATATCCCTGTCTCTTTTTAAAATGGCAGCTACATTTCTTAATACGGTTCCTCTTTCATCAAAGCTGGTTGCTTTCCAAATGGGATATACTTTTTCAGAGGCGAAAATACATTTGCTGATGGCTGCATTATCCATTAATGGATATTCAGCAATCACTTCCTGGGTGTAGGGAAATATGGATTTAAAAACCATTGTTGTTTATTTTCATGATTAATCATTTCAGCAGCATTCAAAAAAAGGTCGTACAATTTTTTTAAAAACCAGGGTTCTGTACCAATGCTCCATTGGTAGCTGTAACCTCTCTTTGCGGTATTGGGAATACAGCATTGGTATTATTCACACCAAGCACATCTTGTATTTTTTGATAACGGGCAAGATCAAAATACCGGTGGCCTTCAAAATTTAATTCAGCTAAACGTTCATCTAACACAGCCTGTAAAAAACTTTCTTCATCAGGAACATCTGCTGCTGCTAAAGCTGTCATGCCACGGTTTTCACGGAGTGTATTTAAATAGTCCAATCCACCACCGGATAATTTTTTTGCTTCGGCTGCAATCAGGTATAATTCAGCAATGCGTAAAATGTATGCAGGATTATCTTTTGTTACTTCACCACGATATTTTTGTGTTCTTCCATCTGGTAAGATACTCACATCGTTGTTTACAAAATCCAGCAACTCACTTCTTTTATCATCGGTTCTTGCATCAAAAAAATCTTTCATTCCCTGGTTGGCTAAAAAGAAAATTTCTGTACGCAAAGCATCCGGCCTTACATAAGTGCTGCCATTAAATGCACTTTGATTTTGAGCATCAAAACTCAGTTCAAAAATAGATTCTGAGGAAAGTCTTCCGGAATAAATGGTGGGGAATTTTTCTGCATCCAGTAAAGTATAACTGCCTTCATCAATTACAGCGGTTGCAAAAGCAGCAGCGTTTACATAATCTTTTTGATAGAGATAAACTCTCGCCAGCAAACCTTTTACAAATTGTGTATTGGCATATTGTGCAGTTAAGTCTGAACCATCCAGTAAAGCATCTGCATCATTCAGGTCTTTTAAAATAGCTGTGTAGCTCTCTGCAACTGAACTTCTCTGAACCACATCGTAAGCGCCCTGCACCGTTAATACAACGGGAATGCCATAAGCAGAAGATTGATCCCAGTGGTAGCCGAACATTCTCAGTGCATCAAAATGCACCATGCCACGAATAGCAAGTGCCTGGCCTTTGATAGCTTTTCTTTCATCATCACTCAGGTTTACATCTTTGATATTATCAACTGCCGCTAAAATTTCATTTGCATTCGCAATGCATTTGTATAATGCCAGGTACATTTTTTCTGCATACACATTGGAAGCTGTTACAGCATGAGCACCAATATCATTCAGCGCAGGAATATCATATCCACCTGCAGTGCATACATCACTGTTCAAATCACTCATCAACGGATAATATGCTCCGTAATAATCTCTTTGTTGCAGGTTGCTATACAAACCAGTTAATGCAGATCTTAAACCATCTGCATTTTTAAATACTTCATTAGTGGGAACATCTGTTGGAGAATTCACATCTAATTTCTGACAGGAAAAAAGTAAGCTGCCTGCAATAAAAGAAGCCAGTATATTTTTTATGATTGGTTTCATGTTCGTTTTCTTTTAAAGATTAAAGGTTCAGGTTAAAGCCAAAAGTAAATGTTCTTGCAGGTGGATACGCTGCGTAATCCACGCCTGCAGTACGGTCTACGTTTCCGCCATTGGAACTTACTTCGGGGTCGAAACCTTTATACCTGGTAAAAAGGAAAGCATTCTGCACTTGTGCATATACACGTAATCCACTCAAAAATTTGATGAATTGTTTGCTGAAAGTATAACCAAGACTAATTGTTCTTATTCTGAAGAAAGAAGCATCTTCCACAAACATGGAAGAATTTTCAATATAATTTTGAGTAACAAACGATGCTCTTGGAACATCTGTCACATCGCCGGGATTTTTCCAGGTATTTAAAACATTGATACTATTGTTAGCATATACCTGATCAAGCCCGCCATCATTACTGTAGCCTAAATTTTCATAAACCGGTCTTATTAAATTATACACTTTGTTGCCAACGCTGAATTGTGCAGCGATCTGCAGATCAATATTTTTGTATTTGAAATTATTGGTAAGGCCACCATAATAATCTGGTCTTGCATGGCCGATAATCTGTGCATCATTATCATCAATCACTCCATCTTTATTCAAGTCTTCAAATGTTGCATCACCAGTTTGCGGATCAACACCATTGAATTTTACGCCCCAGAAACTTCCCACTGTTTCACCCACTTTTAAAATATGTGTTGGGTTCAGATCATTGAATGCACTCAGTAACTGATCATCAACAGGTGTTTTCAGCAACGTGTTTTTTTGGAAAGTAATGTTGAAGTTAGTACTCCACTTGAAGTCTTTCGAGTTTATATTTCTTGAAGTAATGTTAAATTCAAAACCCTTGTCTTCCACTTCACCCCCGTTGGTAAGTAATGTTGCAAAGCCTGTACTACCTGCAATGGGCACATAGTTTAATAAGTCCGTTCTTGTGTTTACATAATAATCTGCGGAAGCACTCAGGATGCCATTCCAGAATTCAAAATCGATACCTGCATTAATACCTTTATTTTTTTGCCAGGTAAGATTGGGGTCTGTTATCAGTTTTGGTTTTAAACCTGATTGACCATTATAAATAGCAGGCTGCCAAAGCGGTTTGTTTTGATAATCGCCAATTTCCTGGTCGCCGGTAAAACCATAGCTGGCCCTTAGTTTTAAAGCCGTCAGCGTTTTGCTGTCTTCCATAAATTTTTCTTTATTGATGTTCCAGCCCACACTTACAGATGGAAAATATCCATACTGTTTGCCTTTGTTGAATCTTGAAGAACCATCGGCACGAAACACCACACTTGCCAAAAATCTTCCATCATAATCATACGTGGCTCTTGCCAAATAAGAATGTAACCTGTTGTTACCGCCCGGTGGTACCGGTGTTCTTGTAATGATGGCAGCAACAGAAACATCAGACAAATCGCTGCCTAACGGAAAGCCTTGTCCTGAAACGGCATTCCTGTCTGATGTAGTGCCCTGTTGTGTAAAGCCGGCTAATAAACCCAGATTGTGTTTATCAAATGATTTTTGAAAACTCAAAATATTTTCATTTAGCCAACTGGTGCTGGAGAAATTTGCTTTGGTAGCCCTGCCACCTATTGCTTCACCATCTGTGGTAATAGGAGATAAAAATAATTTATCGGTTAATGAATTATAATCTGTACTCCAGGATGTTTTAAATTTTAATGTGGAGGTTATTTTGTATTCAGCAAATGCAGATCCTAAAAAACGATACCCATCTGTAAAGCCCCTTATTTCATGAGCAGATTTTACCGGGTTGTCAGACAGCCAGCTTGCCTGGTAATCTTCAAACTTTGAATAATTACCATTCTCATCATACACCGGCATTAAAGGAGAAGCACCAATGGCATTGGTAATAATACCACTGTAGGTATCATCATTAAAACTTCTGCGGTTAGTAGTTTTTGATATGGATAAATTAGCACCGATAGTTAACCTGTCTGTGATGCTGTGATCGATATTCACACGGGCATTGATCCTTTTAAAATAGTTTTCTATAACAATACCCTGCTGGTCAAAATAGCCACCACTCATATAAAAACGGGTCTTTTCATTTCCACCTTTTATATTCAGTTCGTAACTGCTGATAGGTGCTGTACGCATTACTTCATCCAGCCAAACCGTATTTACATTTCCTGCTGAATAGTTCAATGGTTCTGTAAGCACAGAAGGATCAAAGTCTGCTCCGAACACATCGGGGTTGGCATTGTACAGATTAAGATCATTCTTACGGGCTTCTTCAATCAAGCTTACAAACTGCGTTGAATTTAAAAAATCAATTTTCTTTGCCACTTTTTGAAACCCAGTGTACACATTAAAACCGATCTGTGATTTTCCTGACTTTCCTTTTTTAGTAGTTACCAGCACCACACCATTAGAGGCCCTGGAACCATAGATAGCAGCAGCAGAAGGATCTTTTAAAATTTCTATTGATTCAATATCATCCGGGTTGATATCGGAAATGGAGCTGATGTTTTGTCCCTGTCCAACTTCTTCACCAGTAGTATTAAATGATGTAGACAATGCAGAGTTGCTTTCACTCAGCATGGGTATGCCATCCACTACATACAATGGATTTTGTGCACCACGGATGCTTACCAGCAAACCTGCACCCGGTGTACCGGATGGTGAAGTAACATTGATACCGGATAATTTTCCCTGTATGCTGCTGGTTAAGTTAGTGACTGGTTGGTTTTTAAAATCTTTGTTCCCAATGGATGCTACAGCACCGGTAAGATTTGATTTCTTTTGAGTGCCATAACCCACCACTACCACATCAGCCAGCTGGCTGGGAGATTCCTGGAGTATCACATTAAGGTTATCATCTCCTTTAACGGATACTATTGTTGTTTTAAAACCAACATAGCTAAATTCAAGTAAGCTGTTGGTTTCCGTAACAGGAAGGGAAAACGTTCCATTAGAAGTAGTAGAGATGCCGGAACCAGTACCTTTTATTTTTACAGATACTCCTTGTAAAGGATTTCCCAGTGGATCTTTCACCGTTCCTTTCACTGTAAAATTTTGAGCTTTTGTTGTGGCTGGTACCAAGGCTATGACAACCAGCATTTTTAGCAGCAGAATAAGCAATTTCTTTCTTCTCATGGTAAGTTTTTGAAATTAATTTTTTGGTTATTCAAATGTAAAGTATGCATACAGAGTAAAATAACCGTCAAATATTTGGCTTGAGTAAGTATAAACTATTGACAATCATAAAATTTTTTAAGTCAAAATTTGGTAGATTTGAAAAGAATAAAGATCTAATCACAAGGATTCCTGTTAGGAGGAAAATATTACCGCATGTTTCTTAGTAATAAAATAAAAACAGCCACTGAACATCACCCGGAAATAATTGCCGTGCTGCAGCACGGTAAAACATTCTTGAATTGGGGACAATTTACCCGAACCCATTTTAACGAGGTGGCAAAAGTGATCAATAAAAAGATTACCCGTGAAGTGATCAGGAATCCGGACTTTGTTGAACAATTTTTGATCATCGGCAAGCTGAAGATGGAGAAAGAAATTTACAGCCTGGGTAAAAAAAGTATTGCTGATTTTATACAGCATCTTGCAAGCCTGAGCCAGTACCAGGTGTATAACTGGATAAGCGGAAAAACATTGCAGAGTTATTGGAATGGCGGGGAAGCAAAATTTATTAAGATCAACGCACTGATGGTTTTTTTGAAAGTACCATTTAATGAATGGAACCTTTGGACAAAAGATGATGCAGTAAAACCAGCTGCGGCTTTATCAAAGCACCAGGGTGTGGTGTACGAGATGAGCAAGTCTGCTTTGGCCGTGGTGAAGAAATATTATACCGGTAATTATTTTCTTTATTACCAAAAAACGGATGGCAGCAGGAATATTATCAAAACACCTTTTGTATTGAAAGAAGATGAGCAGGGTAATGTGATCATGCAATCTATTTCTGAAGGGCACCGCTATATTGGAAAAGTAAACGGCCTGAGAGATGGCTGCCTGTACATGGATTGCCAGAACCTTGACTTTGAAGAGATGGAACAATATGTTTTTAATATCGGGCTTGAAACAAAGCCCGAAGTATTGTTTGGGGTGTCCACCACCGTGAGTGTGAAAGACCGGCTGGCGGTGGGATTAAAAAATGTGCTGGTAAAACAAAAAAATGCCGAGCCCGGCTTTGAACAAATTGCTGAAATAGAAATACCTTTTGATAAAAAATATAATGACCGTTCAGAAGAAGCGGTGATTGTGCAGTATTTAATAAAGAGTCACCACAATGTTATTACTACGAGGAGTTGTTGTGATTTGGATGAGCTGGAATGGGAGGAATAAGGCTGGAGATAAGGGAATTAAAAACAAATCATTATTCACAATTTTTGTAATGATAATCCCAGGTTGCAAAATTATTTGAAATAGATTCAGGTTGGTCAAATTGATCATACGCAACTCTGAAATTAAAAATATTGCTACCACCATAACCAAGTAACGTTGTAGTGGTATTCTTATTTAGTATAAAAGGAATAAAGTGCAATCGGTCGTTATAAAAAGAGTATTTCTCAAAAAATGGATCAAGTAGAAATTGAGAATTTTTAATAAGTAAATTTTCGGTTGACATGATTTTATAGGTTTGAGTTTCTTGTCCTGATATAACATTGCCGTTGATGCTTAAATAACTTATGGTGTCTGTTTGTACTGGAATTAGCGTACCATCTGGATTCCAATATAATACCTTAGCATTTGTCAAATTGTTCCCGTCATAAGCCAGAGATAACTCTTGTGATTTAAAAAACTCAGTATTGCTGTTTGGTTTTTGCCGGTAAGTTATTATACCAGAGAATAAGCCTGAGGCATTAAATAAAAACTCTTTCTTGAGTAATAGATAAGGGTCGTTTCCGAATGTACATTCCTGATATTTTAATCGGTTGTTAACATCAAAAAATAGTTTTTGAGTTTCTGTTAAATAATTGCTGAAATAAATTTTTATTTCTTTCAACTCATTTTTTTGGTAGTTAAATTTGGCTACTGTTACGAGGGTACGGGTACCACTAGGTGAGGCCTCATACAAAGAGATAGAATCCAGCATACAATTATTATTCTGAATATCTGAAACGGAATCTTTTTTGCAGGAAAAAAGAATAGCGATCGCTGGTAATATTGGTAAAAGATATTTTTTCATTTTTAATTGCATTGTGAGTAATAATCCCATACCTGGAAATCAAGACCAGCTTTTAGGAAAAAAAATAAAGGCTTGCCAGATGAATTTACATCCACCCTTAATTGGCCACTTAGCCCCAAGACATCACTGATATAGGAAAAAGTGAATTTATCATTAAGCAAAAAAGGAAAATATACAGGATCAAAAATCAATCCATTATACTCGATAGCTGGGTCGGAAAGAAAAAAATAATCTTTTTTAAGGGGATTATTTTTGTTATCCATTCCGTATTTAAAAGAAACATTGCTAAGGTCATTTAACACAGCACTATCTGTATTAGGGCTACCAAAAAAATAATACTCTATTTTATAATTAGCATTTATAGTATCGGTGTCAAAAAATAATGTTCTGCCAACCGATAAACTTTTTAGATTGTATATAAATTGGGATACCCTTTTTTTCGCGAAAATTGATGTAGTATTATTTAGTTTGTATTCTGTGATTGACGATAACAAACCGTTCTCATATTTGTAGCTATATTTTCTGGTTGTTTGCTGAGATGGGATAAAGAAATATGCTTTTTCTATCAGTTGGGAGTCTGAATAAGAGTAAGTTATTTTATGATAAGGGGTGCCATGGTCGAATGTATTTACTTGCGAAATTTTGTTGCCATTATAGCTGTAGTGATAGGAAACTTCCCTTATGTCTGTTACTGAGTCTGTTTCACAAAATTTGTCAACAACACTATTATTCTCTTTTTTACAAGAAACTATAAAAAAGGTAAGTGCAAATATTATGAATGACAGGAATTTCATGTACGGACAAATTTTATTAAAAAAGCAAGATAAGGAAACATCAGAACTTTTTAATTTTTTTTGCAGCATCGTTTTTAGCATGTAAGATTATATCAAAACCTGGTTTTATTTTGTCTAACGGTTTTTATTTTGCCAGCAACGAATAAATAGCCGAATCTAAAAACTTTCCATCGTAGTAATAATTCTCCCTGAAATAGCCTTCTTTCACAAACCAGTTTTTCTCTAACAATTTAATAGAGGCTGCATTGGAAGGATTTACATTCGCTTCTACTGAGTGCAGTTTCATTGTTTCAAAGCCATAATTTAAAACAGCCTGCATGGCTTCATTCATAATTCCTTTTCCCTGGTATGATGGATGGAGCACATATCCAACCTCAGAACGGTAATGTTCTTTCTGCATACGCCAAAAACCAATGGTACCAATAATTAAATGGTTATCCTTTTGCGTAATGCCCCATAAAATGCCATCATTATTGGCCTGGTCTTTTTTTATACGCTCAATAAATTCCTTTGCTTCGTCAATTGATTTTGCAGGTTCTTTATCAAGATATTTCAACACTTCTTTATCTGAACGTAAAAAGAAAATTTCATTTGCATCATCGGTAGTTATTGCTCTCAGTAATAATCTTTCTGTTGAGAGAATGGGGAATGGTGTAAAGTTTAACTCAAGCACTTTGGTAGATTGTAAAATAAGAAAGTAATCAATTCTTAATTCGGTTCTAAAAAATAATAGTATAAGAAACCGGGGTCTGAACCCCCACATTCAGCTATTATTTATTAATAAATAACTTTACGGGAAATAGCGGTAAATATCTTTTCTATTTAAAACCCGTACCAGTTCTATGGTATCATTTTCAAAAAAGAAACCGATACGGTAATCACCAATCCTTATTCTGTATGCTGTTTTGTATCCCTTTAATTTTTTACAGGCAGGTAATTCTGAAAGCTTCCTTATATTTTCAATTGTACTAATTATATCGGCAATTTCTTTTTGGATATTTGCCTGTAACTTCAAGGCATCCTTTACAAATGACTGCCTGATTTCAACTTTCATTTTTTTGAAGATAACCTGTTAATAAAACTTTCCTTTTCAACTTTACCAAGCAGTTTGGTTTTGCGGCCTTTTACCATTGCGGCATACAAGGCTGCATCTTCCTCAGCTTCTGTATGGAAGCCAATTTTTAAACTACTGAGAAATGCTTTTAAAACTTTTTCCTCGTTTTTATTTTTGGGTTCTACAATTAATGTCATGTTGTAAATTTATTTCTTTTTATTTAAACGTTGTAAAACAAAAAACCCGGGTTTATACAAGTTGCAGGCATTTTCAAACGCTTTTTTAGTTCTTGCTTTAAACGGTGGGGCCTTAAAACTCCGCACTTTTCGGATACCTCGGAAAAGGAATTACATCCCTGATATTACCCATGCCGGTAACAAACTGTACCAGCCTTTCAAAGCCAAGCCCAAAGCCTGCATGCGGACAAGCACCAAAGCGTCGGGTGTCTAAATACCAATGCAGTTCTTCTGCTGGAATATTCATTTCTTTCATTCGTTTTTCCAGTTTTTCCAAACGTTCTTCCCTTTGAGAACCGCCTACCATTTCACCAATACCCGGCGCTAAAATATCCATTGCAGAAACTGTTTGCCTGCCTGGTTCACAGTTATCATCCTGGCGCATGTAAAATGCTTTGATGGCTGCAGGATAATTGGTAAGGATCACTGGTTTTTTAAAATGTTTTTCCACTAAATATCTTTCATGTTCACTTTGCAGATCAATACCCCATCCTTCAATCAAATATTGAAATTTCTTTTTCTTATTGTGATTGCTTTCTTTTAAAATTCCAATGGCT
>JAYVLZ010000328.1:0-6806 GCA_043759175.1 Chitinophagaceae bacterium | reverse complement strand
CTGCGGGGAGTGCAGCTTTAACAAGTATTACGGTTTCCAATACTGATCCCAATAAAGTTTGGGTAACGTTCTCTGGTTATAGTGCGGCAAATAAAGTTTTCAAATCAACCGATGGAGGAACCACTTGGACCAACATTTCAACCGGGCTTCCTAATTTACCTATAAACAAAGTATTATATACAAATGGCAGTGCAAATGATGCCATCTATATCGGCGCAGACATCGGCGTGTATTACATAGATAATACATTATCTTCTTTTGCTCCATTTATGACAGCCCTTCCGAATGTTGCAGTAAGAGACCTTGAAATATTTTATCCAACCGGTAAATTAAGAGCAGGTACTTATGGCAGGGGTATTTGGGAAAGTGATTTAAATACGCCTGCTGTTAATTATACTATTACTGCAAGTGCCGGAGCCAATGGCACTATATCACCAACGGGCGCAGTAAGTGTTGCAAGCGGAGCCAATCAAACATTTACAATTACCGCAGCCGCCTGTTATAAAATAGCTACCGTATTAGTAGATGGTGTAAATAATCCTGCGGCAGTTGCCAGCGGTACTTATACTTTTACGAATGTAACAGCAGCGCATACTATTAGCGTAACGTTCTCACCGCTTACTTATAACATTACAGCTACATCAGGGGCAAATGGAACGGTAACACCATCCGGCACAACCAGTGTAAACTGCGGCACTAACCAAACCTATACCATTATACCAAATGCATGTTATACAATTGCAAATGTTGTAGTAGATGGTGTATCACAGGGTGCTATATCCACGTACACCTTTACCAATGTAACAGCAACGCATACTATCAGTGCAGCGTTCTCACAACTTACTTATAACATTACGGCCACATCAGGAGCGAATGGGGCGGTGACGCCAGCCGGTGCAACCGTTGTAAATTGCGGAGCCAATCAAACATATACGATTACACCGTCGGGAGGTTTTAATGTTCAAAATGTGGTAGTTGACGGCGTGTCACAGGGAGCACTTACAACTTATACTTTTACAAATGTAACAGCAGCACATACTATCAGCGCAACGTTTGTATCTGGTGCGTTTACCATTACAGCAAGTGCCGGTGCTAACGGAAGTATATCACCAAGTGGAGCAGTAAGTATTACCAGCGGAGCCAATCAAACATTTACAATTACCGCAGCCACCTGTTATAAAATAGCTACCGTATTAGTAGATGGTGTAAATAATCCTGCGGCAGTTACCAGCGGTACTTATACTTTTACGAATGTAACAGCAGCGCATACTATTAGCGTAACGTTCTCACCGCTTACTTATAACATTACAGCTATATCAGGGGCAAATGGAACGGTAACACCATCCGGCACAACCAGTGTAAACTGCGGTACCAACCAAACCTATACCATTACACCAAATGCATGTTATGCAATTGCAAATGTTGTAGTAGATGGTGTATCACAGGGTGCCATTACAACTTATACTTTTAGTAATGTAACAGCAACACATACCATCAGTGCAACTTTCTCACAACTTACCTATAACATCACCGCAAGCGCAGGAGCTAATGGAAGCATTTCTCCAAGCGGTGTTACGAGTGTAAACTGCGGTGCTAATCAAACGTACACCATCACACCAAACAGTGGTTTTAATGTTCAGAATGTAATTGTAGATGGAGTTTCCCTGGGAGCTATTACTACTTATACATTTACGAATGTAACGTCAGTTCATACTATTAGCGCTACTTTTATAATTGCCGATGGATGTACACCACCATCACTCTCAGCAACCACAATTAATGTTGCCTGCAAAGGCGGGAGTACAGGTTCAATCAATTTAACCACAACGGGAGGTAGCAATCCATTCACTTATGCCTGGACAGGTCCCAATAGTTTCACTGCAACATCAGAAGATATTTCCGGACTTTCAGCTGGCTCGTATGGTGTTATAGTAACGGCATCGGGTGGTTGCACTTCTGCAGCAAGCTACACGATTCAGGAACCTGCAGCAGTATTAAAGGCAACTGCAATGAGGGGTACTATTGCCTGCTATGGCGGTACAACGAGTGTTACCGTATACGCCACAGGCGGTACAGCACCTTATACTGGTACAGGTACTTTTACCAATCAAACAAAAGGTACTCACAATTACACCGTTACTGATGCTAAGGGATGTACTGCAACAATTGCTGTTTATTTGCCTTCACCTGCAGCAATCACCGTTTCTGCTACTCCTGGTGTAATCAAATGCTTTGGTGAAGTGACTAATGTTGATGTAACAGCCACGGGGGGTACTGGGCCATATACAGGAACCGGGACTTTTACAAACCAGGCTGCAGGTTCACATACCTACACCGTAACAGATAGTAAAGGATGTTCGGCAAGTGCGACTATTAATATAAGTCAGCCTTCTAAACTTAATGCTTTTGCGATGAGAGGGACTATATCGTGTTTTGGCGGCACAACCAGTATTGTTGTGAACGCAAGTGGTGGCACTGCCCCTTATACTGGAACAGGCACCTTTACTAATAAACCATCGGGTCTTTATACATATACCGTAACAGATGCCAGGGGGTGCATTTCATCAATCAGCGTTTATCTTCCCCAGCCTGCAAAAATTACCGTAACTGCAGTGCCTGGAATCATTCCGTGCGCAGGTGGAACCACGAATGTGACCGTATCGGCAACGGGAGGCACTTCGCCTTATACCGGAACAGGTACCTTCACCAATCAATCTGCAGGTACTCATACTTATACTGTAACAGATACCAAGGGATGCACGGGAAGCAAAACCATCACTATTGCGGATGGCCCAACATATCCGGCAACACCCGGAACAATTACAGGAGCTGCTGCAGTTGCTTCAAACGCATCCCAGGTTCAGTATAGTGTTCCCAATGTTGCAGGGGTGACCTATGCATGGACCGTACCGGCCGGCGCTACTATTTTCAGTGGTCAGGGCTCCAATCTTATAAAAGTAAACTTTGGTACACAATCAGGTTCAATAAAAGTTAAAGCAACAAATTCCTGCGGCAGTTCTCCTTCATCAAGTAAATCTGTAACGGTAAATCAAGTGCCAATTACAATAACACCATCGAAGGATGAAATTCTTGCAACTGAATTACATTTCAGTATTTATCCCAATCCTGTGCAAAGGACAGCTACAGCAGTTTTTTATTCATTAAAAAAAGGAAATAAATTCGAAATAAGGATTAGTGATGTTATTGGCAGAACTATGTTTACAAAATCTGGTTTAACTGTAGCAGGTAAAAATATGCAGCAGCTCAGTATGGGTGATTTTAGCAATGGCACTTATTTAATAACATTAATCTATGACCATAAAATAAAAACACAGAAATTTTTTAAAAATAATTAACCTTCTCTTTTAAAAATACAAAGAGGCTGTCTTAAAAGGACAGCCTCTTTTTATTTGAGTAATCCAAATATGTAGAAAACTAATGGAGATATAAAAGCAATTTTATTTATAGAAAGATTGTCTTTCCGGTATGGCAAAATTATCCAGTTTAGTTCGTCCTGTATTTAAGGATTATCTGCAAAACCAAACCTTACTGTTAACCTGATTGCCCCAACTCCACCCAACAAAAAAAGCGACATAAAAAATGCCGCTTTTTAATAAAGAAAAATAAATTTAAAAAGGCAGATCATCTGCAGCATCAGTCATGGCTGCCGGTGCGGTAGCAGCAGCCATGGCCGGTGTTGGAGCCGCAACAGTATTGTTATTTTGGGAAGAATAATTATTGGCCGGTGCCGCTCCCTGGTTATCACCGCTATTGTTACCGCCTAACAACTGAACTGACTGCACCCTCATACGCAGGGTACCTGCAACATTTCCGTCTTTATTGGTATAACCCTCCGCCTCCGGAGTACCTTCAGCATACACCGTTTTTCCTTTAATAAGATATTGTGCTACTGCAGTTTTGTCTGTCCAGTAAGCACATTCTACCCAGGTGGTACGCTCTTTTTGCACCCCTTGTGAATCTTTATAACGTTCTGAATGTGCCACGCTGAAATTGATTACGGTTTTACCATTGATTTCTTTTACGATGCAATCTTTCCCCAGATTGCCGATGACTTGTAACTTGATCATAATTGTTGTTTTTAATGTTGAATGGATGTATCTGAATGTGTGAAATTATGAAACGTTATTTTGGAGTTATCTGGAAGTTATACACCCCCATCAGGCGCCGGACTCCCGTCCGGTGTCCCCTTGTTACTAATGCCGATGTATTTAAAAGGCGTCCAAAATTATTACACCCAAAAGTCTTTTCTTATATGCAGAAGAATTAAAGCACTATTTTTTACCCCGTATGTTTATTGTGACAGTAGTAATAAGGCGGCACTGGGAAACCCAACACACAAACCCATGCCTCATTCAAGCCTGACAGCTCTTCATTTGCCTAACACTCCTGAATCTGTATGGCGTCCCCTTGTTACTAATGCCAGTGTATTTAAAAGCCGTCCAAAATTATTACACCCAAAAGTGCTTTTATATACAGAAGATAGGGATTAGCACTTAGGTCGCACTCTGTTTTTGAATATTTTCTAACCGAATAGGAGGAGTCTGCATCATACGTTCAATTAGTACATGAAAAATTGTTGCCATCGAATTTCGTCTGTTGAATCTAAAGTGATATTCATCCAGATAGCCTTGTAAATACTCTTTAGAGCAATGATGATGTATCCCTCTTATCCACCCCTGTATATTCATAACATGTATATGCCATTCCTTAAAGCCTTTCCCTTTATCTGATTTTCTTTGCGTCAATAATGGGTAGGACTCTTTTATAGAAATATAACTTGCCCATTTATCTGCTATAACCTTGGCTTTTTTATCTATATACTCGTTCATAAAAGATAAAATCTCATCAGTTGTGGCTTCTTCAATAAGCTTTGCGTATGCCCTGCCCATATTTTTTCCATCAATTATTTCCAATGCCAGAACTACTAACCTTTTTTTACCGTGTTTCCTTCCTGGGTTACCCTCCTCTGGTCCACCAATATAGAATTCATCAATATGCACTTCGCCTTTCAAAAGGTTATTCCTGCTGCTTTTCATTGCTTGCTGCACTTTCCATTTAAATTTCCAACAGGTCATCACACGTGTCTCAAACTCTTTTGATATTTCCAAGGCTGACATTCCTTTTATTTTGGTGCATATCTTGAAAATTATATGGAAACAAGTCTGCATTGAAAACTTAACCTTGTCAAACATCGTTCCTGCAGTAACACTCTCATCATGCTTACATTTGGTACATCGTCTTGAGTAGGTTGATTTACCAACACAGTAGTTTTTATTCGAACACTTTTTGCAAGCATAACCAGATTTCCACTTTACCATGGATAAGTATTCAAAACAAGAATCATCATCATTAAATCGTTTATAAAATGTCAAAGAATTCACGCTTTTAAATTTATCTAAAATATCCATCCGCAAATGTAAAATATCTAATTCTAAAGTGCGACCTAAGTGCTAATTCCTAACAGAAGAATTAAAGCACTATTTTTTACGCCGTATGTTTATGATGATAGTAGTAATAAGGCTGCACTGGAAACCCAACACACAAACCCATGCCTTATTCCAGCGCCTAACAGCTTTTCGTTTGCCTAACACTCCTGAGCCTGTATGGCAACTTCATTGTATTTTTTGTAATTACCAGCATCCTGGTACAGATAACAGAACTTAATATTATTCTTTAAAGAAGTCATTATGTATTTTTAATAATTCTTTTGATGGCAAAAATTTATGAGGCAATTGAATAGCTTGCCCATCTAAGGCGAAAAAATTTTGTACAATACTTTCAGGCGAGTTTTTTAGTTTAAGTTTTTTTGAAATCCTGATTTTATAATCATCTGCCGAAACTGTAATTAAAAACTTATCAAATGCCCGATCATGCAAAGCATTTAAACAAAGACCATTCATCGGATTCAATCTGTTTTTTTCATCTTTACTCCAGGCTACTATATGACTTGCAATCAACAAATCAGGATTATTAATTCCGCTTATGCAACACGTATTATTATAAGTTGCCAAAATGATTGTCCGGAAAATGCATTGATTCACCCTGACTTTTACTCGCTCTTTTTCCTTTCCTTCTCTTGGTAAATCATCTACATTTACCTCATTCAATTTTTCAATAGTGGTATGTTTTTTTGTCGCCAACAGCTTTTCACTTTCTATCAATGCAGCATCCCAGTTATTATAAAATTCATCCCAAATTTGTTTGTCAAGTTTACTTGCATTCGAAGCCCCCTTAATTCCTCTTTCTCTCAAAGTTGGATCGAAGCTTGCAAAATTTACAAGTTTCAAAGCAACAGATGAAGGCGTTCTTCCAATCAGTGCAGCAAACTGAATTATTTCTTTATTGCCTTTGTGCATTTTACCAAAAGGCATCTTGCAATAAAGATTTACAGCAAGTATGAGTTCTTGCCTTGTCCATAATTTTTGTCCTTCTTTCATGCAGGGTTATATTATTCCCCACAATTTAAGGTAATATTCATCTTCTTCTTCAGTACTTATAAAGCCACATTTCTCATTCAAACATTGTTGTACAAATAGTTTCGAATTGGTATGATGGAAGTCTGCAATCTCCTCACATCTTGTTCCACAATAAGGGCAAGTAAAGGGTTGATCATTCATTAAAAATCTTTCAAGTGGTTTAGAAAATTCACACTTATATTTCATCATTAGCGTTGCGTTGTTATAAACATTAGTTGATAAATAGCATAACATAGGTTACACTTTTTGTTGTAGCACAACATAGGTAACAGTTTTTACAGTTCTTTGACATAAAAAGTTGATACTCAT
>JAYVLZ010000327.1:0-15684 GCA_043759175.1 Chitinophagaceae bacterium | reverse complement strand
GCACCCCCTGCTTTACAACTAAAAATGGAAATGTAGTACCACAAAGGGTTACATCAAAGGGTTATGCCTTTTTTGTACTTTTGTCGGACAACAATAGTTCTAATAAGGAAATTTGGAAGGTTTGCAGGTAAACGAAGTTTTATTAAATAAATAAATTTTGAACATCGCTGCATTGGATTTATTTTTAAATGCCAGACAGCAGTTATGCAATAAAACAACGATGATTCGAACAATCTTTTTAGTGGGAATTGGTGGAGCAATCGGCAGTATTTGCCGCTATCTTACTTACATTTTTATATCCAGACATTATCCATCAGTTTTTCCTTTTGCAACATTTACTGCTAATATTTTAGGCTGCCTGGTAATTGGTATATTACTTGGTTTATTTGAAAGATACCAACTGATAAATACCGACCTTAAGTTTTTACTGATAACCGGGTTTTGCGGCGGCTATACCACCTTTTCCACCTTTTCTTCAGAAAACCTTGCACTGCTTCATGCAGGTAATTATCAAACTGCATTCACCTATATACTTATCAGTTTACTAACAGGCATACTGTCTGTGTGGGCAGGGATTATGATTACCAAAATTTGATACTTACATTAGAAGTCTAAATACCCTGCTAACAAAGAATAAACTCTTTTTGTTAGTCTATTATAACTAATAAATTTTTGATCATCTATACAATAAAAATGTGTGCTTTCCGTTGGCTCTATAGTTTCAATAATAATATTTAAGTTTGTTGTAATAAGGCGCATTTATCAATATATTATCAACTTGACTATATTGATTGTATCATTTTTTCAAATCCAACCCCAACTTATGAAAACACTTTTACAATTACTTACTTTCATAATCTTATCGGCAACAGGTTCAGCACAAATCAGTGCAGCTTCTATTAAAGCTAACTTTGGCGTGGATGCTGATTTAAAAGCAAATTATTTTAATCTATTGCCCTTAGGTGGAAATGATGATTGGTATATCTCTGGAAATTCAGGCACTGGCATAGGCGTTATTGATACTACAGGAGCTGCAGCCATTTATAACGGGTACATCTCAAATGCTGCAAGCAGGAATACCACTATTATAAGAAGAATGAGCTATCCTTCTTTTTCAGTTGTTAATAATTCACTTTTAATGGATGCTGTATTTGTCCGTGATTATCATGGTGATGATTCCACAGTTTATGCTTCAGGATCGAATAAAAATGGAATGACTCCCGCTGATTGGAGCACACCTGTATCCCAGTCCGTTCCGGATAAGAATGAGATACTCGATGTGTTTGTACATGTTAAAAGAGAGGGTAAGACTGCGGCAGATTCTTTATGGATGTTTTGCGGAATCTCAATAGAAAATACCACGGGCAACCGTTACTTTGATTTTGAAATGTACCAGAGTGATATATTCTATGATATAAATACCCACACATTTACAGGCTACGGCCCAGATGCCGGTCATACCTCATGGGAATTTGATGCGACTGGAAATATTCTTAAAGCAGGGGACATTATTCTCACATCAGAATACGGGAGTGCTGGGTTAACAATGATTGAAGCAAGAATTTGGATTGATAAAAGTTCTCTCTCTATAACCCCGGCAGCCTTTAGCTGGTCAGGTCAATTTGATGGTGCAAATAATGGTTCTCAATTTGGCTATGCCAGTATTATACCAAATACTTCAGGCCCTTTCTATACAGGATTACAATGTGGTAATTTAGTGTGGGCTGGTCCTTTTGGGCTGGTCTTAGGAAATGGAACATTTACTACTCTTTATCATTCCCGTCAATTTATGGAATTTGCAGTAAACCTTAGTAAACTTGGACTTGACCCTGTTAAATTATTAGGCGGAACAACCTGCGACAGACCATTTCAAAAAGTAATGGCAAAAACAAGGGCTTCCACTTCTTTCACTGCAGAACTAAAAGACTTTGTAGCGCCTTTTAAACTATTTGATGCACCAAAAGTTGATCTATTTACAGATGTTCCTGTTTTTTGTGGTTTTGTAAGTACCAGTAATATCAGGATAACTAATCCAATCAACACATCCACCTATAACTGGTCCACTGTTGACGGCCATTTCGCTGACACATCTGTCAAAACATCCGTATACGTTGATGCTCCGGGCACCTATATCGTTACACAAAAATTAAATACCGATTGTCCTTTTTTCTCATCAGATACTATTACAATTAATTACGATTTAGACTGTGGTATTCTGCTCAATAATGATTTATCATTTTCAGGCAGTCTTTTAAATGACAGGGTTCATTTAACATGGAATGCACTAAAAAATGAACCGGTAGATAATTATGAAATTGAAAGAAGCACAGATGGTATTCATTTTTTTGCAACAGAAAGAGTATATGCTAAAACAAACAGGTTGTCAAGTAGTAAATTATCTGCTGTTAACGATGTTCAAAACACATCAGCTACTATTGTTTATTATCGACTTAAAATATTTAACACTGGGGGCCAATTTAAATATAGCAACACTATAAAATTCGATCTTGCAAATGGCATTACTAAATCCAAGATCTATATTGCACCTAACCCGGTTAAAGATTTAGTAAAACTCAATATTCTTGCTAAATCTACAGGGGAAATTCAAATCAGCATGTATGATAATATTGGTAAAATAATGAGATCACTGGCCACATCTGTTCAAAAAGGTTCCAATACAATCAGCATGAATAATTTTGAAAATTGGCCTGCTGGCATTTACACATTGAAGGTGGTTCTTAGCGGTGAAGTTTTCATAAAAAGAATTTTAATGGATAAGTAAAAAATCAATCACAAACTGTTTCTTAATCATTCTAATAAAATTTCTATAAAATAAATCAGGCTGTCTTAATAGACAGCCTGATTTTTTATTCAGTATTATTAAAAACACATTCTTACTCTTCTTCATCAAAGCTCATCGCTTCTTTTGTAGTCATCAGCAACTCATATTCTTCTTTGCTGCCTACAATCATATTTTCAAACTCACGTAAGCCTGTACCTGCAGGTATTGGATGACCGGTGATAACGTTCTCTTTCAAGCCCATCATCAGATCCGTTTTCCCCTGTATTGCTGCAGAACTTAACACCTTGGTAGTCTCCTGGAACGATGCCGCAGATATCCAGCTTTGTGTACCCAATGAAGCTTTAGTGATACCCAATAACAACGGAGAAGAGGTTGATGGTTTTGCATCACGGTATTCCACCAGTTTCTTATCTGCTCTTCTCAGGATAGAATTTTCTTCCCTGATATCACGGATAGTAACGATCTGACCTGGTTTCAACTTTCCGCTTTCACCAGATTCCGTAATTACTTTCTTATCGTAGATATTATCATTCTCCATATTGAAGTCTAATTTATCTTCAACATCTCCTTCTAAGAAAATGGTATCACCAGCATCTTCAATAGTTACTTTACGCATCATCTGGCGAACGATCACTTCAATGTGTTTATCATTGATCTTCACACCCTGCAAACGGTAAACTTCCTGGATCTCATTTACTACGTACTCCTGTACTGCAAACGGACCTTTGATTGAAAGTATATCCGCAGGAGCAATTTGTCCATCACTCAATGCTGCACCAGCTTTTACAAAGTCACCATCCTGCACCAGTATCTGGCGGGTCAATGGAACCAGGTATTTTCTCACCACACCATCTTTTGCTTCAACAATAATTTCCCTGTTACCACGCTTGATGTTACCAAAAGCTACCACACCATCAATTTCACATACAACAGCAGGGTTAGCAGGATTCCTTGCTTCAAATAATTCAGTTACACGTGGCAGACCACCTGTAATATCTTTCAACTTACTTAATACCCTTGGAATCTTTACCATTACCTGGCCACTTCTTACCTCATCGCCTTCTTCCACCACGATGTGGCTTCCTACCGGTAAGTTATAAGTTTTGTGTTCTTTACCTTCAATCATGATAGAAGGTAATTTAGTTTTATCTTTTGTTTCGATAACCACTTTTTCTCTATGACCAGTTTGTTCATCCGCTTCTTCACGAACAGTGATACCTTCCAGTACAGCATCAAATTTAACAGTACCGACAATTTCAGAAACAATAACATTGTTAAATGGATCCCATGTACAGATTACATCTCCCTTACTTACTTTTTGTCCGTCTTTTACATTGAGTGTAGCGCCATAAGGTACATTGTTAGTGATCAGTAAACGATCATTTTTAACATCCATAATACGCACCTCACCAGTACGGCCAATTACCACATGTATTTTCTTACCATCAGCATCTTCTGTAGACACTGTACGTAAACCATCGAACTGAACAGTGCCATCAAACCTGGCTGGCATAGTAGATTCTACAGAAGCAGAACCAGCCACACCACCCACGTGGAAGGTACGTAACGTTAACTGTGTACCAGGCTCACCAATACTTTGTGCAGCAATGATACCAACCGCATCACCACGTTGTGTTGTATAACCTGTGGCAAGATTCTTACCATAACATTTTACACAAACGCCTCTCTTACTTTCGCAGGTAAGTACTGAACGTATTTCAACATTTTCAATTCCACTTTCTTCAATTTTCTTTGCATCATCTTCTGTAATCTCCATGCCGGCGGCTACCAGTAACTCTTCTGATACAGGATGAAATACATTATGCAGTGAAGTACGTCCTTCTATCCTGTCTGATAATTGTTCAATAATATCTTCATTATCTTTTAATGCTGAAGTAGCAATACCACGGAGTGTACCACAATCTTCTTCATTAATCACCACATCCTGGGCCACATCCACCAAACGACGGGTTAGGTAACCGGCATCTGCTGTTTTTAAGGCAGTATCCGCCAAACCTTTACGGGCACCGTGAGTAGAGATAAAGTATTCCAATACATTCAAACCATCTTTAAAGTTGGAAAGGATCGGGTTCTCAATGATCTCACTTCCGCTTGAACCAGATTTACGTGGCTTAGCCATCAATCCCCTGATACCAGCAAGCTGCTTGATCTGTTGCTTACTACCACGGGCACCTGAATCAAGCATCATATAAACAGAGTTAAAACCTTGCTTATCTGCCGCCAGTTCCCTGATCAATGTTTCAGTAATCTTGGTATCCACACGGCTCCAAATATCTACTGTTTGGTTATACCGTTCATTATTGGTAATTAAACCCATATTATAGTTATCCCAAACCTCATCTACTTCACCCTTAGCATTATCAATTAATTGCTGTTTAATATCAGGAATTATCAGATCATTAATATTGAATGACAAACCACCACGGAAAGCCATGCGATATCCTAATGTTTTAATATCATCCAGAAACTTAGCCGTAGTTGGTACGTTGGTCCATTTAATAATATCACCAATGATTTCCCTCAATGATTTTTTAGTCAATAGAGCATTGATGAATCCAACAGTTTTTGGAACATGCTGGTTAAATATTACACGGCCTACTGTTGTTTCGATTAATTTGTGGGTTAAGCTACCGTCATCATTTCTAAAGTCAGCCTTAACCCTGATATGTGCATGAAGGTCTACCTGCTCTTCATTATAAGCAATAATCACTTCTTCAGCGGAATAAAAAGCTTTTCCTTCACCTTTTACTTTTTCAGTATCAGTAGATTTTTTACCCTTGGTGATGTAATACAAACCAAGAACCATGTCCTGAGAAGGAAGGGTGATTGGCGTACCATTCTGTGGGTTCAAAATGTTATGAGAAGAAAGCATCAGTAACTGGGCTTCCAAAATAGCCGCATTGCTCAAAGGCACATGCACCGCCATCTGGTCACCATCAAAATCCGCATTGAACGCCGTTGTTACCAACGGATGCAACTGGATCGCTTTACCTTCAATCAATTTTGGCTGGAATGCCTGGATGGACAAACGGTGAAGTGTTGGAGCCCTGTTCAACATTACAGGATGCCCTTTTAAAATATTTTCTAAGATATCCCAAATAACAGCTTCTTTTTTATCTACCAGTTTACGGGCAGATTTTACTGTTTTTACAATACCTCTTTCAATTAATTTACGAATGATAAATGGTTTGAATAATTCAGCAGCCATATCTTTTGGTAAACCACACTCATGCATTTTCAACTCAGGCCCTACCACAATTACAGAACGACCAGAATAATCAACACGTTTACCCAATAAGTTCTGACGGAAACGTCCTTGTTTGCCTTTCAGAACATCACTCAATGATTTAAGAGCACGTCCGCCTTCTGCTTTTACAGCATTTGATTTACGGCTGTTATCAAACAAGGAGTCTATCGCTTCCTGCAGCATACGTTTTTCATTACGCAAGATCACTTCAGGCGCTTTGATCTCTAACAATCTTTTCAAACGGTTGTTACGAATAATAACACGACGATACAAATCATTCAGATCAGAAGACGCAAAACGGCCACCATCTAATGGAACCAACGGACGCAGTTCTGGTGGAATAACAGGAATGTATTGCATTACCATCCATTCTGGACGGTTGTTAATTCTTTTGTTAGCATCACGGAAACTTTCTACAACGCTTAGACGCTTTAAGGCATCCGCTTTACGTTGCTGAGATGTTTCGCTTGCTGCAGCATTACGCAAATCAAAACTCAATTGATCCAGGTCAATACGCTGTAGCAAATCATGAACTGCCTCAGCACCCATTTTCGCTAAAAACTTATTGGGATCTTCATCGGGCAAATGCTGATTATCTTTTGGCAATGTATCTAAGATATCCAGGTACTCTTCTTCAGTCAACAGATCACCAAAGTTTTGTCCTTTATCTGTACGGATACCTGAATTGATCACCACAAATCTTTCATAATAGATGATGGTCTCTAATTTCTTAGAGCTCATACCTAACAGGTAACCAATTTTATTTGGCAATGATTTAAAATACCAGATATGTACCACCGGCACCACCAGTTTGATGTGGCCCATTCTTTCACGGCGTACTTTCTTCTCCGTTACTTCCACACCACACCTGTCGCACACAATACCTTTATAACGGATACGCTTATACTTTCCGCAGGCACATTCATAATCTTTTACCGGTCCAAAAATTCTTTCGCAGAATAAACCATCTCTTTCAGGCTTATAAGTACGATAGTTAATTGTCTCAGGCTTTAATACTTCACCAAAGCTTTTTTCCAAAATGCTGTCTGGAGAAGCCAAACCAATGGTAATTTGAGAAAAAGTTGGCCTTGGACGATTTTCTTTTTTGAATGCCATATTTAGTTTTCTGTTTGTAGTTTGTATTTTTTGTTACCAACTGAAGTACAAGAATCAACATCGTTGTGTCACTCACTTATACCTTTTCAGCTTTATTGAGCCAACCACTGCATAATTTAAAAACTCTTAAAATTAGCAGTCTCTTTCAAGTCCTCCCCTGCGGGGAGGATTTAGGAGGGGCTTTTTATTCAAAGTTCAGATCTAAACCTAATCCTCTCAATTCATGAACCAATACATTGAATGATTCAGGAATACCCGGCCTTGGAATGTTTTCACCTTTCACAATTGCTTCATATGTCTTAGCTCTTCCGATGATATCATCAGATTTAAGCGTCAACAATTCCTGCAATATGTTAGATGCACCATAAGCTTCCAATGCCCAAACCTCCATCTCACCAAAACGCTGACCACCGAACTGAGCCTTACCACCCAGCGGCTGCTGAGTAATTAAGCTGTATGGTCCGATTGAACGGGCATGCATCTTGTCATCCACCATATGGTGAAGTTTGATCACATAGATAATACCTACTGTTGCTTTCTGGTCAAAACGCTGACCTGTTTCACCATCATATAAGTAAGTATGACCGAATGTTGGAAGTCCTGCTTTTTCGATATGCTGAGCTATTTCTTCTACGCTGGCACCATCAAAGATTGGAGTGGCAAACTTGCAACCCAACTTCTCTCCTGCCCAGCCCAGCACTGTTTCATAAATCTGTCCAAGATTCATACGGCTTGGTACACCCAATGGATTTAATACGATATCAACCGGTGTTCCATCTTCTAGGAACGGCATATCTTCTGCACGTACAATTTTAGCAACAATACCTTTATTACCGTGACGGCCCGCCATCTTATCCCCCACTTTTAGTTTACGCTTAACAGCGAGGTAAACTTTAGCCAGTTTCAATACACCTGCAGGCAGTTCATCACCAATGCTGATGTTGAATTTCTCTCTCTTGTAACGGCCCAATTCCTCATTATACCTGATGGTATAGTTATGCAATAAAACGTTGATAAGGTCATCCGTTTTTGCATCACCAGTCCAGCCCAGTGGATTAACATTTAAGTAATCAATGTTAGATAAATTCTTAGGATTGAATTTAGCACCCTTACCAATCAACACCTCACCGAAGTTATTGCTAACACCTGTTGAAGATTTATCTTTCAATAATGTCTGCAACTTGTTAACCAGCATTTCAAGCACATCAGCTTCATTCTTCTCATGTGTCTTTTCAATCTTCTCTAAACTTGCTTTCTCTCTTACTTTGGCGTTCTTATCTTTCTTGGCACGCTGGAATAATTTCTTATTAATCACCACACCTTCCGTTCCGCTTGGAGCTTTCAGTGAGGCATCTTTTGCATCACCAGCTTTATCACCAAAGATGGCACGTAACAACTTCTCTTCTGGAGTTGGATCGCTCTCACCTTTTGGAGTGATCTTACCAATAATAATGTCTCCTTCCTTAACATGAGCACCAATACGGATGATACCATTCTGATCCAAATCCTTTGTAGCTTCCTCACTTACGTTTGGAATATCCGGAGTCAATTCTTCTTCACCTAATTTAGTATCACGTACCTCAGTTTCAAACTCACTGATATGGATAGACGTAAATAAATCATCCTTTACAACTTTCTCAGAAATTACGATCGCATCTTCAAAGTTGTAACCTTTCCATGGCATGAACGCTACTTTCAGGTTTCTACCCAAAGCCAGTTCTCCGCCTTTGGTTGCATAACCTTCAGTTAAGAAATCACCTTCTACTACTTTCTGACCTTTTACCACAGCTGGGCGAAGGTTGATACAAGTTTCCTGGTTGGTACGAACGAATTTGGTGATCTTATATACTTTCAGATCTTCTTCAAAACTTACCAGTTGTTGTAATTCGCTTCTATTATAACGAACATGAATTTCATTGGCATCTACGTATTCCACCACACCAGTTCCTTCTGCATGCAACTGAATCCTTGCATCACGGGCAGCTTTACCTTCCAAACCAGTACCTACTACAGGAGATTCCAAACGAATCAATGGAACAGCCTGGCGTTGCATGTTTGATCCCATCAGCGCCCTGTTGGCATCATCATGCTCCAGGAACGGAATTAAGGAAGCACTCAAACCTACAATTTGGTTAGGAGCAACATCCATAAATTCTACATCGCCTTTATCAAGAATAGGGAAATCACCAGTTTGGCGACTCTTAATTTTATCTTCAACAAAATTTCCTTTCTCATCCATCGGTACGTTAGCCTGTGCAATTTTAGCCGTATCTTCTTCTTCTGCACTTAAGAAAGTAATTTTCTTCATGTCTGCACGGCCATCAGTTACTTTATGATAAGGCGTTTCAATAAAGCCCATATCATTTATCTTGGCATGCACACAAAGTGTAGAGATCAAACCAATGTTTGGACCTTCCGGAGTTTCAATGGTACACAAACGGCCATAGTGACTATAATGCACGTCACGTACTTCAAAGCCTGCTCTTTCACGGCTTAAACCACCGGGTCCGAGTGCTGAGATACGACGCTTATGTGTAATTTCAGACAATGGGTTTGTCTGATCCAAAAATTGAGATAACTGCGATGTACCAAAGAATGAATTGATAACAGAAGATAAGGTCCTGGCATTGATCAGATCAACTGGTGTAAACACCTCATTATCCCTTACGTTCATCCTTTCACGGATAGTACGTGCCATACGTGCCAAACCTACACCAAACTGAGCATATAGCTGCTCACCTACTGTGCGTACACGACGATTGCTTAAGTGGTCGATATCATCTACTTCACTTTTACCATTGGTCAATTGAACCAATGTTTTAATGATGGCGATAATATCATCTTTTGTTAATACCTTCTTCTCAATTGGGAAATTTAATCCGAGACGGCGGTTAATTTTATAACGCCCAACTTCACCCAGATCATAACGCTTATCGCTAAAGAATAACTTATCAATAATACCACGAGCCGTTTCATTATCAGGAGCATCCGCTCCACGTAGCTGACGGTAAATATGTTGAACAGCTTCTAATTCACTGTTGGAAGTATCCTTGTTTAAAGTATTGTAAATGATTGCGTAATCGCCACTTACTTCTTCTTTTTGTACAAATACACTTTTCACATCCATGTCAGCAATCATATCAATATTGCTTTGATCCAGGACTGTATCTCTTTCCAATACAATTTCATTACGCTCAATGCTTACCACCTCCCCTGTATCTTCATCTACGAAGTCTTCTACCCAGGTACGCAAAACACGGGCGGCTAAACGTTTACCAATATATTTTTGAAGCGCTTTTTTATCCACTTTAACCTCATCAGCCATTCCGAATAATTCCAAAATGTCTTTATCTGTTTCAAAACCAATTGAACGCAACAAAGTAGTTACAGGAAATTTCTTTTTACGGTCGATGTAAGCATACATAACATTGTTAATGTCCGTAGCAAATTCCATCCAGGCGCCTTTAAATGGAATTACTCTTGCAGAGTAAATCTTAGTGCCATTTGGATGAATAGATTGTCCAAAAAATACACCGGGCGAACGGTGTAATTGGCTAACCACAACCCTTTCAGCACCATTAATTACGAAAGTACCACGAGGCGTCATGTAGGGGATATTTCCCAGGAACACATCCTGAACAATGGTCTGGAAATCTACGTGCTCTTCATCATTACAACTTAATCTTAGCTTGGCTTTTAGTGGCACAGCATAAGTTAATCCCCTTTCAATACACTCATCAATAGTGTAACGTGGGGGATCAACAAAATAATCAAGGAATTCCAGGACAAAAATATTTCTGGTATCAGTGATAGGGAAATTTTCCTTGAACACACGAAATAAGCCTTCATTGTTACGCTTATCGGGTGTTGTTTCTAACTGGAAAAAATCTTTGAAGGACTGGATTTGAATACCCAGCAAATCGGGTGTTTCCGCTAAGAGTTCAACTTTTCCGAAATTGATACGCTGAGCGGCGGGTGATTTTGTTGCAGACATATTTGTTATTAAAACGTTTTAGTGCTGAGAAGGTCTTTAATTTTGAACCAGAAACAAGTAAATGCCACTATGCCTAAATTAAAGGATGGCAAAGGTAGTAATTAATATTTAATTATTAAAATCCTAAAACCGAAATTTTTATATTTTGGTTTGATTTTTGTTAATTTTACCAAATAGCTGATTATCAGTAACAATTAATCAGATTTTTTTTGATTTTTTTTAGAAAATAAAGATTTTTTTTGCTCTAAAGTTTCTTCCAATTAATCCAATTTCGTCAATCACAGCTTTTCTTCCACCTTATTTATACAACTCCAAAAAAGACTGTATAAAGGAAAATTAAAAATTCACACAATTATACTAAGTGCTATTACGTTAATAATAGTTGAAAAGAGTTTTTCTTTAAGTTCACTTTGCTACTACCTCGTATTTACTCATTTTTGAGTTTTATTTACAAGAACCAAAACAACTTGAATTTATCGGAAATCGATTTGAACAAATCCATTCAGACATGAAAAAGCTACTACTTTTGTTTTTTGTAATAGCATTCAGCCATTCTATTACCAAAGCACAATGCCCTCCAGGCGCATTTGCATACCAAAGTCTTTATCCTCAATGCGCTACAGGTTGCGGAGTACTACTATTGGGTTGGCCAGAAGGGGTGATTGTGAATATTTACGGCGGATCGCCTTTAACTATTATTACAACCGCTCTCATTTCAGGTACGCTTGGCGGAGGGGGAACAGGCGATGCTTTTACCTGTGTGCCTTGCAATACTCCCTTAATTTATGCTTCTACGGTTTTAAATGCCACTGGAGGATGTGTTATCGCCACAATTGGTATTGTTCCTATTAAATTAACTGATTTCTCTGCCCGTTCTTTATTTAATTCGATCTTATTAAAATGGACTGCATCTCAGGAAACCGGAGGAGTAAAGTATGTGATCCAGCGGAGTGATGATGGCAGAAATTTTAACGATATTAACACCATCATTGCGAATAAGAATGGAAAGCCAAGTAATTCTTATTCATTTGAAGATGTTAACATGGCGGGAGGAAACAAATATTACCGCCTGAAAATAATTGAGGTGGCTGGTAATACAACCTATTCTCCTATTGCCATTGTAAAAAATGAAAAAAGTTTTGGATTTAGCATTTATCCTAATCCAGTGCTGAATAATTTTTCTGTAATCATACCGGAAAAATTCCTGCCTGCAGCTGTAGAAATTTACAATGCACAAGGTCAATCTATCTATAAATTTAAAACCAGCCAAAGCTTATTAAATATAGATAAGCAATTGAAAAATGGTATATATGCATTAAAAGTGACAGGAAATAATAACATAAGTACAACACAGAAAATAATTAAACGATAAAATAAAGCCAGGAAAACCTGGCTTTATTATTTAAACTATTTCCTTCTTCTATTTTCTGATTAACATTTCTTTCTGATGCTACCCTCTTTAATGCTTTTTTAAAAAATGATCATCGAGACAAAACAAAAGATACAAACTGCCTGAAATGGAAAAAGCCGAAGATTGCTCCCCGGCTTTTAAAGCTATTTTAGAATTACTGAATTATACAATCTCAATCCCGAAATAAATACCGGGATTTTGATTCCATAATAAATTATGCAATCTCAACTTCAGCACCTGCTTCAGTCAACTTTGTTTTTAATTCTTCAGCAGTTACTTTGTCAACACCTTCTTTAATTGGTTTTGGAGCACCATCCACTAAATCCTTAGCTTCTTTTAATCCCAAGCCAGTTAATTCTTTAACGATTTTTACTACCGCTAATTTGTTTGGACCACCTGCTTTTAAGACTACATTGAAAGAAGTTTTTTCTTCAACAGCAGCAGCTTCGCCACCACCTGTACTTACTACAGCTGCAGCTGCAGCTGGTTCAATACCGTACTCTGATTTTAAAAACTCTGCTAATTCCTGTACTTCTTTTACTGTTAAGCTTACTAAATTTTCAGCTAATACTTTTACGTCTGCCATGTTGTTTAAATTTTTTCCGCCTTCATTGTTTTTCACTCCGGCGGAGGTTTAAAAAAATTTGTTCAGCCTTTTGAATTACCATCCGGCCAGGTTTTTATAATGTGCTCTCTGTTAAGAGGTCAAAATATTATTCTGCTGCAGGTGAATCTGCGGCCGGTGTTTCTGGCGCTACCGGAGCTTCTGCAACTGGTGCAGCAGTTTTCACTACTGGTGCTGCTTCTGCAACTGGTGCAACAACTTCTGCTGTAGCTTTAGCGGCATCTTTATTTTGCAAAGCGCCCAACACACGTTGTATTGGAGCGTTTAACAACCCAATGATCTCACCAATCAGTTCATTCTTAGTTTTGATTTTTGTAAGGGTAGTCAACTGATTGTCTCCTACAAAAACATCTCCATTAATGAATGCTGCTTTCAACTGAGGTTTTTCGCCTTTGCTTTTCTTTCTGAAACCTGCTAAAATCAAAGCCGGTTCTTTAGGATTTTCACTAAATAATAATGCAGTTACTTTATGTAATGAATCATACACACCAGTATATTTCTCTGCATCAATACCTTCTAATGCTTTGCGGATGAGGGTGTTTTTAGCAACCTTCATTTCTACCTGCTTGTCAAAACAGTGACGGCGCAAATCCGTTATTTGAGCCACTGTCAGACTTTCGGTATCAGTTACATAAAAGTTGTTGTACTGGCTGAATTTGCCCTTCAACACTTCTATCACTTCATTCTTTTCTTGCTTTGTCATAACAAATATTTTTATATTGATTTTCATTTTGCCGCCCTTCGACAAGCTCAGGATGACAAAATAAAATCAATTAGTTTTGAACAGATTTTGTATCAATTAAAATGCCCGGGCTCATTGAGCTGGCCATACTTACTCCCTTAAGATAAGTTCCTTTAGAAGAAGATGGTTTTAATTTAACCAAAGCATTGATCAGCTCCTGGCTGTTTTCAGCAATCTTTTCAACGCTGAAACTTACACGGCCAATAGAGGCGTGGATGATACCCACTTTGTCAACTTTAAAAGCAATTTTACCGCCCTTTACTTCATTCACAGCAGCAGCTACATCATTGGTAACTGTACCAGTTTTAGGATTTGGCATTAAGTTACGTGGGCCTAATACTTTACCCAACTTACCAATCTTTGGCATTACAGCAGGAGTAGCGATGATAACATCAACATCTGTCCAGCCACCTTCAATTTTTGTAATGAATTCATCAAGACCTACAAAATCTGCACCGGCGCCTTTTGCAGCTTCCTCTTTATCAGGAGTACAAAGCACCAATACTTTTTTAGTTTTGCCAGTACCGTGCGGTAATGATACCGTACCACGGATAGCCTGATCCGCTTTCTTTGGATCAACGCCTAATTTAATATGCAAATCAACAGAACTGTCGAATTTAGTTGTGTTTATTTCTTTTACTAAGGAGCAAGCTTCTTTAAGGGAGTAAGCTTTATTACTATCCACCTTAGCGTTTGCTAATTTTCTTTTTTTAGTAATCATTTTCTAAAAATTTTTAAGGTGATAATAATTAATTTTCCCAGGGAGCTTTACCGTCAACTGTAAGGCCCATGCTTCTTGCAGTACCTGCCACCATGCTCATTGCACTGTTCAGCGTAAATGCATTCAGGTCAGCCATTTTATCTTTTGCAATTTCTTCCACCTGGGCCCAGGTAACTTTACCAACCTTTACACGGTTTGGTTCTTTACTGCCGCCTTTTAGTTTAGCAGCATCCATTAACTGAACCGCCGCAGGAGGAGTTTTAATTACAAACTCAAAAGATTTGTCAGCAAAAACGGTGATTAATACGGGAAGTACTTTCCCTTGTTTATCCTGAGTTCTGGCATTGAATTGCTTACAGAACTCCATAATGTTAATACCCTTGGAACCTAAGGCAGGTCCGATTGGGGGTGCAGGATTGGCTTGTCCTCCTTTACATTGGAGCTTGACATAGGCCGTGATCTCTTTTGCCATGTGTTACATTTTTTGGTGATAACGCCCCGGCATTTTACCGAAGCTCCCAATACAATAAATTCACTAAAGAACTATTTGGGGACGCAAAAGTAAGGGAATGATTTTTAAAATACAAACCTTTTTTCGAAATTTTTAAGACGCAATCATCAAGTTAAACCTTGGGTTTACTGTTACACATGTTCCAGGTTTTCATAATAGTTGGTGGTAACTAACATTTACACACCATAAAAATGTGCAATAATTTTTATTCAACCCCTTCAGGGTTGATTCGCCATTATTATTTATAACCCCGGATTTCATCTGGGGCTATTATTGTTTTAGCCCTTCAGGCTATTGCACATTTTATCCAACTTCTACTATAACATTTCGATTCTATATCAAATACCGCTTATAATAACATCTTCTGTATAAACCAACTTTTTCCCAGATTAAGGAGGCTTTGTTGCATGAATAAAATTGTGATTATAATTAACCTATCCTTTTTTATTGTTAGGCTATTTTAATGCTTTGTGGTTTTGTTGTTTGCAGCATG
>JAYVLZ010000326.1:0-15219 GCA_043759175.1 Chitinophagaceae bacterium | reverse complement strand
GTTGATGCTTTAATCAACGGATTGAAATCCGTTGTTACAATATCTACCGAGCCTACGGCTCTGATATTACCCATCAAAAATCCTTATATTGACGGCGATGAATAAAAGACAAACCCGGCACAATTAAAGGGATTAGGAATTATTTCTTAGCCGCCCTTTTAATTGGCTTGCCATATTTTTTCATCATCCTGTCTTTCTTCTTTACAATAAAATTCACCTTGCTGTTTTTTGCAGACTTTTCATGAAAAGATGGGCCCACATTTTCCTTTTTAGGCATCTTCACCTGTATGATCTTCATGAATATTGTTGGTATTTCGTCTTCAGTTAATACATCAGAGATAACAAGGTTAGCAGGTAATGGAGCAATGGGAATCTGGTAATTCATCAGGGTTTCAATGGCAGTTTGCAAAGGTTTTTCTTTTTCAGTAATAAACGTGATGGCAATTCCTTTTTTATCATACCTGCCAGTTCTGCCAATGCGGTGAATATAATTCTCCGGCACTTCGGGCACATCAAAATTGATAACATGGGTTACTTCAGCAATATCAATTCCTCTTGCCACAATATCTGTAGCAATAATAAAGCGGTAATTACCTTCCTGGAATTGTTTCACGGTATTAAAACGGTGGTTCTGTTCTTTGTTGGAATGTATCACCCCGGCAGTGCCTGGAAATTTTGTTTCTAATTGTTCATATAACTGATCTGCCAATTGTTTGGTGGCTGCAAACACCAATACTTTTGTCATCGTTTTATCTTCGGTCAGTAATAATTCCAGCAGGTTCACCTTGGTATAAAAATTCGGTACCTCATATCCTGACTGGATAATATTTTCCAGTGGTGTACCCGTGGGTGCAGCTTCTACATTTACGGGATTATTAAAATAAATATCAATTAGCTCTTCCACTTCTTCTGTCATGGTCGCAGAAAATAACAGGTTCTGTCTTTTAGGCGGCAACAGATCCAGTATGTTTTTTAATTGTGTTCTAAATCCCAGGTTCAGCATTTCATCCACTTCATCAATCACTAATTTTTTAATCATTTTTGTTTTGAATGCTCCATTCATAGCAAGGTCGTACAACCTGCCCGGGGTGGCTACCAATACATCCACGCCTTTTTCAACTTCCAGTTTTTGTGTATTGATATTTACGCCGCCATACACACCTGCTACTACCAGGCTCATGTAAGGAGATAAAGCTTTTACAGATTCCACCACCTGTGCCACCAGCTCTCTTGTAGGAACAATGATGAGTATTTGGGGTGATTTATCTTTCACAAATGTCCATTGCCTCAGGCAGGGAAGCAGGTAAGCAAATGTTTTACCGGTACCGGTTTGCGCTATACCACACACATCTCTTCCGGACATCACTACAGGAAAAACCCTGTGCTGAATAGTGGTGGGATTGGTGTATCCAAGATCATCCAGTGCGGTGAGCAAAGGCGTGTTTAAATTCAGGTCATCAAATGTCATACTTGAAAAAAAATGAGCCGTGAAGGTAGCTTTTAATTTATTGACCATATTTATCAATGATTTGTCTTTCTTTTCGATGTAGTTAAAATACCGGGATACAGCACTTTCAGCAACCCAAAAATATATTGTTATGATCACCCTCAAAATAAATCCTAAATGCCTGTTAAACCAATTTATTAAAAATGCCTGCAGACATTTTGGTACGTTTATTAGAGTAAACAGGTATGAGATATTTACTGTTACTTATTTCTATTATTTACATAGGTTGTAAAAAGAGTGATACTCAGGCTAATTTAGTAGCTGATGAGCCAGTTTGTATTGCACCAAGATCAGTTAATGATGGCGATACCGTAGTTGGGCAATATATAATTGCTTATACACCGGGTATAATATTACCCAATATACCTGCCCGTGATTTGTCTTTAACAGCAGAAAGAACGTTAGAAAAAAATAGCATCAGATCAACTTCATTGCTTAAAACATTTGCCGGCGAACCAGGAGGCTTCATTGCAAAATTATCTAACGATGAATTGTTAAGGTTGAAGTCGGATGCCGGAATTAGTATGATTGAACCGGACAGGATCATTGCGCTGGGTCATTGCTTCACTGTGGTGGCACCCTGGTTGGTTACATGGAATATACATCAAGTGGGTTTTAGCAATGGGATAGGAAAAGTTGCATGGGTAATAGACTCTGGAATTGATTTTGATCATCCAGATCTGGAGGTTGATAAAACCAGGAGCAAAAGTTTTATTAGTGGACAAACATCCTTTAAAGATGAGAATGGGCATGGAACCCATGTGGCAGGAATTATTGGTGCAAAGAATAATGCTTTTGGAGTGTTGGGAGTAGCTTCCGGAGCAACACTTATTTCTTTAAGAGTGCTTGATAAAGATGGCGAAGGATTGCTGTCAAATATTATACAGGCGTTATCTTATGTTATCACTAATGCAAAAGCAGGAGATGCAGTAAACTTAAGTTTGGGTGAAGATGGGGTATCTGAAATACTGGATCAACAGGTACTGAATACAGCTGCTAAAGGAATATTTATTTCGATTGCTGCAGGCAATGATCATAAAGCTGCCGATCTTTATTCGCCTGCAAGAGTAAATGGAAAAAATATTTATACCGTATCTGCAGTTGACAGTGCCGGTAAGTTTGCAGGTTTTTCAAACTTTGGTAATGATGTGGTGGATTATGCAGCTCCGGGGGTAAAGATCCTTTCTACTTATTTAAATAATCAGTATGCTATCATGAGTGGTACTTCTATGGCTGCTCCGCATGTAACGGGTTTATTATTGCTCAATGGAAATAATATTAAAGTTTCCGGCACAGCCCTCAATGATCCGGATGGAACTGCCGATGGTATTGCACACAATTAATTTTACAGGATATTTTTAACTATAAAAAACAGGATTATTCCTGTTTTTTTGTTTCAGGTTTGCATATTTGTAAACTGGATATTACTATTGTGGTATAAATTTTTTGTTATGAAACATTACCTTACAAAATTGATCCAGCCAGGCATTTATTTTTTTGCATTTGTAATCACCATTTTTATTACAGGGTCCTGTACAAATTCGCCAACGAAAGATGTGGTGGTTTTAGATGATAGCCTGAAAACAAAAACGGTAACAACTCCACTGGTTACTGATTGCAAGAATGTGTTTCTTACAATGAGAACATCGGTTCCGGATTTTTTAAGAATCAAAGGAGAGGAGGGCAGTGGGTTTAAAAGAATAATCTGCCAGTTTAGAAACAATGGTTTTACAGAAACAGCCGGTGTATTTGTTTACGATGTAATTCCTTATGCACTCAAGAATAATGATTATTTTGATTCCACTTTCATGCAGGTTGCTACAGGAAAAACTCAATTGAATCCTCCTTATCGTCTTGGAAATATTGAATTGAGAAAGGACGATGTTAAAAATTTTATTAAACAGCTTAATGATAATCATACACCTATAGAAAGTTTTGATTCAATAATGTTCAGACCATTTATAGATAACAGCTATGGAAGTAATATTGTTAATTTAAGAGTGATACCATTTAAAACAGGAATTTTTGCAGACTCTGCAGCAGTTACTGCCACTACAACAAAATTTAATCCTTGTCCACCAGCAAGGCAACAGTAAAAAAATATTTTTTATTCCTTTTAAATTCTATGTAAAAAATTACATTTTAAAGGAACACAGTTGATTGATTACATTTGCAGGCACTCTTAAAAAGTCAATCGATATGAAATTTATTTGCTTATTGCTTTCCCTGTTTTTCTCAGCAGGAAATATACCTGCACAAACATTCAGCCCTGTAGACTATGTCAATCCTTTAATGGGTACCGCATCTAAACCAGAGCTGTCTGCCGGCAATACTTATCCTTCTGTTTCATTGCCCTGGGGGATGAATTGCTGGATGCCGCAAACAGGTAAGATGGGTGACGGTTGGGCATACACTTATTCGGCAGATAAAATAAGGGGCTTTAAACAAACGCACCAGCCGAGCCCCTGGATCAACGACTATGGTCAGTTTGCCATAATGCCGGTTACCAATAAAATGGTAATGGGGCAGGATGAAAGGGCCAGTTGGTTTTCTCACAAAGCAGAAACAGCAGCACCTTATTATTACAGCGTGTACCTGGCAGATTATGATGTTACTACTGAAATAGCACCAACAGAAAGAGCAGCCATCTTTCGTTTTACGTTTCCAAAAACTGACAGTTCATTTGTGGTGATTGATGCAATGGATAAAGGTTCGTACATAAAAATAATTCCTGCGGAAAATAAGATCATTGGTTACACCACAAAGAACAGCGGTGGCGTGCCTGCTAATTTTAAAAACTATTTTGTGTTGTACTTTGATAAGCCTTTTGAAATTAGCAAAGTTTGGAAAGACAAAACCTTTGTGGATGAACTTGAATTAACAGACAACCATGTAGGCGCTGTGATAGGTTTTAAAACAGGCAAAGGAGAAAAGGTGACTGCAAAAGTTGCTTCCTCCTTCATCAGTTTTGAACAGGCAGAAATTAACCTGCAGGAAATTGGCCGCAATAATTTTGAAACTATAAAGCAACAAGCCAAAGCAGTATGGAATGCAGCCCTGTCGAGAACAAAAGTGGAAGGCGGTACTACCGATCAGATCAAAACTTTTTATTCCTGCCTCTACCGTGCTATGCTTTTTCCAAGAAGTTTTTATGAGATCAATAAAAATAAAGAGATTGTTCATTACAGTCCTTACAATGGAGAAGTGTTGCCCGGCTACATGTTTACAGACAATGGTTTTTGGGACACTTTCCGTGCTGTATTTCCTTTGTTCAATTTAATGTATCCAGCGTTAAATGCACATATACAGGAGGGCCTGGTAAATGCATACAGAGAAAGCAGTTGGTTACCGGAGTGGCAAAGCCCGGGACACAGGGATTGTATGGTAGGTTCCAATTCTGCATCCATTATTGCAGATGCCTATTTAAAAGGAGGTAGAGGTTACGATATAGAAAAATTATATGAAGGCTTATTAAAAAATGCTGGTAATGCCGGGCCAATAGGTTCTGTTGGCAGATTGGGAGTTGATTATTATAATAGGCTGGGTTATGTTCCCTACAATGTTGGTATCAATGAAAATGCTGCCCGTACACTTGAATATGCGTATGATGATTTTTGTGTTTACAAATTAGGCAAAGCATTAAAGAAACCGGAAAGTGAATTAAAAGTATTTAAAGACCGTTCTTACAACTATAAAAAATTATTTGATCCTTCTCATAAATTAATGCGTGGCAAAAATGAGGATGGAACTTTTCAGTCACCATTCAATCCTTTTAAATGGGGTGATGCTTTTACTGAAGGTAACAGCTGGCATTATACCTGGTCCGTTTTTCATGATGTAAATGGGCTGATCAATTTAATGGGAGGCAAAAAAGATTTTGTGCAGATGCTGGATTCTGTTTTTACATTGCCACCGGTGTTTGATGAATCTTATTATGGTTCGGTGATACATGAGATAAGAGAAATGCAGTTGATGAATATGGGTAACTATGCCCACGGCAACCAGCCTATCCAGCACATGATCTATTTATATAATTATGCAGGCCAGCCGTGGAAAACACAATATTGGGTAAGAGAAGTAATGAACCGACTGTACACACCTACGCCTGATGGCTATTGTGGCGATGAAGACAATGGACAAACATCTGCATGGTATGTATTTTCTTCCATGGGTTTTTATCCGGTTTGCCCCGGAACCGATCAATATGTTTTGGGAGCACCACTATTTAAAAAGATCACGTTGCAATTAGAGAACGGAAAAACATTTGTGATGAATGCGCCGGCTAACAGTGACCAAAACAGGTATGTACAATCCGTTAATTTGAATGGGAAAAAATATACACAAAACTGGATCAGTCATGATGATATTTTAAAAGGCGGTGTGCTGGAAGCTGTGATGGGAAGTAAGCCTAATACTACCCGTGGTATTGCAGAAAAAGATTTTCCTTTTTCGTTTTCGTTGGAGAAATAAGTTGGTATTTATTTTCAACATGCAAAAAACCTATAAGGTCTTGCACCGCTGCATAAGCAGGCGGCAGACCTTATAGGTTTAGTTATTCTTTCTCCACAGCATCATACACAATCTTCCCATCCAATATAGTTTGCAGCACTTTCACATCTTTAATTTTTTCAGGTGCAATTTTAAAAAGGTCATCAGACAAAATAACAAAATCAGCCAGCATGCCAACTTTCAGCATGCCGGTTTTGTTTTCATGAAAACCTGCGTAAGCATTGTTTACTGTGTAACAACGCAACGCATCTTCTACTGATATTTTTTGTTCAGGATACCAGCCGGTTGGATTTTTATCATCCAGTGTTCTTCTTGTTACTGCTGCATAAATTCCTTCAATGGGGGTGAGTGGGGCCACGGTCCAATCTGAGCCAAACGTTAATTTTGCATGAGCATTTAATAAAGATTTAAAAGCATAAGTTCTTTTTAACCGGTCATCATCCAATCTTTTTGCTGCCCATTTTCCATCATCAATAGCATGATAAGGTTGCATGGATGGAATTACATTCAATGCCGCAAAACTGTTGATGGCCGCAGCGCTCAGGTGCTGTGCATGTTCAATTCTGAAACGGCTGTTGCTGTTTCCTTTTATTTTTTCTGCTGTTTCAAATACATTCAGCAACCAGTCGTTGGCCCTGTCTCCAATAGCGTGTACAGTTACCTGTAAGCCTGCCGCATCAGCTGCTAAAATATCCCGACGCAGGTCATTGGTATCTGTAACAATCAACCCGGTAGATTTTTTATCATCTAAATATGGCTGATAAAACCATGCGGTGGTAGAACCCAATGAACCATCAACAAATCCTTTTAGTCCGCCCCAGCGGAGCATATCATCACCACGTCCATTTTGTTTTACATACTCATCCAGGCGCTTCCAGGTAGCAATTGCCACAAATGAATAAATGCGGATGTTAAGCCGATTTTTTTTATGAGCAGTGGTGTATGTTTTAAGATCCAGCCATCCACCATAACTGCTTACATCATTCACCTGTGTTACGCCATTTTGCAATGCATGTGCAGCTGCCCGTTGCAGCATTTCATCCAGCTCTTTTTCAGACGGTTCAGGCATAATTTTATATACCAGGCTCATCGCTTCATCTTTGAGTACACCGGTCGGTTCATTCGTTACAGGATCTCTTACTATTTCTCCACCAGGAGGAGTGATGGTGTTTTTATCAATGCCAGCCAGTTTCAATGCAACAGAATTGGCAAGCGCCATATGGCCATCATAGCGGTTGACAAAGATGGGATGGTTACCGGTAACACTGTCAATCCATTCCTTTGTGGGAAGTTCACCGCCCATTGCTTCATGATCCCAGTCACCACCTTGTATCCATCTGTCATCAGTTAATTTGGAAATATATGTTTTCAATGTGTTGATGAATGCTGTTTTACTTGCAGCTTCTCTTAAATTAACGGCTGTTAACTGGTAACCACCGGTTAGAAAATGTGTGTGGTTATCAATAAAACCGGGTACTAACAGTTTGCCTTTTACATCAATTAATTTTGTGTTGCTGCCTGTAAAAGGATCAGCATTATTGCCCACATATATAATGCGGTTACCCAATATTGCTATACTGCCTGCAGATTGATTGCCGGTATCTCCCGTCCAGATTTTTGCATTTTTATAAATGATATCAGCAGTGCTTTTTTTATCACTGCCCTGTGCATTACTGCAATGAATAAAGAGACAAGAAAAAAGGGTAAAAATGAAATACAACTGTTTCATAAAAAATAGTTTAACTGGTGCAGGCAATGGCTATTATTTAGAATTATAAAATTTAGCAACCTTCCTTATCATTAAAGTTATTGAATCTCCTTATCAATAAAATTTTTTTCAGCAGGCATTAAGAAAGAAGATTGCACAAGACTGAATTTGATAATTATATTTGTTCTTAAAATCTGCAACATGTTTCAAAAAATATTTCTTGCCTTATTTCTCTTTAGCGCTGCACTCCAGGTAAAAGCTCAAAATGACACTTCATCAAAAAAACCATTGAGAGTGGCAGTAGTGGGCCTTGTACATGCCCATGTGCACTGGATTTTAGGACGGGAAAAGAAAGGCGATATTGAAATAGTAGGTATTGCGGAACCTAACCGGGAACTGGCAGAAGCTTATTCAAAGCAACATGGGTACAGTATGAATATTGTGTACAGTTCCATGGAGGAAATGATTGAAAAAACAAAACCAGAAGCGGTGCTTGCTTTCAACAGTATTTTCGATCATTTAAAAGTAGTGCAGTATTGTGCGCCACGTGGCATTCATGTAATGGTAGAAAAAGCTTTGGCTGTTAATATGGATCATGCAACAAAAATGCTGGCTCTTGCAAAAAAATATAATATTCATTTACTGACTAATTATGAAACCACCTGGTACGGCAGTAACGAAAAAGCATACCAATTAGTAAAGCGGCAAAAGATAACAGGCGATATCCGTAAAATTGTTTTTCATACGGGTCACCAGGGGCCGGTGGAAATTGGTTGCAATAAAGAGTTTTTAGAATGGCTTACCGATCCTGTTTTAAATGGCGGTGGAGCATTGACAGACTTTGGATGTTATGGTGCTGACCTTGCCACCTGGCTGATGGATGGAGAGCATCCGGAAACGGTAACCGCAGTTACTCAACAGATAAAACCACAATTGTATCCTAAGGTGGATGATGAGGCAACCATTATTCTTACTTATAAAAAAGCGCAGGTAATTATACAGGCATCCTGGAACTGGCCATATAGCCGCAAAGACATGGAAGTATATGGAGTGAAAGGTTATGTTTTTTGTAAAGATGGAACCAATATGCTGGTGAGAGAAGATGCCGCAGCAGCAATACAATCCATTGCTGCTGCGGCATTGCCTGCCGACCGTAACGATCCTTTTATTTATTTTAAAAATGTAATACGGGGCAATATCGCCATGCAGCAATATGATCTTTCTGCACCTGCCAATAATGAAATGGTAGTGCGAATACTGGAAGCTGCAAAGCATGCTGCTAAAACAGGAAAAACTGTTGTGTGGAATGAATTTTATAAAAATTAAACAATCAAGAATAACATTTCTGCTTCATTATAAAAATCCTTTTGAAACAAAATAATCATTAGCTGGCATACCAATTATTTTCACTCAATCCATGTAGCTGATTTCCTACATTTTTTAACTTCTTCACTGTATATCACAAGAGTAACAGTTTGTATTTTCTGTTGCTAAAATCCCCGTTGTAATAAGGCTTTCTTTAATCCCGTTCTGTACCGGATAGGTTTGTATGCTGACCAATGTATGATATAATATCACATGTAAGTCAGTTGTGCAATACCCATTTGACAGGATGCACAGATTCAAAAAATATTTTCAGCAAAAAAATAACCACTGAAAATAGAAAGCCCTTGATTCAAAAACCACATAATATCCAAATCAACATGAAACATTTAATCCACTCCAGTCAAAAAACTAATTTATCCTTCCCTGATGAAGGTCACAAATTAGCAAGATTTTTTATGCTGCTCATTTTAATAATGAGTTTTACAGTTACCAGTAAATCACAAACCACCATCTCGGCTGTTCAATCCGGTTCATGGAATGATCCTTCCACATGGGATACAGGAGTTCCCACATCTTCAGATGAAGTAATAATCGGCAATAGTATTTCAGTACAGATCAATTCAACAGGAGAAGCCTGTAATACACTTTTAACAGGAACAGGAGATGTTACAGGCAGTGGAGCCATTGTTTTTTCAGGTACCTCTTCTTTAACTGTTACAGGCGATATCACTTTGGGTGATGCCGGTGGTGCTACAGGTTCTATCATTATGGATGCAGGTGCAACATTAAGCTGCAATGCTGTTCTTGAGGGAGATCCCGGATATAGTGGCGTATTTGAAACTAATTTAGGTACCATTGTTTTTAATGGTGGTTTTACATTGCCCTATAATATGTTCCAGTTTAATAACCTGGTTATAAATAATGGTACAGTTGTTTCTGGTGGAAGAAACTTGCCAATAGAAGGCGATCTCACTATTAATAGTGGTGCTACCCTTGATCTTGGAATTAACACTGCTAACAGAAATACCATTGCAGGAACCTTCACTGTAAATAATGGAGGCACATTAAGAATCGGCGGCGGCGGTACTATTCCTGCGAATTTTAGTACGCATGTGATAGGGGCCACCAGTACCATTGAGTATTATGGAGTGGCGCAAACAGTGGCTACACTTAATTCGGCACAGAATTATGGTTACCTTATTATATCAGGCTCTGCATTAAAAGAAGTAAATGGAACAATAGGAATTGCAAGAGACCTTACGGTCAATGGCGGAATTTTTAGTGTGAATACTTTTACTGCTAACCGAACCAGTGCAGGAGGAACGCTCACTTTGGCAAATGGTGCCACGCTGCGTATTGCAGGAAGTGGAACGGTACCATCAAATTTTTCTACCCATGTAATAGGAGCCACCAGTACCATCGATTACAGCGGTACCTCTGCACAAAATATTGCTGTATTAAACTCATCGCAGAAATATGGCAATCTTAGTATAGCCAGTTCGGTAAAAACATTGATGGGAGGGACAACTGTGGCAGGTACCCTCTCGTTTGCTGGTTCATGCAAACTGACTATAGGCAATAAAACACTTACATTAGAAGGAGCTGTTTCTGGAATGGCAACCACCAGAACTTTTACAGGATCTTCCTCCAGTAATATAATAATTACAGGCGCCTTTGACAGGAACTTGTATTTTGATGCCACTACTGCTGGAACCACCAATGCGTTGAACAATTTTACCATCAATCATAATGGAAATATCTCCACACTTGGTAACGACCTGGTGGTGAATAACAGCCTTAATTTAACAGCTGGCAAATTATCAATAGCAGCAAGAACGCTAACAATAAAAAGGGATATTGTAAATACGGTATCACAGGGAATAAGAGGTGGCAGTACCAGTAAATTAATTTTTAATTGCACTGTTAGTCCTTCACTTTCTATGGACCAAACTACACCGGGCACTACAAACGTATTAAGTACATTACAAATTAACAACAGTGGGCAGGTAGTTACAATGGCTAATAGTTTACAAATAAATGGCACCACTACTTTTACTGCCGGTAAATTATCTATCAATGGAAATACGCTTACTTTAAAAGGAGCTGTTACCAATACTGTTGCAGAAGGGATCAGGGGTGGCAGCACCAGCAATTTAGTTATCAATGGAACAGTGAGCCCAACATTATCCTTCGATCAAACTACTCCGGGCACTACCAATGTTATCAATAATTTTACTATCAACAGCAGCAGCCAAACTGTTACATTGGCTAATGCATTACGCCTTGTTGGTACGCATACACCAACAGCAGGCGTATTTGCTTCAGGCGGTAACTACACCATTGCATCTACAGCATCTTCCACAGCCAATATTACAGCGGGCAGTACCACCGGCGGATATATAACCGGTGATGTAACAGTGGAGCGCTACATACCTCAAAATACCAACAGGGCATGGCGCTTACTGGCAAGCCCTGCCAATGGACAAACCATTAAACAGGCATGGCAAGAGAATCAGGATGCAGGTGTAAACGGGTTAGCAGGTTATGGTACTAATATTACTAATAATGATGCTTCCTGGGCTGCTAATGGGTTTGATTTTAAAACCCCGGCACCTTCTCTATATTCTTATGATCAGTCCAGTGATAAACTGATGGCTGTAAATTCCACCAGTGTATCCATTGCCAGTGAACCGGGATATTTTATTTACATCCGTGGTGGCAGAAGTATCACTCCTTCTTCCAGCATTCTTGCAGGCAGTGCCACTACTTTAAGAACAAAGGGAACATTGTATACAGGCAATCAGTCTTCCACATCAGTGCCGGCCGGTAAATATGGTTTACTTGGTAATCCTTATGCATCAGCAATAGATTTAAGAAATGTGGCTACCACCGGTGGTTGCATTGGCACCTCATTTTATGTATGGGATCCCAAATTATTAGGTTCTTACAGTTTGGGTGCTTTTCAAACATTAACACCCAGCGGAGGTAATTATATTGTTGTGCCTGATGGTGGAAGTTATGGTGCCTTAAACTCTGTTACAAACACTATTCAGTCTGGTGCAGCATTTTTTGTACAGGCTGCAGGCAGTACCGGTACAGTTGCTGTAAATGAAAGTAGTAAGGCATCTGGAAGCAGTATGGTTTTCAGGCCGGCTGGTACTGGTACCGCCAGTAATTTAATTACTAAACTATATGCTGTCAACAGCAGCAGTAAAGAACTTGCAGATGGCACTGTTATATTTTTTGATGAAAATTATGCTGATGTTGTTGATGGATACAACAGCCGTAAGCTGAGCAATTTTGGTGAAAATTTAAGTATGAAAAAAAGTGGATCAGAACTGGTGGTTGAAAGAAGAACTTTGCCCTCCGCCAATGATACTATCCAGTTTGCAATGTATAACCTGAAAAAGATGTCTTACCAGCTTCAGCTATCATCAGAAAATTTGCTGCCAACAGGCATGCTTGTTTTTTTAGAAGACAACTACCTGAAAACTTTTACGCCGGTTAATTTGGATGATACCACCAATTATACTTTTGTAGTGAATGCCAATGCAGGTTCCATAGCTCAGAACCGTTTCAGAATTATATTGAAACCAGCTGTGGTTTTACCTGTAAGTATTACAGCCGTAAAAGCTTATCAGCAGGCAGCAAACATAGCTGTGGAATGGCAGGTGAGCAATCAAATAAATATTCGTGAATACCAGGTGGAAAAATCTGTAAATGGTAAAGACTTTTCTTTTGCGGGTGCAGTGGCTGCAGCTAATGCAAACAATGCAGCAACTTACAGCTGGCTGGATGAAAACCCAATACAGGGTGCCAATTTTTACCGCATTAAAAGTGTGGGAGCCGATGGCAGTAAAAAATACACACAAGTGGTAAAAGTATTGATTGGTAAATCCGCTCCTGCTTTTGCTGTTTCTCCTAACCCGGTAGAAGGATCAATGTTGAACCTGCAATTAGTAAATCAGCCAAAAGGAAATTATAATATAAGGCTGATAAACAATAACGGACAACTGGTATTCAAAAAGACGGTTGAACATAATGGAGGCAGTGCTGCACAGTCCATCAGTCTTCCATCACAATTATCAAAAGGTAATTATCAGCTGGAAGTGATTACGCCGGCTAACAGCAGAAAAATCCAATCAATCATTATCAATACTAACTAGCTTTTGTTTTTTTTGGAATATGTGCAAAGTGCGCCTTTAAAAGGGTGCACTTTGTTTTTGAAGTCAGTGTTATGTTAACTGTGCGTTGTCTGTGGTGAATTGTAAATAGGGTAATTGAAAGTATTATATTTTCTCATAACCTATCTGCCGTCAGGCAGGCGAGCCAATCTCTACTCACAAATAAGTTACCTATTAACCTTAACATAACGGTACTGTTATCTGGCATACAATCTAACAGCTGATTTATAAATGATGATGCTTATAAAAATAAATTTTACAACAATGAATTGGGAGATACAAAATCGGGTCTCCTGATAAAACTGCTGTTGTATTTATAGCGCAGGTTGGTGTTGAATTTTATTTTAAAATGATTCATGTTGGGCAAGATGCGTGGGAAGTAAGAAAACCTTGCTTCAATGGTACCAAAGATCAGATTCTCATTTCGGATACGGAAACCGGCGCCGATGGCGGAATACAGGTCACTTTTGCTAAAAGACTGATTGGTGGGTTTCAGCAGGATACCATCTGCAAATGCAAAAGGTGCAAAGCCAAAGCCCAGGAATTTTTTGGTGTGATAAAAAACCACTTCTGATTTTACAGTGGCCCTAAGATCTGCAGACACATAACCGAATTCAAAATAGGGGAGACCATAGGGGCTTCTTAACAGCAGTGATTGCTCCAGCACAGGAACAAATTGGTTGGCAAATCCACCACTTAAAAAATAGCGTTTGTACCACTTGCTGTTAATTTGTCTCAACCTTGTAAAATGATCTACATTCATCAACAGGTCCAGGTCTTCCCATTTTCCTTTATAATAATACCCGCCTAACCTGAACGTATAGCTGCTGTAAAAACCTTTCTGATTGTATTTGCCTCTTTGTGCTTCTATGCCATAATAAGGCCTGGTTCTTGATTTGTCGTAGAGGCTGTCTTTCCTGATGGTATAGCCTCCAATTAATGAAGCACTGAATCCCTCGGGAACATCTTCATTTCGCCCAAAACCATACAGGTAAGTGACCCTGTAATAATTTTGTTTAAAAATACTCAAACTTGTGAGCAAGCCTGTTACATTGGAATAACTGCCATCATAATTAATATCGTTTTTATTTGGGATGTCGTTAAAATGTTGTTTAAAAGCCCTGAGTGCAATAAACTTTCTGGCAGTACTTTTCAATTTGGTATACATCAGTTTTCTGCTTCCAAAAATGTAAGCAAACCATTCATCAATATTATAATAGCTGTACTTGAAATCACTTTGGTATAATGAATCGCTGATGTATGCATTACTTGTTTTATTAACAGATAAATCAAATGATCCCATCCATTTCAAATACTGTGTTACAAAGGGCTTTTCAATCCTTGCATAGTAGATGCTCTCTTCACTTCTGTTGCTGTTGAAGGCATTGTTATAATTTTTAAACCCCATTCCCCAGTTAATAAAACTACCCCTGATATTTCTTTTTAAAAATTCAGCACCCCATCCAAACCTTGGCTGGCGGTTGCCATCATACAAAGTACTTGCAGCGATCTTTGTTCCCGTTCCTCCAAGATTTTCTTCTTTTAATTCCAGCTTGTATTTTTTGGTGCCCCCTATACCAACACCAGGGCCAAATGGAAATACATCTTTTACCATCACCAGTATATCCACTGAATCAAAATCGTCTTTTACTCTTTTCACTATAATTACAGCATCCTGTATATATATCTGGTCCCTGAGATACCGCTCATTATCAGCCAGCAGGTAAGGGTTTACCTTGTTGCCTTCTTTAAAAAATAAATTGTTTGTTATTATTTTTAGTTTAGTTTTTTTATGCAAAGCATCCCCCAACACCACACCCAGTCCACCTTTCAATAGCGTGGTATCATTAATATCGCTTTCAAAACCCAGGCTTTTAATTCTTATGGACCGTATTGTTTTACCAGTGTAAATAAGAAATGGATTGAGTTTATCTGCAGTTGCCAAACCATCCTGGATAATTTTTTCAGGCACTTTTTTGGGCAGC
>JAYVLZ010000325.1:0-16620 GCA_043759175.1 Chitinophagaceae bacterium | reverse complement strand
AACCAGGCTGGTTATGCAGCTACCACTGCCAATGCTATTTATTTTTCAAGAAGAAATGTAATATCTGTTGAAAATGTTTTCAGCGCCAAATATAATTTTACCAACCGCATGGGTTTAAGTTTAAGGGCCAGACACTATTGGAGTAAGGTAGATCCGCAAGAAATTTTTGAACTGGATCAATTTGGAGATTTACAAACACCTTCTGCAGCATTTAGTGGTAATGCAAATAAAAACTATAATTTTCTGAGCATGGATATGGTTTACACCTGGCAGTTTGCCCAGGGCAGCTTCATTAATGTGGTATATAAAAATATTGATGAAAATTTTTATGATAATTTTGAAAAAAATTATTTTAGAAATGTAAGCAAAACTATTGGCGGGGATGGTTATAACAATCTTACCCAGTTCAACAGTTTTTCTGTAAAAGTTATTTACTTCTTAGATTATTTGACTTTAAAAAATAAAGCACAGCGTAATCACAAAAAATCCTGAGATAAAATAATAAGACGGCTATAACACAACCCTGCTAAGTAAGCTTATTTAGAAGCATTGTTACCAATAAGAATTGCTGCCATTGCCATAGCGGCATCTTTCAGAAACAGCGTAAAGGTGGTGGTAAATGATGGCCGCAGGTGGAGTGTGAATCCAAAAATCAACAACATTGCTGCCAGTAAATAACAGGCAAGCCTTGTTTGCTTGTCAATCAAAATGGCAATAGCTGCCGCAATCAGACAAACGCCTGTAAAGTATACCCAGAACACACCACCCGGGAGATAATCCGGCAGGAGTGTTTTCATTTCATCTGCACTCATGAAATGTAAAATACCAAAAGCGGCGATTGCGAGGGCATAAATAACTGCGGCAACACGGGAGGAAATGATTTGTTTCATAATAACTTTTTTTTGTTAAAGTAAAATACTAATCTGTTTTGTGTTTTGCAAGTGATTGGCATTAAAGTTTTATAAAGTTATATTTAATTACAAGCTTCCACGTATACCCGAAAGCCTGATAAGCTAACTTTTATCCAAACTAATTTATACAATACTATGCTCCGGCCGCATCATGGGGAAGAACAATACATCCTGTATGGAATGCTGGTTGGTCAGCAACATGGCAATCCTGTCGATACCAAAACCAATACCACTTGTTGGCGGCATACCATATTCCAGTGCTCTTAAAAAATCATGATCAATAAACATGGCTTCATCATCGCCACGTTCCATTAATTTGGCTTGTTCTTCAAAACGTTCCCGTTGTTCTATCGGATCATTCAATTCACTGTACGCATTGGCAATTTCTTTTCCGTTACACATCAGCTCAAAACGTTCTACCAGGCCGGGTTTGCTGCGGTGCTTTTTAGTCAGCGGACTCATCTCCACCGGGTAATCTGTAATAAAAGTCGGTTGAATATAATTGCCTTCACATTTGCCGCCGAATATTTCATCGATCAATTTTCCTTTGCCCCATTTTTCATCAGCATGTATGTGCAGCTGCCTGCATACATCCCTGATCCCGGCTTCATCCATTTCGCTAATGTCAAAACCTGTGTGATCTTTTATGGCTTCATACATCGTTACTCTTTTGTATGGCGCTTTAAAATCTATTTCTTTTTCTCCTGCCATTACCCTGGTAGAACCGTTGGTTACAATAGCAGCTCTTTCCATTAACTGCTCCGTTGTTTCCATCATCCATTCATAATCTTTATAGGCAACATAAAATTCCAGCACAGTAAATTCCGGATTGTGTGTACGGTCCATCCCTTCATTACGAAAGTTACGGCTAAATTCATACACCCATTCAAAGCCCCCAACGATCAGGCGCTTTAAATACAATTCATTTGCAATACGCATGTACATTGGCACATCCAGTGCATTGTGATGCGTTGTAAATGGTCTGGCGGCAGCTCCTCCTGGAATAATTTGAAGTACGGGTGTATCCACTTCCAATGCGCCTCTTTCATTCAAAAATTCACGAATGGCATTTACCATTTTTGTACGCTTGATGAAAGTTTCTTTTACACCTGGGTTTACAATCAGGTCTGCATAACGCTGCCGGTAACGAAACTCCGGGTCGGTTACTTCATCAAATGTTTCTCCGTCTTTTTCCCTTACTACAGGTAGTGGTTTTAAGGCTTTAGAAAGTAAGGTAAACTCTTTTACATGGATAGATGTTTCGCCGGTTTTTGTTGTGAAAACATATCCTTTGATTCCAATGATATCGCCAAGGTCCAGCAGTTTTTTCCAAACTGTTTGAAACAATGTTTTATCCTCGCCGGGGCAAATATCATCCTGCTTAATATAGATCTGTATTTTACCCACCGCATCCTGTATCACGGCAAAGTTGGCCTTGCCCATATCCCTCACACTCATGATCCTTCCTGCAATACAAACATCTGCAAACAAATCTTTGTCAGACTGAGCGTAGCCGAAGTCTTTGTCAGATTGAACGTAGTCGAAGTCCGAGCCCTTAAAATTTTCCTTTATATAAACCGATGTGGTATTTACCGGGTACAGAGGAGCCGGGTAGGCATCAATTCCCAGCTTATTTAATTCGGTTAGTTTTTCTCTCCTGATAATTTCCTGTTCGGACAAATGTTGTGTGCTCATTAATTATAAAAAAATTTTGGTAAAGATACCGGATGCAGGCCATTTTTATTGCGACTGCTACTGAGCAATTAGTTTGGCCGCAAACTTGCTTATATTGAGCCATAGAAATGGAATTTATGAAAAAAATAATGTTTGCATTATCGTTTGCAGTTTTATTGAGTGGCTGCGATGTGTTACAAAATTTACCTGCCAGTACCGGAGCTGTTACAGAAGCAGAAGCAGGGCAGGGTATTAAAGAAGCGTTAAGCCAGGGAATTGCTAATGCAGTGTTGCAACTAAATAAAGAAGATGGTTTTTTTAAAGATGCTTTTTATAAAATTTTATTACCGCCAGAAGCAAAGAAAGTTGAAAATACATTGAGGGAGTTGGGGATGGGTAAGATAGTGGATAAAGCGATCCTGCAGATAAACCGTGGCGCAGAAGATGCAGCCGGTTATGCTAAACCAATATTTATCGATGCCATTAAAAACATGACTTTACAGGATGCCATCGGCCTGGTAAAAAATGGAGATACCAGCGCTACACATTTTTTCATGGAGAAAACAACAGCGAAATTAACCACCGCTTTTTTACCTGTAATTAAATCATCATTAAATAAAACAGAAGCTACCAAATATTATGGCGACATTGTAAATACTTACAACAGTTTTCCCACTACCCTTAAAAAGATCAATCCTGATTTGGCTGGTTATGTAACTGAAAGGGCTACCAACGCCTTGTTTGACCTGATATCAAAAGAAGAAAAAAATATTAGGCAAAATCCGTTGGCAAGAACAACAGATATTTTGAAGAAAGTATTTGGGCAAAGATTTTAGAATTACCCCAAACAAAAATATTTAACAGGCTTATTATTTAATATTCAATACTGATTGAAGTAACCAAATCTTTATTTACACTTAATGGCGTAAGTGTCTTTTGAGCAAAAGCATTATAATCCATGTATCCGCTGGACCAACCGGTAATAACAATATATTCTTCTCCCACTATCCATTTCAGATGATTTAACTGACCGCCAAATGCTTTAAATTTTATTGTAGTATCCCGAAGAGGGAATATATCAACCATTTTTCTCCATGGGCCGGAGGTTGCCTGGTAATTTTCATTTGAATCAAGCAGAAAAAAGTGTTTATCCAATGGGTAGTCGTGCACTCTTTTAAAAGTAGCTTCCACCCATCCTACTACATTAATTTCATTGCGTCCAAGTGTACCATCTTGTGACCAGTAACCTGACTTTTCAATAACCATTCCTTCATCACATTTGCTGTAATCTTTTTCAGTTATAGCTGCTACTCCATCTGAACCGGTTGAATAAGAAGCAAACACTCCTATTCTCTGGCAACCAAATTCAAAGTCATATTTTGTACAATGATTTAGTTTAACCGATGCACCCTGAACGGGCATATTTGTATTGTATTCATACACCTCAACTTTATAAAGATTAACAGGCAATTCGCCGTTTGTATCTTTCTTAGAACAAGATGATAAATATGCCAGCGTACTAACAATAATAATAATTGAAAGTATTATTTTCATCATTTGAATAAAATTTTTCATGACCAATTTTTTTTGTTGTCAATAAATTTTTTAAACTCAACGTCTGTTTCCTTGCTAAGTTTTGTCAGATCTTCTATGGCTTTACTTTGTGAAACACAAATGATCCATTGCTGATAATAATAAGATCATTTTTATTATTACTTAATGTTATATTAAAACTTCCGGTAACAGTGCAAACTTTATAAGTTGTAACTCCCCCGTTGGGGCCATAATTAGCAAAACTCTGATTATAGCAATCCGAATAAGAATAATTTAGCGTACCTGTGCGGTAAAAAAATATTTGTGCAGAATCAACAGGTCCGCTGCTAAGTGACAATTCACAACCACTATTTGTAATACTATTTATACCAAAGCTAATGTCAGCAGGTACTCTAAAGGCACATGCCGGTGAATTAAAATATATTCTCCAGCCTGGTTCATCAGGTATATAGATCACTATCGCACCTTTAAAAAAGCTTACCCCGGAGTTATAAGTTTTCCCATTATAACTATAGGTTATTTTATCTTGTCCTGGGCTTGCCCCAAAATCCAATTCTGTTTTTTTGCAACCTGAAAATATGAATAGCAAAGCGGCTGTGTATATTATTGAGTATATTGGTTTCATACATTTTGTTTTTAAAATTTTATAAACATTAAGTTTTATTCTTCATGCTATTTTATTTTATTCCGTGCACAAGTTTTTTTTCTTAGGTATTGCATTTGTCTCACTGCGTAATAAAGAAATAATATTGTAAGATTTGGTATGGCAAAACGGGCAAGCATGCACATCATCTGCAGAATCAACATACACACTTCTCCTTCCTGAAAAACAACCCACTCTGCGCTGGTGATAATTAACCACTCTTCAAAATTTTATCATTGCCCGGTTATTCAATTCTGCCTGTGCATTGCGGTATGCATCATTCTTACCCCCGATGATAAATACTTTCTTTGACAATGCACCTGCAATTACTCCAATCAGAGCTCCTGTAGATCCTCCAAGTAATCCAAGACCAAATGCCTTTTCTCCTGCAGTTAGTGCAATCCATTCTTCTGGTGGGTCGTCACCACTGGCAAAACCTATAATGGCACCCACAGCTGCCCCTGCGACCAGCCCAATCAATACCCCTTCTAATCCAGCATTTTTTTTCTTAAGGGCAATGGTATTTATTTGCAATGCATCCATACTATAGGTTGGCTGATTCTGGTTGGGTGCTTTATAATTAGGCGGTTGCAATGTTTTTTTCGTCCGGGCATGCAGCAAATACACCGCAGCACTATCTGTTTTGTAAAGCCAGCCCTTTATTATTTTTCCATCCATTGTATTAATGGTGGCCCTGCTGGGTCTTTTTGTTTTAGCAGGAGCAATGCTGTCTGTTTGTGCAGTTACTGAAAATACAGTACTCAAAAAAATCAGCAGTAGTAAGTTTTGTTTCATGATCATAAGTTTTATTGTTAATAATGACTTTGATGGGATAAAACTACTGCCACTAATGTGTGGTTACAAATGGGAAAATGCTGACATCAAAAAGTATCAGGCAAAAACAAATAATTTATTGAGATATGATGAGTACGAAATTGATTATTACCATATTTGAAGGCTTCACTTTTGTTTTTAGTATTTTCTGCAAATACCTGTCAGCCACCAATGATAAATTGCAAAAGAATTTCTGCAGAATATTTATGCAGAAATCACCACACATCATTACAGGAGGTGAAAAAGAAAGAAGTATGTTTCGGTACAGGTTTATTGCCAGATGTTTTCAAGTGTTACTTCAATGGAGCAATTATTATCAGGCAAAAATGTAAAAGGTTTTGGTTGTGAAAAATCCTGCAACTGGTATTTCCCGTCTTCATCCAGCTGATAAATTTCTATTTCACTCTTATCCGTATCAATAATAATGTAGTAAGGAATTTTTTGAGACTGGTAGATATAAAATTTATTGTTGCGGTCTTTCATGGCTGTGGAAGGCGACAAAATCTCCACAACAATAGCAGCAGCAAAATCTAGGAATGGTTTTGTTATTTCTTTACAAACAACCACAGCGTCTGGTTGCAGTATGGTATCTTCTGAAACTTTGATATCAATAAAATCATACACCTTACATTTTTTACAACCGGATCTTTTTATTGCATTTCTTAGCTCTCCTTTTATATTACTGCTTATCCATTGATGCCGTGGCGCCGGTGCAGGGCTCATCGCATAAGGAATACCTTCAATTAATTCCCAGCGGCCTTCCCACTGGCAGTACTCTTCGTAAGTGTAATGTGGTAATATTTTAAACCCTGACATTAAGTCTAATTTACACTAATTAATCAGAACTTAACAGCACCTGCCAGGCTTCCGTTACTTTACCAGCATCCAGTAATTCTTTTGCATACAGATGTAATTCCTTTTCCATTTCATCAGGGTTAATAGAATAGTATTGAATAATATTCTTTAGCGTATCATCTTCAAAAGCCGGATCAACAAAAGGCATTTCAAATACATCCCCTAATTGCCCAAGGTGGTTGCCGGTAAGGATTTTACTCTTGCGGATACTGGCAGGTAAAGCATCCACACCAATACCAATTTTCACATTTGGTTTTTCTACTTTGAATAAATTGGTTTCATCCACTTTACAATACCAGTCACCACCCAGCCTTGCCACGTGATGTATTTTGGTTTGATCTATTTTTCCTTCTGTATTTAAAATACATTCATCAATGTGCATCACTAATACTTCTGCAATGATAAGGTTGCCTGCACCACCTGCTGTACCCAAAGGCTTTACTTCATTTATCCTGCATTCTAATTTTATCTTGCTTTCTTTTACCATCGGCGGCTTTACTATTGTAGCAGCCTGCATAGTAAAACCCGTTTTATCAAATTCATTAATATTTTTGGGGAATTCGCAACTGGCAAGGGATGTTTGCTGCACCATATCATAATCCACAATATTGATTACCACCTCCGGTACTTCTAAAATATTTTGCAGCGTGTGCTTGGTAGTATTGTCTCTTACCCTCCTGGCGGGAGAAAAAACAACAATGGGTGGATTGGAAGAAAACAAATTGAAAAAACTGAAAGGGCTCAGGTTTACATTACCTGCAGCATCAACAGTAGATGCAAAACAAATGGGCCTTGGCGCTATGGCATGCTGCAAATAATTTTGAACATCTGCTGTTGTTAGATCTTTTAAATTCAGTATCATTTATAAATACTTTTCTTCTTTCAAAATCATTTCAATCTTTCCCATAATAACATCTACTTCTTGCGGCGTATTGAAAAGCATGGTTACAAAAATATTTTTGCCGGATACAAATTGAAAATTAGTTCTGAACCCACCCTGACTGCCGGTGTGCCCGATGCGGTGCTGACTATCAAATGTTTTAGTAATAAACCAACTGTATCCAATAAAAGGTTTTGCTGTATCGGCCCAGGTTTTAAATTTTTTTACCTGCATACTATTACTGATAATTTCTTTATTCAGGAAAGCGGGTTTCATCAATGCCTGGTAATATTTATACAAGTCATTTACAGAACTCCATATGCCACCATTTCCGGAAGCACAAAAAGTTGGCTCTTCACCATAGTCCAGTTCTTTAAAAATACCGTTTTCATTTTCGTAGCCATGGGAAACACCTGTTTCAGGATGGGCACCATCAGTAATATCACTTTCTTTCATGCCGGCCTTGCTGAATATTTCTTTCTTTACAAAATCCTGCCATTTCATTTTAGCAGTCTTTTCAATAATTAGTGCCAGCCCATTAAATGCAGGATTGCTGTATTCAAATTTATTACCTGGCTCAAAAACCAGCGTGTCCGTTTGTTGTATGGTAGCAAAATTTTGTGCATCATCAGCGGTTAAATAAAAGGTAGGATTTTTTGAAACTTCCCTGCAATCAGGCAAACCGCTAACATGGCTCAACAAATGTTTGATCTGTATTTTTTGTGCAATTTTTTTATTTTTAAAGGCAGGAAAATATTTCGCTAAATTATCTTCCACGCTGAGTTGATGTCTTTGTTGTAAAATCAAAATAGCATTGCTTACAAATGTTTTACTGATAGAGCCTAAATTAAAACTGGTGTGTGCAGTGATGGTTTCTCTGGAATTGATATCAGCTACACCATATCCTTTTGAAAAAAGTATCTTGTTATTTTTTGCTATCAACACTGCACCGCCAGGCTCGCCGGAATTTATGAAAGAATTGAATAATGAATCTATTCTTGCTGACAATTTTTCCTGTCCAAAAAGGCAAAAGGAAAACATCAGTTGAAGGAAAAAAATAATTTGAAATTTTTTCATGTAAAATAATTATACATTTTTCTTCTGCTGCAAAATACTCCACTCAGAATCTTCCGCCACAATTGTATTTGTCAATACCCCCAATCCATCTATTTCCATTTCCACTATATCATCCTTTTGTAACCATTGTTCCTGGTAATCGGGATCGGTCAATTTTCCGGTGCCATTCAATTCTAAAAAACAGCCGGTGCCCACCGTGCCACTGCCAATAATATCCCCTGGATAAAGATCCACTCCGTAACTGCAGCGTTCAATGATCTCCGCAAAGGTCCAGTCCATATCACTTACATTGCCTTCACTCACCTGCACACCGTTTACATTACATTTCATACTAAGGTTCCATGACTTGCCGGTATGGTTTTCTTTACAGGGAACTTCGTATTGTTCCAGTTCATCTAATGTTACCAGCATGGGACCGATTACAGTGGAAAAATCTTTTCCCTTCGCCGGGCCGAGATTTAACAGCATTTCTTCCATCTGCAATTTTCTTGCACTCATATCATTCATGATCATTAAACCACCGATATACTCATCAGCTTCCGCAGCCGGAATATTTCTTCCATGTTTGCAGATGACAATCGCAACTTCCAGTTCAAAGTCTAATTTTTCAAAATGATCCGGCATGCAAAAAATATCTCCCGGTCCCTGGATACTGTTATGATTGGTAAAATAAAATATCGGATACTGATCAAATTCAGGGATCATATCCACCTTCCTGTTTTTTCTCGCCGCAGCCACGTGCTGGCGAAAAGCATAGCCATCCCGGCAACTGGTTGGGTGTGGCACTGGCGCCAGCAACGTTGCTTCTTCAAAAGATAAAGAGTCTATTTTTCTGCCAAAACCTTCCTTCAGTTTTCTTTCTGCGGCCTGTAATATTGGATACATATCCTCCCAGTAATTCAGGAGCATTGCCATACTGATGGGCAGGTCTGAATGCAAAGCATCTGTGTCATATAATCTTCCATCTGTCAATAAAGCCAGCTGGTCATGACCATTTTTTAAGTAAGTAACTAATTTCATATGTGCCAAAATTTGCAGCCAAATGTAGGTATTAAATATTGATGAAAAATATAAACAGCTATGACTTTTGCACAGGATTTATTAGATTTGTTATTAGAATATACGATTATGAAATTTGATAAAATACATAATAAGGGCCAGGCACGGTTATTTAAAAACCAGTACCTGGAGCACCTCACCAAAACGCATCCCTTAGTGATTTGGGGTATGTATTTACCCTTCATTGGCTTTATGCTTTATTACAGCAATACTCATTTAAACTTTTCCATTGTTGCTGTTATTATCACTTTTATTTTCGGCATGTTTTTCTGGTCATTTTTTGAATACCTGATACACCGCTATGCATTTCATTTTGCTGCAAAAAGTGAAAGGGCCACCAAAATTGTTTATATTATTCATGGCAATCATCATGAGTATCCCAGGGATAAGGAACGTTTATTTATGCCCCCCGTACCAAGCCTTATTTTGGCTGTCACTATTTTTTCATTCATGTATTTTACAGCAAATCTTGCTGGGTTAAAAGAATTTATTTTTCCTTTTTTTCCGGGATTTTTAACAGGCTATTTAATTTACGGCAGTATGCACTATGCCATACATGCATGGAACCCACCATTTAAATGGATGAAACCATTGTGGCGTAATCATCACCTGCATCATTATAAAGAACAGGAAAAAGGTTTTGGCGTTAGCTCCACTTTATGGGATCATGTATTTGGAACTATGTTTGATTTAAAGAAAGAACAGGAAGACAAAGAAAAAGTTAAAGAATTAATGTTTGCCCCTAAATCTCCTAAAGGGGACTTAGTGAAGTATTAACAAGCTGTTTGAATTAAAAAATTTTGATACCAGCTAATATTTTTATAGCATCATTGTTGTGTCACAATCCTTTCATCGGCATACCATTGAGTATCTGTCCTGAGCGTACTTCGGCTTTGTTCAGTACCGAAGGATCACAATTATCACACCAAAACAAATAACTCAAACAGCTTTTAAGTACTACCACTTTTCTTCTTCATTAAATGTACTATCCTTGCTGGAGCTTTGCTGGCGGGTTTTTATTTTTTGCAATTGCCTTTCTATAATTAAAGCAGCAATAATTTTAGCAGCATCTTCATTAGGTTGCTGCTGTAGCAGTGATTTAATTTTTGCTTCGCTTACATCAATGCGATAGAGCAGGCTTACCAGTTGTTCAAAATGATATTGAATCAAATCATTGATATGAACAGCAAGTTTGTTTTGCAATTCATCAAAAGAAATTTTTTCAGGCAAGTCAATTGCCAGTTCTTTGTTTAATTGCTGTACTAATGCTGCGTTATCTGCCATATTTCAAATTAAAACTTTTCTATCACACCCAAACCGAATAAGGCGTAATCATATTTCACAGGATCATTTGTATCCAGTTGTCTTAAATAACCAGTCAATTCTGTGGCCGCCTGCCAATCATCCTGTGTCCGTTTTAAAATATTTAATCTTCTTGCAACCCTTGCCACATGTACATCTAAAGGGCATATTAATTGTGAAGGGAGGATGGTTTTCCAGATACCAAAGTCAACTCCTTTATCATCCTGCCTCACCATCCACCGCAAAAACATATTCAATCTTTTACAGGCAGATTTTTTTGCTGGGGTGGCAATATGTTTCCTGGTTCTTTCAGCAAAGTAATCCTTGTTGCTAAATACATAATTGTGAAAACCAACAAGCGCATTCTCAACAGTATCATCAGCAGGTTTCATCCATTTGCTGAATGCAGTTTCTAAAGAAGAATTTTTTGAATAATGCAATTTTAAAAATTGTACCAGGCAAAGCAGGTCAGTATCATTAAAGGTGCGGTGTTTAAATCCGCTTAATCGTTTTAAATCTTTAGGGTTATGATGCAGGCAAAAATCATGGGGTGCACTGTCCATTAAACCCAGCAAAGTATTGCACGAATTGATGATGCTTTTGCGGTTGCCCCATGCCAGCAATGCAGCAAAGAAGCCTGCAATTTCTATATCGGGTTGTTTTGCAAAACGATGTGGTATGCTTATGGGATCATCTTTAATAAATAATGGCAGGTTATATAATTCAAGTTTTGAATCTAAAAAATCTTTGAGGTTATTTTGCATGGATGAGTTTTCATTTGTTCTTTTTCATCAACGCTGCTATCGCAATAAAAACCCAGATCACATTTACTACCATATTGGGATAAGTTCTGTGGGCATAAGTATAAATGGAAAACAAAACACCACCAATAAGATTGCTTAGAATATATGGAATGGAAGTACTTTTAACCTTACCGTTGATATTTAAAAAGTAAGCGCCAACTATGAGTATGGTAGCTACCCAGCCAATAATTTCTATTGTATTCATTTCATTTCCATTACCTGATGTTTTTAATTCTTATTTCAAGTTCTTTATCAGCGATAGTTGCTTCATTGCTTTTATCATATATACTTAGCAGGTAAATGGTTTCCTGGATAATTTTCACATAAGTTATCACTCTTGCCCCGCCACTCTTCCCTGTATTTTTTGACCGAATGGCAATCCTTATTTTGAAGCAATTCTTACCCAAAGGAGTTCCCTGATTCGGATTAATTTCTAAAGACTGATATAACTCTGTATATTCTCTCTTTAATGAGGGATATTTTTTAACAAGAGATTTTAGCTCTTTATCAAACTCAGCAGAAACTATTACTTTATAGCTCATCCAGCAGTTCTTTGGCTGTCTTTAATTTTATTTTTCCTGCAGCATGCAACTGTGCCTCTCTATACCCTCTTTCGATACTGTCTAAAATTTCTTCTTTTGTTTTTGAAGAACTGCTGACAGGTTTCTTCTTTTTTACAGTGGCTTTTATTTTAGTACGCTGCAAAAACTCACTTATAAAAGCAAACTCTTTTTTATTTTTTGGTTGTATGATGATTGTTTCCATAATTTTTATTTACAATTTACAACAAATCTTTTATCCTATCGCCTGTTCCAAATCCGCCACCAGGTCATCCACATCTTCAATACCCACACTCAACCTTATCAATCCATCGCTCAATCCGTTTTTAATTCTTTCTTCTCTTGGAATGGAAGCATGCGTCATACTTGCCGGGTGATTGATCAGTGATTCCACTCCACCCAGGCTTTCTGCCAAAGAAAATAATTTGGTTGATGACAATACTTTGTTAGCAGCTTCCATGGTTTCATCCTTCAATGTAAAACTGATCATACCGCCAAACCCACGCATTTGTTTTTTGGCAACGGCATAACCTGCGCTGTCTTCAAAACCAGGCCAGTAAACTTGTGCCACCTTCGGATGACTGCGTAAATATTTCGCAATTACAATTCCATTTTCACAATGCTGCTTCATGCGTACGTGCAATGTTTTAATGCCACGTAAAACTAAAAAGCAATCCATCGGCCCGGGAACTGCACCACAACTTTTTTGTATAAAGTATAATTTTTCTCTCAGGTCTTTATCATTCATCACTAAGCAACCCTGTATCACATCGCTGTGACCGCCGAGATATTTGGTGGCAGAATGCATTACAATATCGGCACCAAAATCCAGCGGATTCTGTAAGTAGGGAGATGCAAAAGTATTATCCACACAATGCAATGCACCGGCACCTTTTGCTATTGCACTTACTGCAGCCAGGTCTGTAATATTCATCAGGGGATTGGTGGGAGTTTCTATCCAGATCAATTTTGTATTGGCAGTTACTGCAGCTTTTATATTGTCTGTATTGCTGGTATCTACATAAATAAATTTGATACCAAATTTTTCAAACACTTTAGTGAATAAGCGGTAAGTACCACCATACATATCATTGGCTGCAATCACTTCATCACCGGGGTTTAGTAATTTGATCACTGCATCGGTTGCTGCTACACCACTGCTGAATGCCAATCCATAATTGCCATTTTCAATTGCTGCAAATGCTTCTTCCAGCGCTTTACGGGTAGGGTTCTGGCTACGGGCATATTCATATCCCTTGTGCTTACCCGGTGCCGATTGCACATAGGTGGATGTTTGATAAATAGGCGTCATAATAGCGCCGGTACTGGGATCTGGTTCGGCGCCAGCGTGTATTATTTTTGTGGCTAAACCAACAGCTTTATTTTCTATGCTCATGTAAAAGAAATTTTGATTATGCAAAGTAACGGGATTTTAATGCTTTGCAGGATCACAAAAGGGCTAATTAATAAAGCAGGAGCTTAAAGCCACTTTAGGTTTAGGGCAATGTCATTTAGTTAAGCATATTATTAAATTAAGGATTTCAATTGCACTGTCCGCTGGCCAGCGGACAGTGATAAAATAATTTATTCTCTCTTCTTGGCTTTAGCCCAAAGAATCTTTGGGCTAAAGCCAAGATTTTTTTTTAATTGTCCCCGTCCGCTGGCCAGCGGACGGGGACAATTAAAATCCTTAACTAAATGACATTGCCCTTTAGGGGTTGGGGGCAAATAATTGTGCAGCACACAAATATCTCCAGTCATAATTATCCGCATCATGGGCAGCCATTGGAGCGATCTTTTTATTCAACACTTCACTTTTTAATATCCTTTTATTTACCAGCTTTCTTTTTGCTTCCTGGATATTTTCAATCATCACCGAATTGCTCATCCAGTCTTTCTGAGGCGGTTCGTATCCAATCTTATCTCTTCTCCATACAATCTCACCAGGTAATTTTTTTACCATGGCTTTTCTCAGTAACCATTTGGTCCAGCCCTTTTGCATTTTATAATTTACCGGCAATGAAAAAATAAACTCCACCAGCTGGTGATTTAAAAATGGTAACCTCACTTCTACACCATGTGCCATGCTGTTCCTGTCAGCAAAACGAAGTAACTCCTCCAGCCCCAGCATGCTGGTATTGAAAAATAATATATCATTGAGTTTGGTGATCACTGGTTTTTGAATTCCTTCCCATTCTCTGCCACGCAACGAATTAATAAAGTTTTTATCAATATCCGGTTGATGCGTAATCTTATTATAGGCCTTTGATTCCAGGTGTATCGCAGCATGTGCCGGTAAATAAGCTGCCATAAAATTATTCCAACCCCATTGGAAAGGCACGTTGTGTTTTTTGAAAATATTTTTTTCCTTTATAGCTCCTGCAAATCTTTTCCTGTTAACCAGCTGTTGTAAATACCAGTGAATGTATTTATGATAACCAGCCAGTGTTTCATCTGCACCCTGCCCATCCAGCAATACTTTTATATTTTGCTGTTTTGCCAGCTCAAACACTTTGTATTGTGCATAAATACTGGACGACTGAAAAGGCTCCTCCTGGTGATAACAAAGCCTTTTAAAATCACTGATCAATGAATCTGCTGTGGGAGTTATTTGAAAATTAGCCAGGTTAAATTTATTAACAACTGTTTCTATATACTTTGATTCATCTTTTTCAAAACCCGGAAAAACAGCAGAGAAAGTTTTTTGATTTTTATTCAATGCCTGGTTTTGAAAAATAGTGGCTACCACTGCAGCACTGTCCAGGCCCCCGCTCAGGCTGGTACCAAGAGGTACATCACTACGCATTCTGCGGCTTACTGACTGGGAGAACAATTTATTAAATTTTTCTATAGCCTGGTCAGGTGAAATATCGATGGTAATCTCCTTATCAATTTTCCAGTAAGGGTGAACCTGGTAATCAAAAAGTGCCAGGTCAAATTGAAGGTAATGACCGGCGGGTAACGAAAATATATCTTCAAAAAATGTCTGCTCTTTGTCATTGGCATTTTGCACATAGCCTAATGCCAGGTAGTTCAGTAACATTTTTTCATCCATTTTTTTTGGCACACCTGCAGACCACAAAGCTTTCATTTCGCTGGCAAAAATAAAATGGTTACTATCCTGGTAAAAGTAAAACGGCTTTTCACCCAGGCGGTCACGGGCCGCAAAAAGTGTTCGCTTTTTTGCATCCCAAATTGCAAAAGCAAACATGCCGTCAAATTTTTGCAAACACTCTTCTTCCCAGCAATCAAATGCAGCTAAAATAACTTCTGTATCAGATTTTGAATGAAAGCGGTAACCCTTATTCTGTAATTCGTCTTTTAATTCAAGGTAATTATAGATCTCTCCATTATAAGTGATGGTATATCTTTTTTCTTCTCCGGCAATGGAAGAAAAAACAGAACGTTGCATAGGCTGGGCAGCGGCATTACTCAGGTCAATAATTGCAAGTCTTCTGTGGCCGATAGCAACAGAGCCAGCATCGTTTATCCAATGCCCTTCACCATCAGGCCCACGATGAGCCAGTATGTCTGTCATTGTTTTGATATTCTTCAAAAGCACTGTTTTATCATCAATACTTTTGGGAGAATGGCTGCTAAGTATACCTGTTATCCCACACATATTTTGTAAATATCAAAAAAAATCCCGTCAATACAGACGGGAATGGCGTTAATAAAATTGATTTGCTAAAATTGAATTGGAAGACTTACACGAATATTGTCCCATCCAATATTGAGGCTGGCACCGGTGGCAGCCTTTTCAAATACCATTACAAATGATTCCAGCACTTCAGTCTGCTTTTGTACAGGTACATCAATCCGGGCAATATCTTTTGTCTCATCATATTTAAAAGACCCCCAGGTATCTGTTTCCCTGTTTACAATAATGGTCCACTTATCAGCATTGGGGATACAATACAAAGTATAGCGGCCTTTTTTAATTTTTATACCACCCACTTTTACTGCCTGAAAAAATTCTATCTCAGTAGCTTCATTTGCACCCAGGCGCCATACTTTACCATATTCCAGCAAATCGCCAAAAATAGTACGGCCATTTTTCTGTGGCCTGCTGTATATAACCCTTGCTACCAGTGGTTCTGTTGCCTTATCCTGGATTTTTAAAACGGGATAACCGTTAGGATAATAACTCATATCCATCGGCGATTTATCTACCGGTGGAAATTTATTCTGGCTAAAAGCGGAAAAAAAAGATGCGGTGAATAATACAATACCAAGTATATACTTCATGTTATAAATTTTGTGGTGCAAAACTAAAGGATTTAAATAATGCCTGTTATTTATTGTCAGCTCATTTTAAGCCATTCATAAAATTAGCCGGCATTTTCTTTGACCCATGTTTCTGCTAAAAGTTTTAATTCGGGAAAAAAATTATCATAACATTTTTTTAATGACTCATATTCCTTTTCAAAAATTTTAAATGCAATAGCTGATTCATTTAAGTAAGCCG
>JAYVLZ010000324.1:0-5664 GCA_043759175.1 Chitinophagaceae bacterium | reverse complement strand
AAAATTTCCTTGGACTAAGTACAGGCGTTAGGTTAAATTTCAGTTCCATTTTGCGGCAATAAGCAGCAATTTTTTGAAAGTTATTACTGTCACTAACCGTTCGTTTATCAAAGCCAACCCTGTTAGCCACAATATGCAAATGCTGGTGGTTGGTATCTTTGTGGTGGATGGCTACATACTGGTTATTTTCAAATCCCATATCCTTTGCACAATCCTGACATATTTCAGCCAGTTTTTCTTTAGGTAAATGCTCTCCTGGTACAAGGCTAAGCGTAATATGTAAAACAGGTTTTGAAAGCTTGGAATTTAGCTGCCTTACTTCGTTAAATTGCTGTGTCAGTTCTTTCTGGTTTCTATAGCATTGATTGAATAATAAAACTTCGGCTCTATCCTTCATAACATCACTCTGATTTCGGTTCTGGAGCTTATCATTCAGGCAATATAATAAGCAGCCTTTAAAAGATTTTCCGATGGTTATTTTTCCAATCATTTCAGGTAATTTTTTATTGCTTCTGCAAGCCTTTTTAAATCCCTGGATTGGACTTCTAAACCGGCTCTTTCTAACGCATCTAACTGTTCAATTCCATTTCTTTTTTTTGCTATTTGATTGAGGTTTGCAGCCAGGTGATTCAGCGTGCCGGTAAGCTGTAAAACTTCTTGTGGAAGTGTTTTTATTTTACTGACAGCTTGTCCTTTCAATCCGGATTCTCTTAAATATTCTGATAAGGTTAACCCTAATATTTTTGCTTTCTCTTGCAGCAAATTTTTTTCAATCAGAGTACATTTTACTCCTATGAAATGGTCTTGTTTGACCTTCTTTGAAGGCCGTCCACCTTTATTTTTTTTCCTCACTGCTACTGTTTCCATCTTTCACAATTTTCAATGTCTGCTGCAATACTTTTTGAATCCCGACCCCAGGGCGGGATGAGAAAAGCCAGCGTTTCGGTTTAACCGAAACATAGCTGGCTACTGAAATTTAAAAATGTCTTCCCAATCGCTGGCTTTGTTTATGTCGTGGTTCCTGATGTTTTATAAGATACTCGTTTAAGTCTTTGTATTTTTTATAAGTATGGCTTTGGTCAATGTATTTTTTTGACCATTGCAAGGCCTCCTGAGTAGATTTTATGCCTGAAGAATCCCTGTCTAAAAAAAGATGAATCTGCTGATGTTGTTCCATTCTTTCTCTTTGATTTAAAAAGAAGGATAGAGAATTAAGAACGAGAAAATTTGTCAGCGGCAAAATGTTTTCTTTATTCATTGCCTGGTGAGTCAGGAAATTAAAGAAGCCTTCAAAAACATTTAGCTGCTCTTTATTGTAGTCAAAAAAAGTTACTTCTTTTGGGGAGCTGCTGCCCTTAAAATCGGCACTTCTTAATTCATAACCTCCGGCATTATTTTGAAAGCCGATTACGGTTCTGATTTTACCGTATAAAAGGAAGTCAATTTCTTTGCAAAATTTCTCAGCAATGTCTAAAGGGATATGCCTTTTTTCAAGGTATTTTAAAAGCGATGTTTCTGCCAATGGCCTTGCCTCCAGAATAATGATTTTACCCTCATTAACTGTTTCTTTTTTTTCATTAGCCAGGGAGGGAGCAGAGGCTGGCAAATTGAGGGAGGGAGAAGGCTGATGAAAAAGAGAAATTGAAGGGTTTTGATACTCCGATAAATGCTTCAGGAAATTGCTTACCGAACAGTTAAAATAAAGTATCCCGAAATCTATCAGATTGCCGCCCTTTCCAATGCCGTGATCATACCATGCATTAAGGCTACGGTTTACTTTAAAAGACGGAGTTTTCTCTTCTCTTAAGGGCGATAAATACCAGTAGTCTTTATTACGGATTTTTTGTGGCCGGTGACCTAAAGCGGCGAGGTAATCCACCAGGTCAATTTGTTTGGCTTCCAAACTCATTAGTTTTTTCATACACTTCAATTTTCTCTTTCACAACTAATATCTCACTATCACAAATCAAAAGCTTATTTCAATTACAATCCCGGTCTTTTGCGATGCTTTCTTTTTAGGGTATCATTCGGACTGGGGTTTATCTTTTTTGGAAGCAGTGTCTTTGCCTGGTCAGGTTTAAAAATCTGACTGGTATTTGCAACCGCTGCTCTAAGCCTGCTTTCCATCTCTTTTAAAGAAATTTCCTTGTCTAAGAAATTTATTTTTTCCTTTTTATTAAAATCCTCAAAATAAAGCAATGCATTATGTGCCATCTGTACATTTACATCCGGGTATTTTTGTACAAACCCTTCAGTGATTTTTTGCAGTGGCAGTTGCTCCAGCAGAAAATACATATCCACAAAATCTTTTAACCGGGTTCCACTATGTAAGATTGCCTTTAGTTTCATGGCACCTATATCCTGAAGTGAGAGCATCCTTATACCATCCACTTTTTCGACCTTATTTAATATGGGATATTGATGGGCAAGTATATCTACCTTGATTCCATTAATAAAACAGAAAATGCCATTTTTCAGGGTCTTAATATTTTCTGCATTATAGGTTTGAGCTAAATGGCGGCTGATTTGGTGGGCATCAAAATCCCTGTCAGTAAAAAGGTCAATGTCTACTGACATGCGGTGCCCTAATTTTAGTGAAAGTGTAGTACCACCTACCAGGTTGAAGGAATCCAATTCTTTATCACTCATTAGTTCTTTAATCAGAACCAATGTCCCGGCCTCGACAGTTTGCGTGTATAACATAATAATTCCTCCTTGCGTAGCGGAAAATAAGCGCATACTTCTTCAATGGCATAGTCAGCGAGAAATTTAATTTCCTTTTTGAGAGCATGAATAACTTTGGCTTTACCGTAAAACCGGATCATTTCAGCCCATTCTTCCGGTGTACCCCTTTCAATAACCCGTGCCATAACAGTAAGGTATTCGGCTCTCCATTCTATGTCATCATACCTGAATTCCCAGAACAAACGCCTTGGCAAATCAGGTTTATCCAGTATGGTTGCTTTTCTTCCCATTTTTTAAAGTTACAAAATCTATTTTTATGTCTATAATTTGAAATATTTGGCTCGTTAAAATTTAGATGCCTTCCTACCTTTCACAAATGATTGATATTAAGCACCAATATTTGCCAATCGCTGTAAATCCATGATAAATAAGTTCGAAAATTGTACAGAGAGGACGGCGTTTGTAGTAAAAGATGTTGGCCTGCGGAGTGCAGCAGCAAAAAAAAATATGTTCATCAGTGGCGAACTGGAAACAGCGGATATTGAAAAAGGAAATGAGATTGAAAAAATACTGGCTGCCACACAAAGTAATAAGCAACTTAAAATAAACTGGCAGCACAATGATGCAGCTAAATCACATATTTATACGATTGAAGGAATAGAAAGAAGTGCCGCTAACAGCACTGTATCTATAACTTGGAATGGTAAGCTGCCGGGCATGGAAGTGAATGGCGAAAAAACAATTGAAGTGCCTGCCGCAGGCGTATTTAAAGTACTGAATGTAATGGCGATGAATGAAGCACAGCAATATGCTTCGGTGCAGTTTAGTGATCCGGTAGCTATCGGGCAGGATCTTACTGGTCTTGTTGCGATCAGTAATCAATCAGATATTTCTTATACCATCAATGGCAGCGAAGTAAAAGTATTTGCCGGTGGAAAACTGGAAGGCAACTACACCGTGAATATCAATAGTGGTATTGATAACAGTTTTGGCGATACACTGCAACAGGGATTTACAGCCAACATTAATTTTGAGAATAAACTGCCTTCTGTAAAAATCTATGGCAAGGGAAATATATTACCCAATTCAGGAAGATTAGTATTACCGTTTGAAGCCATTAACTTAAATGCAGTTGACATTAGCATTATTAAAATTTACGAGAATAATGTTCCCAGATTTTTACAGGATAATACACTGGATGGAAATACTTACTTAAGGAAAGCAGCAAAGCCTGTGGTGCAGAAAACGCTTCGCCTGGATGATGATAAAACGCTGGACCTGCATAAGCACCAACGGTTTTCTTTGGACATTGATAAATTTTTAAAAACAGAGCAGGGCGCTATTTACCGTGTCACCATTGGTTTCAGGCCGGAGTATAGTTTGTATTCAAAAGTAGATACGGCACAAAAGCCTGGTGATGATGAAGAAGACGAAGAATATTATGGTTACAGGGATGAACCGGAAGATGGCGTAGATGATGACGAAGAATTCTGGAGAAGGTATGATACTTATTATCCTTACGGCTACAATTGGGAAAGAAGAGATGATCCCAACAGTAAATCTTATTACAACAAAGACCGCTGGGCCACCAGGAATATACTCGCCAGCAATATTGGATTGACTGCCAAGCGTGGTAATAATAACCGGCTGTTGGTGGCCGTTAGTAACATTCTCACTACAGAACCAATGGGGGATGTGGAACTGGAAGTATTGGATTACCAGCAAACCATTGTAAACAAAACAACAAGTGGCAGCGATGGTTTTGCAGACATAGAAATAAAGCGCAAGCCTTATTTGCTGGTGGCTAAAAAAGGAAACGAACGTGGCTACCTTAAACTGGATGATGGAAATTCATTGGCATTGAGCCGCTTTGATGTAAGTGGTGAGGAAGTAAAAAACGGCATTAAGGGATTTATTTTTGGGGAACGTGGTGTGTGGCGTCCGGGAGATACGATGTTTATCAACTGCATTATTGAAGACAAGGAAGCCCGCCCGGATGACCCGGTCGAACGGGGCAAGTTACCGAAGGATCACCCGGTGGAATTTAGTCTGTTCACTCCGCAGGGGCAGTTGTATAAACACATCATTCAAAATGATGCGACAGATGGATTTTATTTATTCAAGACCAACACCGATGCTGCTTCACCAACGGGTAACTGGCTGGCAAAAGTAAAATGCGGCGGCGCCAGTTTTGAAAAACGCATTAAGGTGGAAACGGTAATGCCTAACCGCTTAAAAATAAATGTGGATTTTGGTAACAATGCGTTGCTGGGTTTTGGAGGTACTACCACTGGTAACATCAATGCCAAATGGTTATTTGGTGCAGTAGGGAAAAACCGTTGCAGCAAGATTATCGCAGGATAGTTGGTATAGCACACAAACTACTGCCTACAGTTTAATAGCGATTGCAAAGTATTGTGGCAAAAATCCATCTGGTGCAAAAATTATTGCTAAGGCGAATATTGCCGGTAATGTTACCGATATCAATTCTGCCAGTTATATCCGGCAATTGCCGGTGATTGTATCCAAAGGCAGCAGCAATATTGTGATTACCAACAATGGCAGCAATACATTGTATGTAAGGCTCATTACGCAAGGCCAGCCATTGAGCGGCGACAGCCTGAAAGTGAATAATAATCCTGCTGTGCTAAGCATGACCGTTAGTTACCTATCGCAGGATAGTTCAGCGCTAAATATTACCAGGCTTACACAAGGCAGCGACTTTGTAGCCAAAGTAGTGATCAAAAATACCGGCAGAAGGGGAATGTATTCAGATATGGCGCTTTCACAAATTTTTCCCAGCGGCTGGGAAATATTGAATGCAAGAATGACCGGTGGTGAAGGAGCCTTTAAATCATCCGGCAGCACTTACCAGGATGTTATTTCTACTTTGACAACTCAAAAATAAAATAGTGTTTGTTGCGAAGTAAAAATTTCAGAACTTGTGGTCATGTAATTATCACCTATAAATATAGACCA
>JAYVLZ010000323.1:0-17085 GCA_043759175.1 Chitinophagaceae bacterium | reverse complement strand
CTCGACAAACTGGCTATTGGATAATTGCTCGCTACAGACGACATAAAATACAAACCGTAGTCGCAGTTCATGATTCAATAATTTCAAGAATTTTTACTTTAAATGAGTGGGTTCCCAATGGTGATAAAGTAGGTTACAAAGGGACAGAAAATCTTCAAAGCAACTTGCTTGGAAATATTGTTACGGACTGGAAAACTCAGCAGACAATAACTTATTCAAATGACATTTATTAAATACTAAACTATGATGAATTGTTCCTCCATTAGTCTAAGCATCTAAGAGCTTTTACTTGTCGCAAGGGTGTAGTGCAGGTATGTGTGCTGGCAATCCTTGTGCCGGATAAATGCTGTATTTCTGTTCATTAACCAACACCTTAACCAGTATAATTCCATTATCAGAAAATAAAAGTAAATTTATAACAGACAAAAGTTTACAACCATATTCACAGAAGGAAGAAAAATTCAATTACTGGAAGAAGTGCTGAAAGTAAATAATGAGTCTACCCTTGTTGAATTAGAAACTGTATTAAACAAGTCTAAAAAAACAAAAGAAAAAAAACAGTGTCTGCCCATGATTTCTCCGGCTTATGGAGCAAGAAAGATACTGCCCTTATTGAAAAAGCAATAGCTGAATCCTGTGCACAAAAAAGCCCTGGCAGTCCAGAGCTTGTAAATCAAAAAATAAATATTACTGTTATTTCATTACCCTCTTATATTGTGAATACCAGCTGATTTTTCCGTTCTTCAACTGGTTTATATCATGGTAAGTGGCAGAATCAACTTTTCCGTTTTTGTATGTATCGGTTTCATCATACCAGGTTACGATATAGCTGTCTTTTTTATCAGTTGAATACATTTTATTCCATCCCTGCATCACTATTTTAACTGAACTCAGGCTGTCCCGGTAAGTAGTCCACATTTTCATCAGATCAGCGTTGGACTTTGTTAAATGATCACCAGTATTCATATCCACCACAACTGTATCCGCCATTGCACCCGACAATGCACTTATGTTTCCATCAGCCCAGTTTTTGTAGGTCGTTAATACCGTTTTTAGATCAGCATCCGATACATCGTTTGACCAGCTGCTGGAATAGGCTGCGGTATAGGGCAGATCCACCATGGGTTTAGCTACGGTGTCAGTAACTGCTGTAGCGGTGGTGTCAGTTTTTTCTTTACCGCTGTTGCAAGACAGTAAAATAGCTCCGCAAAAGAAACCAAAAAGAATTTTTTTCATACATAATAATTTTTTAGAGTTAAAAAAATGAAATGGTATTCAGAAGGCAGAAATAATGCAGTGAGTAATTAAAGGGGAAGGTTTCGTTTAGAAAGATAAACAATGAGTGTGTAAATAAGAGAATTAATTTTAATTGCAAATAACAATGGATGAACTTTTATTTTTTCAACCTGTGTCCATAGCTCTTGTGTATAGCTGCGGCGTTGCGGACTACTTAGCTTCAAATTCATCACTAACGAAATCTTGTATTTTCCACGGCACAATAAAATTACAACTGCTCCCAATCTACGCCGGATAGCAGTGGATACCCCGGTGAGAGGCCCCTCCCAGCCTCCCCAAAAGGGAGGTGAAAGAAGCTAAGCTGCTGTGCCGGAGTAGGAACGGATAGCCGGACCGATGATCAACAATGCGCTGCCGTCTGCGTTCAAAGTCTTTTTACCCCAATTAAAAACAAACCTTTTCAAAATCGTTCCACCCGTTACCTTTGCGGCAATATGCATTACGGTTCAGTAGATAATATCAGTAAATCATTTGGGATAAGGGTGCTCTTTAAAGACATCAGCTTTTATATAGAGGAAGGGGACAAGATTGCCCTGGTGGCCCGTAACGGAACGGGCAAATCCACTTTGTTAAGGATTATTGCCGGGCTGGATACGCCGGATAGTGGCACCATTTGGGTTCACAAAGATGTAAAGGTGATCATGCTGCAGCAGGAAACTGCTTTTGATGAAAACAAAAGCATCTGGGACAATGTGCTGCGGTTAGATAACCCGGTGGTGAAAGCAGTGAAGGAATATGAAATGTTTTTGGAAGCAGAGACAGACGATGTGGATCACCTGACAGAATTAATGGGCAGGCTGGATGAATTCAATGCCTGGAATTTTGAGAATGACCTACAGCAGATATTGGGTAAACTCAACCTGCATCACCTGAATGAACCAGTCAGAAATTTAAGCGGCGGTCAGCGCAAAAGAGTGGCGCTTGCACAGGCATTGATAGAAGCAAAGATGCATGAGGGCAAGTGCCTGCTGATATTGGATGAACCCACCAACCATTTGGATGTAAGCATGATTGAGTGGCTGGAAGATTTTTTAAGTGCTCAAAAAATTACGCTGCTGCTGGTAACGCATGACCGTTATTTTTTAGATGCAGTATGCAATGAAATTATTGAAATAGATGAAAGTAAAGTGTTTGAGTACCGGGGCGACTATGATAACTTTTTAGAACAAAAAAGTTTGCGGCAGGAAGTGCAGGCAAGTGAACTGCAGAAGGATAAAAATATTTTCAGGAAAGAACTGGAATGGATGCGGAAGCAGCCGAGAGCAAGAACGGTAAAATCAAAATCGAGGCAGGATGCTTTTGCGGTAGTGGAAGAAAGGGTGAGCCTGAAAAAAGAAGAGCTGGAAGTGAGCCTGCAAGTAAAGATGACGAGGCTGGGTGGCAAAGTGCTGGAGATGAAAAAAGTAAACAAAGCTTATGGTGACAAGGTTTTAATAAAAGGATTTGATTATACTTTTAAAAGAGGTGAACGCATTGGTATTGTTGGAAAAAATGGCGCAGGTAAATCCACCTTTTTAAAAATTGCTTTGCTGCAGGAACCACCAGACAGTGGTAAGGTCAATCATGGCGACACCGTGGTGTTTGGCAACTTTAACCAGGACGGACTGCAATACAAAGAAGATAAAAGAGCAATTGAATATGTAAAAGATTTTGCAGAATTTTTTCCGCTGGCAGATGGCACTAAAATAAGCGCCAGCCAGTTTATGGAAAAGTTTGGTTTTAATGCAGAGCAGCAATACACACCGTTGAGTAAATTGAGTGGTGGTGAAAAAAGAAGACTGCATTTATTGAGTGTATTATTTTTAAACCCCAACTTTTTAATATTGGATGAACCTACCAATGACCTTGACCTTCAAACACTGAGAACACTGGAAGAATTTTTACTGGATTTTCCCGGCTGTATTTTAATTGTAAGCCACGACCGTTATTTTATGGACAGATTAGTTGATCACTTGTTTGCATTTGAAGGCGATGGAATGATCAGGGATTTTCCGGGCAACTATACTCAATACAGGGAGCAGTTAAAAGCCAACACACTCACCGGATCTTTCATTCAAAAAAATGAAGAGCCGGAAATAAAGCAGAGCAAACCACAACCAACGGCAAGTACGCAAAAACTTTCCTTCAAAGAAAAATTTGAGCTGGAAACATTGGAAAAAGAAATGCCTGCATTGCAAAAAGAAAAAGTAACATTGGAATTAAAAATGGCAGAAGGCAAAATTGGTTACAATGAATTACAAAAAGCTGCAGCAAGAGTTGGGGAGATATTGCAACTGCTGGATGAAAAAGAAATGCGGTGGCTGGAGCTGAGTGAAAAAAGCCCCCAGCCCCAAAGGGGAGCAGGACAAGCGTAAGATAATTGAAGGCCCATGCTAATTGGCAGCCATTGGGCTGTGCAAAGTTTCGTAGTATCATATGGCAGAGCTACATATTGGTAAAAGGAATTGATTTATGTAAAAAGCAGTTTCCTGAAATGATTTAGTAAATTTGAGTAAACCATTTTTTATGAGCAAGGAAAAACTCAAAAAAGAATTGCATGAACTGATTGACAATATGGAAGATGAAGCTATGCTAAACATGGTGAAAGAAGATATTGTGGAGTATCAAAAAGCGGATGCAAAATTTGATGATCTGTCGGATTTAACACCAGAGGAAAGAGCAGAGTTGGAAGAGTTGGCAACAGAAGACCCTGACAAGGATACTATTAGTTTTGAGGAATTCAAAAAAAGTATTAATGAATGGGTCTCAAAATTGTAACGAAGAAACGCTTTCTGAACAGGCTTCAAAAAACCACAAAGTATTTAAAGGATAACTGGGGTAAAAAGGAGGCTGAAGAATTTGTATTGTTGGTAATTGAAAAAATTGACCTGGTATCAGAAAAGCCAAATATTGGTGCTATGACAGCTATAAAAAATACGAGGAGTGTACTTGCAGGCAAAGTCAACCAAAATAAAATTTATTACAGGGTGGAGAAAGATAAATTAATAGTGATTGATATGAAGGACACAAGAATGAACCCCAAACGAAACCGTTTTTACCAGCAATAATATTGCAAATGAACCAACGCTTCTACTCCCTTGATGTATTTCGTGGTGCCACTGTTGCCTTAATGATATTGGTAAACAATCCGGGTAGCTGGGGCCATATTTATGCACCATTGGAACATGCCGACTGGCACGGCGTTACTCCTACTGATTTAGTTTTTCCATTCTTTTTATTTGCCGTAGGCAATGCAATGGCATTTGTAATTCCAAAGCTGGAAGAAAAAAATATCTTTTGGCAAAAAGTGATCAAAAGAACCGTATTAATTTTTTTGATTGGTTTATTTTTAAACTGGTTCCCTTTTATAAAATATAATGATGCAGGTGCTGTTGGGGGAAAGCCATTTGAATCACTCCGCATTATGGGTGTACTGCAGCGCATTGCCTTGTGTTATTTTTTTGCAGCAGTCATTATACATTTTTTTAAAACCAGGGGAGCTTTTGTTGCAAGTGCTTTTATTTTACTGGGCTATTGGTTTTTGTGTATAGCAGGCAATCCTGCTGATCCATTCAGTCTTTCCGGTTGGTTTGGTACTAACATAGACCTGACGATATTTGGAGAAAAACATTTGTATCATGGAGAAGGCGTGGCATTTGATCCGGAAGGTTTGATGAGCACATTTGCTGCTATTGTTCAGGTAATATTTGGCTACCTGGCAGGTAACTATATTTTGCAAAAAGGCAAAACGCAGGAAATGCTGAATGGTCTATTTGTAGCGGCATGTGTTTTGATTTTTACTGGCTTTGCCTGGGATATGGTTTTCCCAATCAATAAAAAAATATGGACCAGCAGTTATACGGTTTATGTAACCGGCCTGGCATTGCTGGTATTATCCATGATGATTTATTTAATTGAATTTAAAAATCGTAGAGGCACATGGAGCCGTTTCTTCGATGTGTTTGGAAAAAATGCGTTGTTCATTTTTGTAATGAGCGGTCTATTGCCAAGGTTGCTTGCGTTAATAAGAATTGAGAACGGTACAGATGAAACAGGTAAGCCAAAATATCTTACACCATTTGGCTGGTTTTATGAACATGTTTGCAAATTGATTTTTCCTTCCGATCCCCGTATCGGTTCATTGATATATGCACTTTGCTTTATAACTATGATGTGGTTTTTTGCATGGTTGCTGGATAAAAAGAAGATCTATATCAAAGTGTAATAACACTCTGGTAGATAGATAGATTGCAGGAAAAAGGAGCTATTTTAAATTTGCTCCAGTTCAATTTTTTCCTGTACTTCAGTATAGATAAGCGACTTTCACAACCCTTCTTTATTTTTAGAAAACAATTGATGTATTGCTTTTTAGGCACTGCCAAAAGATAGTATTGCAGTGAAGATATTTTTCATATTCTATAAATTTATCTACGGTATCAAACGGCCTTTTTCATTGTCAATGTTGTTACTGAAATATACAACTTATTTCCAGCCTTGAAAACGGCGGCGTAAAATCATCCACTGTACTATTTTAAAGTAGTCACTTTATATGAAGTGGTAAAAATGGCATATTCCTGAGGTGACAGGATTATTAAATTGATGCCATTGTTAAAAGCATCAGGAGGGGCGCTCAAATTTTCTATTGCAATGCTCTGCCGGTGTGGTGGTGTGTATATCTGAAGATAAGGGTAACTTTTATCCGGCCGTATTTCCACCTGTATTTTATTATCGGGATCTTTCAAAATACAAAGCGGTTGGTCTGTATTAAAGTTCAGGGTAAAGGAATTATCCAGGAAAGTATTTTTTATTTTTTTAGCTGTAACAAATTCACTGTATTCTACCAACTTGCCGGAGGGTATCAGTTGTTCATCAAAATCCACTTGTTTTTTACTTTGAAATGATAATTCCAAATCATCAATTTTTTTTCCTAAAGTAAAATATGGATGCCAGCCATCCTGTACAGGTATAGGTTTTTTATCCCTGTTTATAATTTCAGTTGTAATGATCAACTCATTATTATGTGTAAGTTGATAGGTGATAATACAATCAAAACTAAAGGGGTATCCCGGGTCTGCTTCCTGATAGGCATATTGTAAAACCAGTGTTGCATTATCTTCATTGGCATATTGTTGTAAAATAGAAAAGCTGGCATCGTAGATCAATCCGTGTATGGCGTTTGCGCCTAATAATTTTTTTTTGATGTGATAAGTTGTTCCGTCAAACTGGTAAGTGGCATTTTTTATCCTGCAGGCAAAAGGCGAGAGCTTACAGCTTTTAAATCCTTTGGTAGCAACATGCTGTTCAAAATCATCTTTGCTGTCATAATGATCAATCACATTAATAGAGTTATTGTGGTGAAGTACCTTAAAAGCATGCAAAATACCACCACAGGAAGGAATGATTTCTGCTGAAGTTCCGGCAGCCATATCTTTTAGAATAATTATGTGGAATCCATCTTTATGAACGGCGTCAGTTACAAACATGGCAAAGAGATTTTGGAATATGGTAATTTTAAAAAGGATTACGAAACTAATGAAGAATATTTTGGCGGCAAGATTAAATTTTTTATCATGCAACTGAATCAAGGGCTAAAAATATTCAATGAGGATTGCTCCAATAGTGACTTATCATCCTGCTAAACCATAAAGAAAGGTTCATTAGCGATTCTTTTTGGTGTGCAACTGTCCTGTATTTGAAGGGCTTTAAGTAGGCTGGTTTGGTATTTTTACCTTATTTTGCAACAAATTATTTTTATCGCCAAAATTTACCTTTTTTTTAAAATTTGTATTGTTCACCAACTACCTTTCGCAAGTGCGTATCAGAAATTTTGTTATGAATTGTAAGATGAGAGTTTTTTTTATCCTGATTTTTATTTTGGCATTTTCATTGCCAGGTTTTACACAGATAAATTCTTTGTCAACACAGAATTTATCTTCGGTAAATATTGATGATTTGTCTGATGATGAAATAAAAGCCTATTGGGTAAAAGCGGCGGAAAATGGTTTGTCTGAGGAGAATGTTTACCGCATACTGCAGGAAAAAGGATTGCCTCAAACCGAGATCAATAAATTAACGCTGAGGGTGGAAAAAATTCTTTCAGATAAGCAGACAGATGCAGATAAGGACAGGGATATTGAAACAAAGCCCACTGATAAAAAGGATAAAAAAATAAACCGCTTTGCAGAAGGGGATGCAGTAGTCCCCATGCAAAAATCTAAAACTGATCTTTCCATTTTTGGTTCAGAGTTGTTTACTGAAAACAGCCTTGTTTTTGAACCCAACCTCCGCATACCCACACCATCAGGATATATTCTTGGGCCGGATGATGAACTTATTGTGAATGTTTTTGGATACAGTGAAAAAACTTACAATCTTACTGTGAACGAAGAAGGCAATATTTATATACCACAGGTGGGGCCTATTTTTGTAAACGGTCTTAGCATAGAACAGGCAACAGCAAAGATCAGGAACAAATTAGCATCTACTATTTACAAGGCTGTAAAGACCGGGCAAACCCGGGTGCAAATTTCTCTCGGCAAAATAAGAAGCATACGGGTAACTGTTATTGGCGAATCAAAAAAACCAGGTACTTATACCGTATCATCACTCACTACAGTTTTTAATTTGTTGTATGTATGCGGAGGCCCATCTGACCTGGGGAGCTATCGTAAAATTGAATTGATCAGGGGTAATGAATTAAAACGGACCATTGACCTGTACGCTTTTTTAACAAAAGGAGATCAAAAAGATAATGTGCTGCTGCAGGAAGGCGATGTGGTAAGAATACCTTATTATAAAACAAGGGTTATCTTAAACGGCAATGTAAAAAGCAAAGGCAAATATGAATTAACAGATGGAGAAACTTTTGATGACCTGTTGCGCTTTAGTGGTGGTTTTGCAGATAATGCTTATAAAGCTGCGGTAACAGTTTATCAGTTTACAGATACTGAGCGAAGAATTACTGACCTGCTTAAAAATCAATACACCGGTTATAAACCAATGCCAAGTGATTCTATAGTGGTGGGAAAATTATTAGACCGCTTCGAAAATAAATTAACGATTGCCGGCGCAGTTTTAAGGCCTGGTGAATTTGAACTTTCTGGTAACACTACCTTGAAAGATTTAATTGTAAAAGCAGGTGGGTTGATGCCGGATGTATATACCAAAAGAGGAAGCATCAACAGGCTTAATAACAACGGAACAGCTTTGCAATTATCATTCGATATAGATTCTATCATGGATGATAAAAGTTCTATACTGTTAAAAAAGAATGACAGCATAACTGTCTATTCGATTTTTGACCTTGATAATGAAGCATCCATCAGCATTGAAGGTGATGTAAACCGGCCGGGCAAATACAAATGGTCAGAAAATATTACTTTAAAAGATATGTTGCTCACAGCCGGCGGTGTAAATGAATCCGGCGACACCAGGAATATTGAAATAGCCAGAAGGATAGACAATATCAGTTTAACTACACTCAATCATATTCAAACTGAAATCATTACCATAAATCTTTCTGATAGCGAAGCTTCAAAAGATGTGGTATTAAAACCTTATGATGTAATTAATATTCGGCAAAAACCTGAGTTTACTAAACAACGAACCGTGTCTGTAGAAGGGATGGTTATTAATCCCGGCAGATATACATTGCAGATGAGTGGCGATAAGATCAGTGATGTATTAAAAAGAGCTGGCGGTTTCAGGGCCAATGCAGATACTACTGCCCTGGTGATAAAAAGATTATCTAAAAGAAGCCAATCGCCGGATGACAGGAAAAAGATTTTTTCTAAATTATTAAATATTAAACCAGACAGCATCAATACTTCTTCCAGGATCAGGAATGAAATATATAAAGAGTACGACAAAATCAGCATTGATCTTACCACTGCAATGATTAATAAAAACGGCCCTGAAAACATGCTGCTGGAAGATGGAGATGTACTCAGCATAGAACAAAACAGCAACCTGGTAAAAGTAAGTGGCGAAGTATATTTCCCCACCATTGTTCCTTTTGAAAAAGATGCCAGTTTAAAATATTATATACAGAAATCTGGAAGCTATACCGAGGTAGCCCGTAGAAGCGGAACGCTGGTAATTTATCCGGATGGGAAAGCAAAAAAGGTAAAACACTTTTTATTTTTCAGAAGTTATCCTAAAGTGGTTTCCCGGTCAGAGATTTTTGTACCGCAGAAATCTGATAAGAATAAAGGAAAATTATCTGTGGGAGAATGGTCTGTAATTGTATCTTCCCTGGCTATTATTGCTAATGTGATTATAAATTTAAGAAAGTAAGGATTAAATTATCTAAGAAAATTAATGGATATTAACCAAAATATATCAGATACAGTTAAAAGCCAGCCTGACATTGATTCAAACAATTTTAAAAATTTATTGACGAACGCTCCATTACTAAAATTCTTACTTAAAAAATGGTGGTTATTTTTATTGGTAGGATTTATTGCAGGCATAGCAGGTGTGCTTTATGCAATGTCACAAAAGCCCCAATATGAAAGTCGGCTTACATTCTCATTAGATGCAGGCTCCAATGAAGGAGGGCTTAGCGGAGCAATGAACCTTGCTGCCCAATTTGGTTTAGGATTTGGTAGTGGACAAAGTATGTTTGATGGGGACAATATAATAGAAATTATGAAAAGCAGGCGGATAGTAGAAAGTGTGTTATTATCTGTTGATACATTTGAAGGGAGACCTGTTACACTTATAAATTATTATCTCGAAAAGACGAACCTGAAAAATACATTTAGTAAATATCCAAGATTGAAAGAATTGAATTATTCGGTAGGAGTTACCAGGGGTTCGTTGAATTATCTGCAGGATAGTATTTTGTATAATACTTACCTCAATTTTTCAAGAGAACATATTACAGCCTCAAGGCCAGACAAAAAACTTAGATTATATGAATTAAAAGTTATTAGCCCTGAAGAGAAGTTTTCAAAAGTATTTACTGACAGGCTTATTGAAGCAGCAGGTAGATTTTATACAGAAATTACCAGTAAAAAAGATAAAGAAACATTAGAAATACTTGAACAAAGAGTAGCTTCCCTAAAAGGAAATGTAGGAGCAAGTATAGACAGCAGGGCATCCAATCAGGACGCAAACGTGAACCCTGCATTTGCAATTGCACAAACACCATTAATGAAGCAACAATATAATATGCAGGCTTATGGAGAAGCCTATAAAGAATTATTTAAGACACTCGAAATGGCCAGGTACCAGTACCTTAAAAAAATACCATTATTGCAAATAATTGACCATGCTGATTATCCAATGAACAGAATTAAACCCGGTAAATTGAAAACAGGGATTACATTTTCATTTTTTTCAGTTTTGATAGCTGTATTAATTGTAATGGCGATAAATTTTTTTACTTACCAAATAAGGATAAAGATGTAATGCTACTTTTATTGGCAGGTATCGTTTTAAAATTTCAGTAATGGAATTAAAAATAAGGTTGAAAAAAGATTATACCAATTACTTACTCAGTATAATAATACCTATAACAATAACAGCTATATCTATTCCCCTTTTTAAAAATATTTTGGGTGCGGAGAAATATGGCTTTTTTTCTATAACATTTAATATATTAATGCTGGTGGCCGCTACCCTTACTGGCTGGATCTCTCAAAGTGTAATACGCCTTTATCCCATAAGTAACGACAAGTATTCATTTACGAAAAAAACGTTCATAATTGGCGCTATTACTATAGCTGTTTTTTCAATCCCTGTTATTTTTTCTTTTTGGCTGTACAAAAATGATTGGATTTTGTCCATTCTTTTTTGCATAGCTTTATTTTCAGTAGTTTTTCAATTTGTGGCACTGCCATTAAGCCAGGCAGCTTTTTTGTCAAAAAAAAATATATATTCAGAACTGCTTCGTACTATATCCTATATTACTGTAGCATGCCTGTTGCTATACTGGCTACCTTTTAATTATATGTATTCACTTTTTACAGCAATAATTATTTCTTATCTGCTTTCTGCTATTTATCTGTCAAAGCAAATAAGGGATTCGATTTTAAATACACCCGCTGTTATAGGTGTTAAGCCCGAAAAGGAAAATTCTTTGGCTTCCAGATTTTTGAAATACGGTGCCCCTTTATCCCTTTGGTTTATTTTTGCATATCTTCTAACAATAAGCGATAAACTATTTATAATGAAAAATTCAGGTGCTGAGATTCAGGGTAACTATCAGGCAATGTTTGATTTTCTCAATAAGGGCATCACAATATTTATTTCCCCGGTGGCAATTTCACTTATGCCACTTTTATCTGCATCGGCACGTCAGGCAGAATATAGCAAATTCAAAAAATTGCTTTTTCTAATACTTTCAATTGAAGTAGCTGTAATGTTTTTAGTATGTATTTTATATTGGTGTTTTGGTGCAGCAATTTTATTTAAGCTTATTCATATACCCAATACCCGGGAATATAAATTGATGGGTCTTTTTGTTATTGCAGGTTCTTTTTTATGGCAGATGGCAATAGTAGCGCATAAAACATATGAGATAGGATTTAAAAGTTTGCGAATGCTGGCAATGATAATAGTAGCATTTTTATTTCAACTTTGTTTTTACTTTCTATATCAAAAAAATCACCTTCCATTAATTTATCCTCTTGGGTATGCGTTATCAGCACTTCTGTATTTTATACTTGTTTCGGTTGAAAATTTTAAACCGGTTGCAGGTTATATTTATAATAAATTCAGGAATAAAAACAAACTACTTCAATAAGACATAAAAGAATATGGGGATTTTTCAAATAGATATAATGATTGAAATAATATTTATTCTACTGCATTTCTTTGTTTTTACAGGATCGTTTCATTTGCTCAATAAAAAAATCTCTCAACCAGCGGTATTGTTTGCCTTGGTATGGTTCTTAATTCTGCTTGCTCATTTAATTTTTAAACTAACACTGCTGGATGAAATGAAAACCCTGAGAATTGAAACATACTTTATTTTCCTGATAGGAAATATTTCATTTACTGCAGGATCGTTTATAATAAATCAATACTATCAATTTAAGGTTTCGAAAAATACGATTGATTCAAATGCTGCTGAAAATATCCATATAAATTTGAGGTTGATTGTAAGTGTTTTTTTATTACTTGCACTACCATTTTATATAAAAGTTGCTTTTGATATTTTTGTAGCATCCCAGGCAGAAGAGTTTTTTATAGGCTTGAAATCAGAGCTGGGTTATGGCGAGGCTAATTTCGGCTTCTATGTATATCTTGTGCCATTTAGTTACGTTGTTTTTGCTTTCAATTTGCATGCTTATTATAAAAATAATAACAGGTATAATCTGGCGCTTTTAATATGTTCATTGCTATGCGTAGTAACGTACGCCATATTTGCAGGAGGAAGGCTTCAATTATTTATGGTTTTTTGTATTTACCTTGGAGTAGTTTTTTTTACAGGTAAAAAAATCTCATTTAAAAAATTACTTTGGCCAATAATTATTTTTTTACTCTTCTTTTTTGCTGCTGGAATAGTTTACCGAAAAGGAGGAAATATTGACGATTCCTTTAACGAAAACCTCCATGCTGCCTTACAAAACCTCGGTATTTATTTAGTTTCTTCTCTCAATGCACTGGATTTAGACTTATCCAAACATTTATCCGTAAACACAGATGGGGAGCGGACTTTTCGTTTTTTTATAAAATTAGCAAGCGAAACAGGGATAGCGCCTAACATCAAACCGAAGAATTTATTACAAGAGTTTATCTTTGTTCCATATCCTACCAATGTCTATACATATTACTTCTCTTATATTCTGGATTTTGGTAAAATATATGGCTGGGTTATGTTGTTTATCTACGGCATCTTACAAACTTATTTTTACAATATCGCATTCTTTAGAAAAAGTTTAAGAATGATTTTGTATTATTCTTTTTTTTTATTCCCGTTACTTTTAAGTTTTTTTGACGATCTATATTTGACAATATTTTCATTTTGGGTCCAGATTTTTTTATTCACAGAAATAATCCTGGTAGCCAATACCTATTTTAAAAACATAAATAGTAAAAATTTAAATTTTTAATTTATCACTATCCTATTTTAAGTAAAATACTTGGGGAAAGAAACGTCTTATGATCAATCTAAAAAGTGTATATGGAGTTTTAAATGAAAAGGGATTGAGCTATACTTTTAATAAGATAGTATCAAAAATAATGGCTCGTAAAATTGATCATTATGTAATTATAAAAGAATTAATTATTGATAAATATGGTCTCGAAGTAGGAGGCCCCAGCGGAATATTCCGTAACAGGGGCTTTATTCCAATTTACAATATAGTAAAAGGTCTTGATGGATGTAATTTTTCTAATAGCACAATATGGGAAGGAAAGATACAAAGTGGCGAAACCTACAGCTATCATAAAAATAGAAAGGGGTTTCAATATATTACAGAAGCCATTGATCTAAGCCTTATTCAAGATGCCAAATATGATTTTATTATATCCTCTCATTGCCTGGAACATGTTGCCAATCCATTAAAAGCGATGGAAGAATGGCTTAGGGTACTTAAAAAAGATGCACTATTACTAATAGTAGTGCCCAATAAACAATTCACTTTTGACCACCGCAGACCGGTAACAAAATTTTCCCATTTACTGGAGGATTATCATAACAGCACTGGTGAAAATGATTTAACACATTTGCAGGAAATACTTGAATTGCATGATTTAAAACGGGATAAACCAGCAGGCGGTATCAACCAATTTCGGGAAAGGGCTTTAAATAATTTTGAAACCAGGTCTTTACATCATCATGTATTTGATGCGGCACTTTTGAAAGAGGTGTTTAATTTTTTTAAACTTGAAGTACTGCACAATTATGATAAGGGACAGGATTTGATCATTCTAGGCAGGAAGAGCTGCTTGTAAAATGCATTCCAAAATATCTAATGCTTTGAAATATTTGTAGAAAATGGTAGACATTGTAATAGTAAACTGGAACAGCGGTCATTACCTTAATCAATGCATTGAATCAATATTTAAAAATGATGCTGATAAACTGGTAAGCAAAGTAATTGTAATTGACAATCATTCAGCCGATGGATCGATAGCGTCCGTTCTCCAAAAAAATAAAATTGAATTGATCTTAAATAACGAGAATGCAGGCTTTGCAAGGGCATGTAACCAGGGCTTTCGTTTATGTACCGCTCCTTTTATATTATTGCTGAACCCTGATACTTTATTACATACAAATACACTAAGTCAATGCCTAAGTTACATGCAAACTAACTCTTGCATTGATATCATGGGCTGCAGGCTTTTAAATGAAGAAGGGCAAATCACACCGAGTTGTTCAAGATTTCCTACACCGCTTCATATTTTTTTTGATGCTTCAGGCTTATCAAAAATAGCACCTGCTTTTTTTACACCTGCCACGGTAATGACGGACTGGAAACATGCCGAAAGCAGGTATGTGAACCAGGTAATGGGTGCTTTCATGTTCATTAGAAGCGATATTTTTAGGAAGCTTGGCTATTTTGATGAACGTTTCTTTGTGTATTACGAAGAACTTGATTTTTCTAAGCGATTGGCAGAGTTGGGAGGAAAAACATTTTACAATTACAATACCACCGCAGTGCATACAGGTGAAGGCACTACCCAGTCGGTAAAGGGATACCGGCTTTTTTTAAATCTCAGAAGCCGGTTGCTATATGCTAAAAAATATTTTAGTGGTGCAGGGTATCTGCTGGTTTGGTTCAGTACTTTTTTTATTGAACCTTTTGCAAGAATCTTCTTTTTACTGATGAGGCTACAATTTGTAGAAATAAAAGAAGTGATAAAAGGATTTAAACTGTTGATAAGAAATAAGAGCTGATACGCTTATTTCAGCGTTTGATATACAGGTTGCTCTGCTGCATCTGGAAAACTGTTGCTTTCAAAGTGTACTTCCTTTAACATATATTCCGGCACAGCTATAAAGGCACCAGTAAAGCGTCCTTTCTCTTTATTATTTTGTACCGCCAGCCTGGCATTTTTATCTGCCTTTTTAAGATCATTATTTGAAAAAACAATGTTTTTAATGCCGGGTCCATCATTTTTATTTTTTGTATAACTGTCAAAAACAACCAGGTAGCCAACCGTAGAAGCTTTATCGATGTTGTCAGTAAAATTTATGAACTGGTTATTTTTTATGTTCACATTTTCCGATCCCCACTTGCTGCCAAATAAAAGGATACCGCCAAAATTCATTCCTGTAATAATATTATTCTCAATATTGCAGGAGTATAATGAATGCAGCATCATGCCACATGTTCTGTCTGTCATTGTTTCAGTAAACGGTGCAGTAATGGTGTTTCCGGATATGGTTAAGTTTTTTATGTAGTTGCCATTTGCATGTTCAGTATCGTAAACATAGGTATTACCATTTGGCACTTCTATTCCATTACTGGTATATCCCTTCCACTGCCGGTAGGGAGTAAGCTGAATCTTGTTGTCAATTATTTTTATGGAATCCATGCCGTGGCTAAGCCAGAAGGATACCCCCTTGGTACATTGTATAAATTCATTTTTCTCTACTATTGTGTTTTTCATGTCGTGCCAACTGCTGGTTACATAAATTCCCGGGCTGCACCCGGTAAGTTTATTGCCTGCAGCATAACAATAAGAGCCATGGATTTCTATACCGCCGGTGATACCGTTTAGAGCGATGTCAATATTTTCCTGCCGGATTATATTATTTACGATTCTTGTACTGTCCCATTCAAAATAGATAAAGGAAAAATCAACCTGGTTTTTATTTTCCTGGTCAACACCAACATAGTGACCACCATTTAAAAAAGTATTGTTCTGTACCAGCACACGGCTGCCTTTACCTGCTATCATGATCATGTTTAGGCCTGCGTTGTTTTTGATGGTAACATTTTCTATTGTAACATCATTGCCATGATTGATAAAAATGGCACGTTGATTTTTAACTCTGGAAGCAGGGCAAAGGTTATTGGCTCCATTCATATCCACCATCAGGTTGCTGAACCTGATATTGAAAACAGTTGTTCCATAAAATAACTGTGCTGTTGCATTTTTATCATCTGTATCAAAGAGATGATCTCCAAGTTTTATTATGGATGTGTTGCCATCACCTTTAAAACTGAGATTGGAGTGCATTTTTAAAATATAATTTTCCAGGTAATTGCTGGTAATAGTGTATGACTTCAGTACATACAAACCTTTTGGAAAATAAATTGTATTTAATCTGTTGTATGGAGCAGCCTCAATGGCTGCCTGTATTGCCCTGGTATCATCTGTTTTTCCATCTCCCCGGGCTCCAAAATTTTTCACATTAATTATACCTGCAGAACTAAATAAAGGAAGGGTAACAAGAAATAATAGATACTTTTTCATAGTTATCCTTATATTTTATACAAAATGACATTTATCTCTTGCCTGCTTTTATAATACAACCACTTTTCTTACCTCCGGTTTATCCTTGTTATTCACTTTCAACAAATATATACACCTGCTTAAATAATCGCCACTATTCCAATATCAATTATGCTTTCCAACTTTCTTTACATCAAAAATTATTTCTGGCATGTAATTATTTCAAAAATTTCAATTTAAAATTTTGCAATTTCAATTTTAAAACTATTTGTAAGGAATAATAAGTAAAACTGAAATTAGTTTATCATAAAAAGTAAAATTAATTATTCTCAACTCAAATAAAAAATTCATGAGTATTTCTACTTTGACAACTCAAAAATAAAATAGTGTTTGTTGCGAAGTAAAAATTTCAGAACTTGTGGTCATGTAATTATCACCTATAAATATAGACCA
>JAYVLZ010000322.1:0-38392 GCA_043759175.1 Chitinophagaceae bacterium | reverse complement strand
GAATTAATTGACAAGATCCGCCCGGATAATCCCAAAGATTTTATCCAGGCAGAGTTAAGATTTAAAGCATTGCTTTACCAGGTAAGTAATGATAAAAGTTCTCTCTTTTCTTTACGTAAAGCCCTGCTTAGCCAATTTTTAAAAACAAAGATTGTAGCTGCATTAACTGAAAGCGGTATTGTAAGCAGCCGGGGTTTTGTGCAGGAATTGCTGACTAAATTAAAACACAAATTTTTGCCTGAACTACAGGCGCCGGATAATTTTCTTTTTGTGATCAATAAGATCTTTCACAACAAAACAGATTACACCTGGGTGGAAGGCATTGATAATAATTTGTGGGTACAGTTCTTTGAGATGCTTGGCATCCAGATCAATCTTACAGAACCTTCATTAATAAAACAGCTGCAGCAATCTTTGCAAATACTCAGTTACCGTATCACTAATCTTGGACTGGAAAAGGAAGTTACCCAGCGCTATGATAATTTTGAAGACGCTGTGTATCCTTTTTTAGAGCAGAACCGGTTGATAAATGAATACCTCTTCATGAAGCCTTCTATGGATACTGGTAACCAGCGTATTTTGTTTGCCAACATTAATGAGGCGCTGCATAATTGTAACCAAAGCATTCAATGGATAAGAGACCAGCGGATTGCTTACGGCACCAGCCTTGCCCAAACCTATATCATCACCCGGCTACAGCAGCAGATTGACAGAATGTTTATCATTATGGATGTGCTGGATATGGAGAGTTCATTTAATACAGAACGTTTTGTTACCTATTTTAAAACTGTGGTGCATAATGAAAACCGAAAAAATTCAGTAAAAGAATTTTTAAGTGAAAATACCGGTTACCTGGCTTACCAGATAGCGGAGCATGGCGGACGCACCGGAGAAAAATTTATCAGTACCACCCGTGCCGAATTCTGGCGTATGTTCCGCAGTGCTGTTGGCGGAGGGATTATCATTTCTTTTATTGGTATTATTAAAAATTTGCTCAACAGGGTTGCTGCCGCACCTTTCTGGCAGGGGTTTTTATACAGTGCCAATTATTCGCTGGGATTTATTTTGATACAGGATACCGGGTCCACACTGGCTACCAAACAACCTGCTTACACTGCCAATAATGTGGCCAGTTCTTTTGATGTACAAAAAATCGGTGATCTGCCAGACCTGCGAAACCTGGCCATCACTATTGGTAAGGTGAGCCGTACACAGCTGGCCTCCTTTGCCGGTAATTTGATCATGGTATTTCCGCTTACCTATTTTTTGGCCATGCTGTTTTTTGAGGCAACCGGTGTAAAGATTGCTGCCGGGCAAGCGGCCCATAAATTATTGACTGATCAGCAACCTTTTCATAGTTTGGCATGGCTGTATGCCTGCTTTACCGGCTTCTTTTTATTTGCCAGTGGTATCATTGCAGGTTATGTAGAAAACTATATTGTGTATGGAAAAGTAGGAGAGCGGCTCCGCAATTCTACGGCTTTTAAATACAGTTTTGGTGAGAAGCGCCGCTACAAGATCATCCATTATATTGAAAATAACCTGGGTGCTTTAACAGGAAATATTGCTCTTGGTTTTTTCCTGGGTATGGCTGGCTTTATTGGTAAAACTTTTGGAATTCCTTTTGACATCCGGCATATTACCATTTCAGCTGCCAATACAGCCATTGGATTTTTTGGATTGGATCATAATATCAGCAGCAAAGAATTGTGGTACACCATTTTTGGAGTAATGGGTATTGGCTTTTTAAATTTTGCTGTAAGCTTTGGCATGGCATTTTTTGTTGCTGTTAAAAGCAGGGGTATTCACCTGAGAGATTACCCTGAATTTATTGGTATTCTGTGGCGTTATATAAAAAAATATCCACGTGATTTTGTGAAGGCGCCTTTATCAAGGACTGCTTCGCAATTGAATTAATTTTTCAATATTTATTGGGTAGTAAAATTATTTCCTGCATTTGTGTGCAGCAGGCAAATTTATTTTTAGAAAGCTTCAGGTATTATATTTCTTACAACTTGAACAAATTGTTTTCTATAATTATTCCAGCGGTGTGTTTAAAGTGGACTTTCTCATTTTTACATCGTTGCCTATAACTGCTTCAACATACAGTTCATAATACTGTGGCCCATTGGGTATTGGTAAGGAAATGGAAGGACCTTCTCCCACTTTTTTAATAAACATGGTAATGCCATATTGATCCACCCTTACTAAATACCATTCAAAGCTGATATGTTTATATTTGTCATCGTAAAGTCTCCATTGTGTTGTATCTCTTCTTACCATCACATTGTAAGTAAGTGTTTGTTTTTCCCTGGTGGTTTTTAAAGGTTTTAAAATCTTAATATCCGGCACAGGAGATTCGTCCATATTTATATTGCTCCAGGTATTTGCAACTATTCCATACAATTCTTTCTTACGCCCATCCAGATCCAGTAAACCATTTAGTGTAATATAATCAGTGTTCTCAATATCCTGCCATGCCGGTATAATACCTGATTTTTTTATTGCTGGTATAAGCGGCCATAAATCTACCGGTACTTTGCCCCATCTCATATCTTCCTTTAAAGGTATGCTGAAGCCGGCTTTGTATTTAGTGGTTGCCTCCAGCATGTATGTGTTGATTTGTGGAACATATTTTTTGTAAAAAATAAATCTTTCTTCTCCTTTAGCGTCCCAGTTAAGGTCTATTACTACGGGCCTTACGGTGTCTAATAAACGAATTTCTTTGCAGAGGGAAGATAACCATGATACATATTTATTTCTGAAATAAAAATAGCCCGGACTAAAGGTTTGGTTATCCAGGTTGAACAATATATCATCACCAAGATTCCATGCAACAATATTTTTTTTGTTCCTGTTGTTTTTTATAATATTCAGTATTCTTTCTTTTTCTTCATTTGCCTTTTTCTCATCTTCAATCATTTCCGGGCTTATCGCTATTGACAAACGGGCAATCAGTTTAATATTATTCTTTTCCAGGATGTTATTCAGGATATCATCATAAAACCCCGGCATTGTTCTTTCCATCGTATTCACTCCAAGTTTTTTAATGGCAGCAATATCCAATTCCAATGTTTTCTTTGTCATGGTATGCCTGTTCCTGAACCAGTAATATCCTTTGTCGTATATTATTGCTTTCATCGTATCGGGCAAATGATATTTATTTGCGGTAATGGATACTAATGGTAAAGCGCTGCCCTCTATGGCTTTTGCAAAATTGCTGACAGGAAATGTTTGAAATAAATTTTTGGTATCTCCCGCTGTAAAATAATTTTTATCCCTGGCTTTTGCCGGGTAGTCATTATAAACAATTACTGATTTTATTTCTTTAAAAACAGAGTCAATGCTGTTCTGGGTCTGTTGCCACCATAAGTTTTTGTCTTGCGATAAGGTTCCTGCAGCTGTTATCATTACAGGTATTCCCGACTGAAAAATAGCTAGCTGGTGGTAAGGCTGGTAAAGCGAACTAAAGCTGGTGTTATTCAAATCGCTGTTTGGTTGATTAACATCCAGGATGCTTACACCAATCCAGTCTGCATATTTATTACCCGGAAAGTATTCAGATGCAGCACCGGCATTTAACGGATGCCAAACCCAAACTACTTTACCGGCTCCTGCAGAATCGAACAGGTCATGAATATGCTGCCAGGCTGCAATAAAACCGGATGGCTGAATATTGTTGGTGGAAACACTATTTATTTTACTATTGCCGGTTTCAAAGGAGGGGCTTAAAAAAACAGGCTTGTTTTGTAATGCAAGCTGGCCGGCAAAAGATTTAATCAATTGATCATATCGCCCCGCCACAATTTGCGCTGAGATTTTATTATCAAATGGTTTATTAAAATTGGAATCATTGCCAAATGGCTGCCAGTTAATCAATGGGATCGCATTGTTTTTATAAACAATTTCAAAACTGTCTGCAGGCAGTTTAATAACTGGATTATTGCCATTAGAAATATAAAATGATACAATTGAAATATTATTATTATTGGGGTTAGCACCAAACACATTACTCACGGCTGTTAATCCGTTATCCATAGCGGGCTGATAAATGCCTTTATAAAATAGTTGTAGCTCTGGTAATGGTTTTGGTAAAAAGGTGGGTAACTCCTGCATTTTTCTGTAGCTAAAAATAAAAATACTAACTACTAAAAAGGATAAAATAACAGAGTATTTTCTTAAGAAGCCATGTGTTTGTACAATAAGCCAGGTGTTTCCCCTGATTTTATTTGCCAAAGTTACCACCTTACTGTCCTTTTTGGTATACCCGGAAATGGAAAATATAAACGCCATAAAAAATACCTGCATGGATGCAAGCACTGCCATAAAAAAAGTGTATGGATTGTAGTTATAAGTAAAGCCATAATAAATAGCTGCAATAGAAACCACTGCTATAAAAATGTTGGGTATGTTTAATGCCAGCGGTAATGACCCGGAATCATTTTTTGGGGTGGGTATATAGGGTACTTTTTTACGTAACAGGGTATAAATAAAACCAATGGAGTGTACCCACCATGCACCAATTTGCAATATACCGCCTACAATATGAAATCCACGTTCTGTTTCTTCAGCTACCCACTTTTGTACATAGTGCCTTATTAAAACCGTCATGGCCAATAATGGAAATGCAGCCAGGGCAAAACTCAAAATATCCATCTTCAGGGGTATGTATCCTGTAAACAATGAAATAACAGGAATGAGAAAATTGATGAAAAATATAATGCCGCATAAGTAGTGAAATGGCAGCGTAAGGTAATGCAGCTTTTGCCTCCAGGTAAATTTGGTAAATAATTTGGGGTAGGTAGTTGCCAATAAATCCCATGTGCCACGGGACCATTTGAGTTGTTGTTTGTAATAAGATGATAAAGTAGCAGGTACTAATCCACGGGTAAGAATGGTGGGCACATAAATAGATTTCCACCCCTTTGCATGTATCTGCATAGCAGTATGCATATCTTCTGAAAGCCCTGCTGCATGCCCGCCGATAGAATCAAGCGCTGTTCTTCTGAAAGTACAATTGGCGCCAATGGCCTGCACAGTACCATAGCTGTGCATACACATCATCATGGGGCCATAAAACTGGTAAGTTTGCTGCGCCGCACCTTTTGCCACCAGGCTTTCCTGTTGATTGTAATATGCCTGAACAATCTGTACAAATCCAATAGAAGGATCATCAAAATAGTCCACAACATTATCCAGGAATTCAGGACATGGTATGTGATCCGGATCCATCACCACCGTTAATTCTCCTGTGGCATATTGCAGTGCATTATTGATATTACCAGCTTTTGCATTTTTTTTCACTGCCCTGGTTACATGCTTTACGCCAAGGCTGTTACACAATGCTTTTACTGCAGGGTCATCAGCTTCATCGCAGCACCAGGTGGTATGTGGGTAAGTAATTTTTTGAATGGCAGTAAGCGTTTCTTCCAGCATATCAAAAGGTTCGCCGGCACAGTAAGTGGTTAGTACATCTACTGTATACATCCTTGTACGAACTGGTTTTTTATCAGCCGCAATAGAAAAATAATGATACCATTCATGCAAATATTTCAAGCAGTAATAAATAAGTGTAATCATTAACAATACATACAACGGACGGTATCCAATATTTCCTTTTTTAAAAAGGGTATACAAAAAGAATGAAAGCGTAAAGAGGCCTATAAAAATCATTATCCTCAGTGCTAACTTTTCTTTTGGCGTGGGAGCAGCTATTATGGATGGTTTAAAGATCATTATTTTACTACATAAAAAGGCGTATTGGCCGTAGCACAAAATCCTTTTGAATTATAAACGGTTATAAATATTCTGTATGGTCCTTCTTTAGAAGGGCATATAAATTTTGTGTTTTGTAATGCACTGTCTGAAATAAGACCACCCAATGCAGGAGGCTTTTTAAAATTATTCCAGGTACGGCCCCAGTAAAGCCAGTCTTCTTTTAGTAATTGCCATGAATAATGCAAACTGTCTGATTTTTGGTCATCTGCTAATAATAAACTGATATCATGTTTAGAGCCAGGGCTTAAAATTATATTATCTCTTGCTCCGTGATTGTCGATGAGCATATATTTTATTTTTACGGACTGGTGCTGGGTAAGTGTATCTTTCCAGCCATCTCTCAATGCCTCTTTTATTTCTGTAGGGGAGCCATCTTCATTGAAAACACTGTACCACGTATGTGTATATTCCTGGCGGTTGCCCCAATAAAATGCCAGAGATCCCAAAAAGCGGGGATCATCTTTTGGCATATATTCCGCATAAAATTTATAATATTGTTCGGCTTTCTTTGTACTTGTATTTTCTATGGGGGCTTGCCATACGGTGGTTTCAGATTCCCAGCCCCCATTGGGCGACCATTCAGATATCAAATACGGCCCGTTCCATACCAGGCTCAATTTTTTTAGTTTTTGTTTAATATCTTTTAGCTTATTGTAAGTATTAATGGATATAAAGTCCAAATCACGGATCTTCCAGTTGATATTTATAATACTTCCCTTTTGTAAATTAATAATGGTAGTGGTTACCGGGTGATCAGGATCTTCGGTATGCATCATTTTAAGCAACTTATTGCAAGTTTTGTAAAATGCTGATGAATTAGAAGTAAATGGCATCACCAGTTCATTTCCAAGCCCCCATGCTAATAATGCAGGATGGTTTTTAAAACGTTCAACGGTTGATTTATGTGCATTAAAAAGCTCAGTAACTTTTTTTTCATCTTTATAAAATTCCACAAGATCACCGCTTGGTATATCCAGCCCCACTATTACATTCACTTTGTACTTCAGCGCTTCATCCAATATTTTTTCCACAATGGATGTATCCCACACACTAAGAGTATTACCACCACAAGCAACCAGGTCTGCCACATTTGTATGTCCTACAGCTCCTTTAATTAACAAAGGAGCGCCATTTTTAAAAAATCTGTAAACTCCATTTTCTTTTTTAATTTCAACCTCTTTTTTTTTGTCTGCCTGTGTTGCCGTTGATTCGTTGTTATTGCAGGAAAATACTATCAATATACAACTTAACAATCCTGCCTGCATACCTGAATATTTAACCAACAGGTATAACCTGGTTAAATTCAAAAAAAATATTTTCCTCTGAAAAAAAATCATTGCTATGTTTACAATGTTATTAAACATTTATTTTTTGCGAATATCACAAAAAATAAATGATTAACGCTCTTCAAATTTTAAAAGTATTTAATAAGAAGTTTTTTATCAAGTAAGGATGCTATTGTAATAATTATCTGGCTTTTATATAGTTCATGCAAAAAAATTCGTTATGTTTTTTCTAAGTCATATAATTAAATGTATTTAAAAACAATAGTTTTTTAAGTAAATAGTTATTCATGCCAAAATTTATTCTTGTTTTATTGCTTGCTATATTATCTTCTCTTTATTTGAGAGCAGGTGAAGTAGAAATCAGGTATCATTTGCAGGGTGTAAAAGAAGTATACTTTGTATGGGGCGTTAATGACTGGAACCCGGTAGAGCAAGGGCCACCGGGTACTGTGAGGAGCAACAAGGTGATGCGTACACCTATGCTGAAAGAGAATGATGAATTTATCCTCAAGATCACCCTCCCCCCGGGGAATGTTATTGATTATTTTTTCAATTTTACAAGAAATGAGGGGCCATTAGGATTAAAGGTGGAATACTATGGATATAATAATCAGCCGGGGCAAAAGTTTTTTCATACAAGTTCTGATAGCAGCCGGCTGATAAAGATTAAACAGGATAATAATTATTTATCTCCACAAAAAGATTTATCCAGACCAGAATACGCAGGTTTTATTTTTATAGCATTTGCCTTTACAGCTTTATTATTATTTTTTTACAGGAAATATTATTTAAAACTGCCTTCAGAGCCTGTTAACCAAAAAGCATTTTTTGTATCCGCCTCCGTTACATTGCTGTGTTTCTTATTTTTAATACGGGCATATATTACAAAGTTGCTGTTGCAATTTTTAATAAGGCCATCTGTTTTTCCATTGCTGCTTAAAACATTTTTACAGGATTTTTTATATGCAGGGTTGCTGATTATCATTTTTGCAATATTATTTTTTACCAGGGAAAAAGCACGGAAGTATATTTTGAGCACCTATGTTTTTTTTATTTTTATATCGCTGGTGATAGCGCTTATTAATTCTAAACTTATCCAGGTGTTGGGAAAGCCGTTTAATTTTCAATGGCTTTATTATTCAGATTTTCTCAAGAGTACAGATGCTTCAAAATCTGTGGGTGCAAATATTCAAATTGATTTTATTAAACATTCAATATTGATCCTGTTAGCTGCAATACCTTTCTGCTGGATCGTTTACAGGGCATATATAAAAAAGCCGCTGCTGATTCCAGCAATACTGGCTTTATGTATAGCGGCGGGTTATTTTTCAAAAAAGCAACCGGCAGCACTAACATTTCAAACTGTAAACCCTGTTTTTTATTTTGTCAAATCCCTCAATGGAACGGAAAGTTTTTCTATTTTCTCCGGCAATAGCCATGGCAAAAGGAGTGAGTTCAATGTTAAAAATAATGATAGTGCAATAGCAAAGTACAGCCAGTTGTTCAGGCAATCGAAAGTGAAAAATGTATTGGTGGTGGTGCTGGAATCTACACCAGCAGAATACATTACTTCTTATAACAGTAATATCAGGGCAACTCCTTTTTTGGATTCCATTAAAAACATGGCTGTTCAATTTAATGCTGTTTATGCACATGTGCCCGCCACTAATAAATCGCTGGTTTCTTTTTTATGTGCTACCTATCCACAGCTATCCTATAAGTCCATCACACGTGAAAATCCTGATGTTGAGTTGCCTTCTGTTGTCTCGGAATTAAAAAAATATGGCTACAGAACTGCTTTTTTTAATTCCGGCGACAACCGCTATCAAAATGCTGAGGGCTTTCTAAAATACCGGGGGTTTGATTTGATCCGGGATTACAGGGATAACTCCTGTGATGCAGCTGTATTTACAGATAAGCGTTATGCTGACGAAAACCTGGAAGGTGTTAATGACTCCTGTTTATCCGTAAATTTATTTAACTGGCTGAAACAGGATACCACGAAGCCTTTTTTTTCAATGTTGTGGACATTTCAAACTCATTATCCTTACTATCCTGCCGGCAGGAATATCAATTACGGAACCGGTAATCATTCATTAGAAAAATATCTGAATGCGCTGCACCAGGCTGATGAAACCATCAGGCAAATTACAGAACGGTTAAAAAAGGAAAACCTTTCAGCGTCCACACTTATTGTGGTGATGGGGGATCATGGGGAAGCATTTGGACGCCATGATCAAACAACCCACGCAGCCGGAATATATGAAGAGAACCTCCACATACCTTTACTATTTATCAATCCAGGGCTCTTTAACGGTGAACAGATCAATGTAACAGGGGGCATCAGCGATGTAGCGCCAAGTATATTGTCCGTATTAAATAAACCTGCTCCGGCTGTTTGGCAGGGTGAGAATTTATTTAGTGAAAACAGGCGGAAAAGAGTTTACTATTTCTCTCCTTATTCTGATTATTTATTTGGGTTCAGGGAAGATAATTATAAATTTATTTTTAATGCAACAGACAATAGCTTTGCGTTGTACGATCTGAAAAAAGATCCATTGGAATCAAAAAATATTGCGGACCAAAAAATTGAATATATAAAAGAGGCGAAAATGAACCTGCAGTCATGGATGCAGTATCAGTCAAAATATATGGATACACTTTTAAAAAATACTAAAAAATTATAAAGATTATCAAGCACGGGTGAAACAGCAGCATCATTAAAATGAAAAAAGGAAAAAAAATTATAACGGTAGTTTTGATCATTGCAGCAGCCAGTTTTATCATTTGGAAATTATTGATATTTACTGTTTTAAAAACCTATTCAAAAGATACGGCAGGCGAAAGGCCTGCAGAACCCGTTCTGGCTGTTTATGATCGCAACGGTGTGATAAAAGGGAATGCGTTGGATAAATATAAGCATCTGTTCATCCAGTGGAGCAATGATAAAGAAAATGATATAGCGGCACAACTGGAACCCTTGCTCACAGAGAATCAGCCGGTATTAATCACACTTGAAATATGGCCTTCTGCCGGAGACAAAATTTTTCATGACAACATTCTCACCTCCGTTGTTGATGGCCGTTTTGATGAAAAGATAACAAAGCTGTGTTATTATTTATCAAAGCAACCGCAGCAGGTAGTCATCAGGTTTGCTCCAGAAATGGAAGTGTATGTAAACCTGTATCCCTGGCAGAAGCAGTCTTCAGAATTGTATACAAAAGCCTTCCGGCATTTTGCTGAGCTGTGCAGAAAAAATGCCCCTGCTGCTAAAATTGTATGGGCGCCTGCAGGTTATCCGGGTACTGAAGAATACTGGCCCGGCGCTGCATGGGTGGACATGATCAGTGTAACGCTGAAAGGTAAATCAGAATTGATGACTAATAATTATCCTGAGCCATCTTCCATGGCAACATTGATTAAACGAAAAATACTCAGAACACGTTTTTTTGATAAGCCCGTAATATTGATAGGGTCTGAAAAAATAAATGCAGCCAATTTTCAGCAACAAAGTTTTGATACTGCTGTACAAGAGATCGCTGAAAATGCGGCGTTGCTGTATAAAGATGTAAATGCAGCAGAGCAGGAAGGAAATGCCGCTTTATTGAGAAAAGACGGCAGTTTAATTGTTGGAGCCTATGACCCGGATTTAAAAGTTATTAATAATCCAGTGGTTACTGTGGAGCATTTGTTTGTAAATTTAGGCAGACTGAGAAACGGAACTTTCAAAAAATTTTTTGACAGCGTTATTTTAAGAAACCATGATGTGATTGTGACCATGGAACCCTGGAAAGATAAAGGACTTGAAAAGGACCCTCAATTGATAAATAATATTTTAGCCGGCCGGTACGATCCACAGTTTAAAGAGTTGTTTTCAATTATTACCAGTACTAACAGAAAAGTGTACCTGCGCTGGCTGCATGAAATGGAAATTCCCATCACCCGTTATCCATGGCAGAGCCAGGATCCCATCGCTTACATTAAAGCATTCCGGTATTTTGTAAATAAACTGCAGCCAAAACCTGCCAACGTATTTATAGTATGGGGCCCTGCAGGAGACAGGGGGTCTATTGAATACTGGCCTGGGTCAGATGTGGTTGAATATGTCAGCATTGCCATTTACGGCTTGCCTGATAAAAATATTACAGATCATAATAAACAGGAATCTTTCAATACCATATTTAAAAGAAAATACAACAGATTGCGGTTGGCACATAAACCACTTTTTATTACGGAGTTTGGCGTAAAAGGCCCACAGGATTACAAAAAGAAATGGCTGCAGGAAGCAGCCGAAACTATTAATGCACACCCGGAGATCATTGGCATTAATTATTTTAACTATGCCGATAGCCCCAAAGCGTGGGGCGATATAGAAACTCCCGACTGGAGCACCAGCGCTGAAGTGTTTGCAGGTTTTTTAAAACAATTGCATACAGGTTCAATAAAGTAAAAAGAGGTATTGAACGCAAAGCGTGTTTACAATCGTTGATGCAACCATCACTTACCGGGTTCTGCGGTGATTGTAGTTTTATTTTTCGCCGACATGGCTATTGTCTTTAGTTAAATAAATTAAAATCACTTTTCGTAAGCTGCCTTTAAATCACTGATGATAATTTTTTTCATCTGCAGCATGGCGTACATTACTTTTTGTGATTTTATCTCATCAGGATCATCTAACAACTCTCCTAAAATGGAAGGAACAATTTGCCATGAAACACCAAATTTATCGGTAACCCATCCGCATTGTTGCTCCTGTCCTTCGGCAGAAAGTTTATTCCAAAAATTATCCACTTCTTCCTGTGTGCTGCATTTTACAAAAAATGAAATGGCCGGAGAAAACTGAAATATAGGCCCGCCGTTTAAAACCATAAATTCCTGCCCTTCCATCTGGAAAGTTGCTGCCAGCAGTGATCCTTTTGGCCCCGGGCCGGCTTCGCCATAATATTTTTTGTTGGTAATCTTACAATCATTGAAAATGGATGCATAAAAATTAATAGCTTCTTCGCCATTATTGTTAAACCAAAGGCATGGAGTGATCTTTTGCATAATTTTATTTTTTATGATGTTTAATTTAATTACTATAAAATAAAAGTAATGTCAATGCTTACATTTTCTGCTGTGTAAAACTGACAAATAAGAGGGTTAGTTACGACAGCTATTTATTTCGAAATTTATCCCTTTGGCATTTTGCTCATATCCATATAAAGTACATTCCAGCGATGTTCGTCAAGATCAGTAAAAACACAACCATACATCCAGCCTTTCATTTCACCGGGTATGTGATTGCTTTTGCCACCTGCTGCTACTGCCTTTGCAACCATTTCATCTACTTCTTCTTTACTTTCCGCATCAATAGAAAGTAATACTTCTGTTGACAGGTTTGAAATACCTGTTTCATTGCCAATGAAACTTTTAAATGTAGGTTCATCAAAAAGCATTACCACTACATTTTTTTCTCCAATCAAAAGGCTGGCAGAATTTTCATTATTGCCATAATGAGGATTGAATTGAAATCCAAGTTGTGTAAAAAATGTTTTTGATTTGCTGACGTCTTTAACCGGCAGGTTGATCCAAAATTGCTTTGTCATTTTTTTATTTTTTTTTGGTTGATGATTTTAAGTTCATATAATAAGCTTTTCTATTTTTATCTATTTTTTCAATGGCGCCACGCAATAATGTACGGGGCATTGCAGCTGCATATTCATCTAAAAAATTAAGCAGTTTTGTTGGTTCCTTATCTCCTGCAAAGCGTAGCATCCACCCCGTTGCTTTGTGTATCAAATCCTCTTTGTCTTTCAGCAGCAGCTCCGCTATTTTAAAAGTATCGGCTGTATCTCCTTTCCTGATAAAATAGCAGGTGCTGAGGATGGCTGTTCTTCGTTCCCAAATATTTTTTGACTTTGCCAGTTTGTATAAAATCTTTCTTGATTTATCAAAAAGATAACTGCCTGTCATGTGCAGGCAACCAAGATCCACCAGGTCCCAGTTGTTGATCCTGTCGTGCCTCCGCATGTACAGGTCATAAAATTCTTTTCTGCGGCTCTCTGTAATTTTTTTACTACGGCATTCTTTGTCCATGATGCTCACAGCACCAGCTCTCATTTCATGGATGTTGCTTTCCAGTAATTTTTCAATTTCATTAATTGGCATACCATTAAATTCAATCGCTAACGCAAACAGCTGTCCCATTTTTACTCCCATAAATTCATCGCCTTCTCCATACTGCCCTTCTCCGGATTTAAAATATCGCTGATTTTTTTTGAGTTCTGTATCCGATTGAAAAGTTTTTAGTTTTTCAATAAACTGCTTTGCATTGATAGATGTTGACTTTGTTACTGTTGTTTCTTTTGCAATGCCTGCATTCTTTTTTGCAGATTTTGGTATAATTTTTTTCTTGATAATTTTTTCCATTGCAGATATTTTTAATCACACAATTTATTAATGCATTTTAGCAAGCTCCATTGCAGGTGCATTTAAAATTAGCGTAAGGGTTGCCAACCTTTATCAGGTTCTTTTAAACTAAAATTCTTTAAAAAAGGTTGGCAACCTTTATTGAAGTGCGACAATTTTAAATGCACCCTCTATTGCAGGCCGGTCAATGTTCTCCCCGGTTGCACTTATATTTACCTGTTCATTATATAAGATGTCAAATGCTTTATTTTTCCGCTTTGCATATGAAAAACGTCACAAAATAATGCGTCTAATAGACCTCCGTTTTTCATATTGCATTTTACAGTTCCTTCTGCAACAACGATATTATTTTCCTCCACCAGTCTAATAATCTCAATGGTTGGACTCCCAACAAAGTTCTCATTTTCAATTTCTTTGTCAAATGCTTCTTTACCACTCAAATTAACTGCTCCCGGAATTACCCAGGTAACATCGTCAGTGAGGCAGGATAAAATTTTTGCATGGTCGCTTGCCATAAAACCATCAATATATTTCTGGATAGTCTGTTTGTTTTCAGCCATATTTTTTATTTTTAAATTGCTATTTGTCCTGGATTGGGCGTTTGCAAAAGTTGCAGAACTTGCAATAACTATTAGTAAAAATATTTCTTTCATTCCTTTATTTTTTGATATTTTTTTGAAAAAATATCAAAAAATACTGAAGAATCTCTAATAAAAAATTACAGAAAATTAAGAATTGAAGGCTTTGGGCAAGCTCGTTTTCAACGGACAGTATTGAATAGACGGCAATAAAAAAACGTTCCGGTTTCTCGGAACGTTTTTTTATTATGACCTGGTCAAAAAATTACAATCCTAAGAAACCGGGTTTCTTCAGCACTGCAATACCATCGCCAATTTTAAATCCATTATGATACACTTCTATTTTGTAACTGCCGGGCTCAAACTTTGTATTCTGTTTCCAGTCGAAACTTACAATTTGTTTTTGCCCCTGAGTATAATTGATCTGCACTTTTTGGGTAAATGATTTTTGTTCGCCTTCCCTGGTGGTAAACATACCGGAACCTAAAGCCTCCACAGCTATCGGTGTTCCATCTGGTGCTGCTATAGAGATGAACAGGTCTTTTGATCCGGATGGAGATATTCTGTTTTCATCCAGGTTAAAGGAGATCCTTAACTTATCAACTTTTTTTGCTTTGGTTGTTTCCTTTTCTTTACCATCTTTTTTCTCGTCAATGCCTATAATATTAAAATCAGAAGCATGAAGGGTGGAGCCAATATCAATCACACTTTCCTTTTCCTTTATCACGGTACTTGCAGAGTCAAAGTTTTTTTGTGCTACATTTCGTTGCTGTGTTACTGCTTCTTTTTGTACCGTAAGCGTTTGGTTTTCTCCTTTTAATCTTTCAACTTCTGTTTTATAGCTTTCAATATCTGTGTTTAAAGAAGCAATGAGTGATTTAGCTTCTTTTAATTCAGCTTCGGTAGCTTTTTCTTTGGTAAGAATACTTTGAATTCTTGCTTTTTTAGCAGCGATATCCCTGTCTTTTGCAGTAATGGTGCTGTCTTTCTTTGCATTAGATGTTTTTAATGCATCGTACCGCATAGTCGCTTCATCCAGCAGACTTTTTAAAGTGTCTTTTTCTGAAACAACAGCAGTGTATTGTGTGTCTTTTTGCTGGATGGTTTCTTTTACTTTGCTTTTGTCCCAGATGATATAACCCCAGGTACCGAGTAATGCAATTACAAGTCCAATGGTTAAAAAGAAACGCCAGTCCGTTTTTGGTGGTTCAGGCGGTGGTGGAGGTGTACTTTGTGTTGTGGGGAAATTTTCGAATGCCATGGTTGTAGATTTATCTTTTGTTAGTTAATGGGGTTTGCCTGTAATTTACAGAATTATTAAAATTAGTTATTAAAATTATATACAGTTATGTGCATTTCCCAAAATCATGCCAGAGGATACAATGCGGCAAGGTGATTGAAAAAATGCATTAAAATAAATTAATAATACAAATAAATCATTATGATACGTACGGTTACCCTGCTTTTATTTTCAAATATTTTTATGACGTCTGCCTGGTACGGGCATTTAAAAAACACCCATGTGCCATTATGGAAAGCTATTGCGATCAGTTGGGGATTGCTTTTTTTGAATACTGCCTTATGGTGCCGGCCAACAGGATAGGTTTTAATAATGGTGTAAATGGGTTTCAGCTAAAAATGGTGCAGGAAGTAATTACACTGCTGGTGTTTTCCGTATTTGCAGTATTATATTTAAAAGAACCATTTCACTGGAAGTACCTCATTAGTTTTGCTTTCTTGTTGGGGGCGGTTTATTTTATGTTCAAGAAATGATCAGCGCAATTTTAATGCATTGGTTAAATCAATAATTATTCTGTTATTAACTTTCCTATTTTTCCATTGCTGCCTGCAAAAAAAACTGCTTTGCCTTTCTTTGCTTTCCTGCATACATGAAAGCCTTCCTTGCTTATCCAGTTCCAGTTGTCTCCGTCATCTGTTGAAATATCAACGCCATTCAATCCGCAGGTGATCCATGTTTTTTTATTCAGGTATTCTATACAACTGCGGTAGCCATGTGGGGCTGTTGTAGGTGCAGTAAATGTTTTTCCTTTATCATTTGTGATAAAACAATTTTTTATTGTGGCATCTTTATCATTAAAATCTCCCCCCACTATTATCATCGTATTACTGTTTTTTACTGCAATACTATTTGCACCGGTACTTTCTTTTCCCTGCACAATGGGCAGATTAATTTTACTATCCCTTATGAGTAACCTGCTTCTCAAACCTCCTGTAATAATTACCGCTTCCTGGTTTGTCAATTTTCTAACATTGGTGCCACTGCTGGCAAACATCGCTTCGCCGCTGTCAAGTGCAGGCCTTAGATCCGCATGGATTGGTTTCCAGGTAATGCCGCCATCAAAACTACGGGCAATAAAAATTTTATTGTTTATTGGATCACCCACCACGATGCCACTGTTCTCATTCCAGAATTCCATTGCATCCAAAAACATGCCCCTGGTTTTATTTTCATATACTACCTTCCACGTATTGCCGCCATCAGCCGTTCTTAAAATATAAGCAGGCTCTGCCACCGCCATAATCACTGCGGAGGTTTCATCAAAGGCTTCAATATCTCTGAAGTCAGTTTTTTCAAATCCTTTTACAATGAACCATTGCCACTTGTTGCCGCCATCCACACTTCTTCCAACCATTCCACCGCTGCCACTCACCCAGATTACATTATCACTCACCACACTCAATCCCCGGATAGAAGCCTTAGTCTCTGTGGTAAACAGCTTAACTGTTTGAGCTTTTAAAGGATTCAAAGAATAAAATAATAAAACACAAAGAAATATTATTTTGAATTGTTTCATCATACCATCATTTTTGCAGCCAAGATAAATTATTTCTAATTTCTGATGTATGATTTCTGATTTGTGCGTTGCCTGAAAACTTTAAACTATATGCTTTTTTGTATCTAGTATCCGCATCAAACATCCGACATCAAACATCCGACATCCGACATCAAACATCCGACATCATAGGCGGTGAAAGTACCGGATAAAATTTACCCTACATTTGCCCCACAAAACATTAATTGCTATTTAATTTAACATCCTGAAAGAAACGATTGCATGGATACCACTACTTTATCATTAGACAGTCAGCATACCAGTTTTCAGCAGGTGAAAGACCTGTTATTATTCAATCAGCAGGTAGCTGTTTCAGATGCTGCAACAAAAGCCATTAAAGATTGCCGTACATATTTAGATAAAAAAATTGGTGATGGAGAAAGTTTGTTCTATGGTATCAATACCGGCTTTGGCTATTTACAGGATGTAAAAATAGATAACAAACAATTAGAGGAATTACAAAGCAACTTGCTGCAATCACATGCCTGTGGTATGGGAGAAGAAGTACCTGCAGATATTGTAAAACTGATGCTGGCGCTGAAAATAAAATCATTGAGCTATGGTCATTCGGGTGTGCAGATTGATACGGTGAACCGGTTAATTGCCATGTATAATAATGATGTGCTGCCAGTGATCTATACACAGGGATCTTTGGGAGCCTCCGGTGATCTGGCTCCATTGAGTCATCTGAGTCTTCCACTGATTGGGATGGGGGAGGTGAACTATGATGGAAAGAAGATGCCTGCTGCAGAAGCTTTAAAGTTGCTCAATCTGGAGCCAATAAAACTGCAAAGCAAAGAAGGCCTGGCATTGATCAACGGCACCCAGTTTATGAGTGCTTATGGGTTGCATAATTTGATACAGGCAGAACGTTTGCTGCAGTGGTCAGATGTGATTGCGGCCATTTCTTTTGATGCTTTTGATTGTGTGGCAGAGCCATTGCATGAAAAGATACATTCCATCCGGCCACACAAAGGCCAGGTACATACTGCAAAAAATCTGTTGCAATTATTAAGCGGCAGTGAGATCATTGCTCAAAAAAAGAAACAGGTACAGGACCCGTACTCTTTCCGCTGTGTGCCCCAGGTGCATGGTGCTACCAAAGATACTTTTGATTATGTGCTGGATATTTTTATCAGGGAGATTAATTCTGTTACAGACAATCCTAACATTTTTCCTGAAGATGATCTGATATTGAGTGGCGGTAATTTTCACGGCCAGCCGTTAGCGTTAGCACTTGATTTTTTATCCATTGCCATGAGTGAACTGGCTAATATTTCAGAAAGAAGAACTTACCAGCTCATCAGCGGACAACATGAGCTGCCGTTATTTTTAGTAAAGCAACCCGGCCTGCATTCCGGCTTTATGATTCCACAATACACTGCCGCAGGCATTGTAAGTGAAAACAAACAACTCTGCACTCCCTCCAGTGTTGATTCTATTTCCAGCAGCAATAACCAGGAAGACCATGTAAGCATGGGTGCCAATGGGGCCACTAAATGTAAAAGGGTGGTGGACAATGTAGAAAAAGTATTGGCTATTGAATTGCTCACCGCCATACAGGCACTGGAATTTCGCCGTCCTTTAAAAAGCTCTCCATACATTGAGCAGATTGTTACAGCTTTCAGAAAGCAGGTAACTTTTAACGATGCAGACAGGATATTGAGGGAAGATATGATGAAAGCGGTGGAGTTTATAAAGGAGTATCCTGTTAAATAAATTTATGCTTGCTGCTTTACTTATAAGAAGGTTGTTAGATATTATATTGCTGGATGATTTTTGAGTGATTAAGATTAGTAACAAAGAGACACCGGACAGGAGTCCGGCGCCTGATGGGCAGGATATTGAGGGAAGATATGATGAAAGCGGTGGAGTTTATAAGGGAGTATCCCGGTAAATAATTTTATGTTTGCTGCAGTGGCCCTAAAAAAGTAATTAAAATGTAACAGCCTGTTGAAATTGAAGCTTATTTACTTAAAACAAATAAACTATTATTATTAGGTTTTTGTCTAAGCTATTGTTGGTATTTACTCTAAAATTTTAAGAAGTCAACTATTTTTCAAACGCCGATGTTGGTCTTATTGACCAACATCATTGGGCTTGAGATTAATTCCGCTTTGGAACAGTTTTGTAGCTTACGCTTCGGTTGTTGGTCAATAAGATCAACAACGGCCTTCGCTAATAAAGTACATTTACTAAAATAAAATGTTGCACTTATCAGTTGAACACAGCTTATTTAATTTGTGTTCATACGGCTAATTAAATCTAAAATAAAGACTTTTGTTAAAAAGATTGTTATATATTTAAGAAGGTTTCCTGGTTTTTAAACAAACAACTTTACAAAACCAGCACATCCAACCTTCCTGTGATAAGCAATCTGCCAACCTTCCCTAACCACTCCATTACACTTTTTCTCCGGGAATTAACGGTATTCCTGTAAAACTTTTTTAATAATTTAAAATTGCTTTTTATGAAAAAGACATTACTAAGTATTATTTACTTTTTAGCCTGTATATTTTCTATACAGGCACAGGTTTTATATGGTACCACCCCCAGGGGAGGAAATGATGGAGGAGGTACTATTAATAAATTTATACCTGCCACTAATAATTTAACAGTTGTCAAATCTTTTGAAAGCATTAGCGGCGTATCAGGCGAAAATTTTATCCAGGCAAGCGATGGAAAGCTATATGGCATGACAAGGCGACGGGGAGCCAACGATGCATCTGGTATTTTTTCCTTTGATCCATCTTCCTCCACTTATACAAAGCTGAAAGATTTTGTTGGTAACGATGGTGCTTATCCTGCTGGCGGTCTGATACAGGCAACCGATGGAAAACTATATGGCATGACCTTAAATGGAGGAGGCAGTAGTAGTGGTGTTATTTTTTCCTTTGATCCTTCGGCTTCTGCTTATACAAAACTGAAGGATTTTGATTTTACCAATGGTGCTAATCCTTATGGCAGCCTAATGCAGGCAAGCGATGGAAAGCTATATGGCATGACGAATTGGGGAGGCCTCGGCTATGGTGTTATTTTTTCTTTTGATCTTTCGTCCTCCACTTATACAAAGCTGAAAGATTTTGATAATACTAATGGAGCCTCTCCTCGTGGAAGCCTGATCCAGGCAAGCGATGGAAAGCTCTATGGCATGACACTGAGAGGAGGAAGCAATGACCGTGGAGTTATTTTTTCCTTTGATCCTTCTGCTTCTGCTTATACAAAGCTGCAGGATTTTGATGGTACCAATGGTGAAAATCCCCGTGGCAGCCTGGTGCAGGCAAGCGATGGAAAGCTATATGGCATGGCTGGTGAAGGAAGCAACGGCCATGGAGTTATTTTTTCCTTTGATCCTTCGGCTTCCACTTATACAAAGCTGAAGGATTTTGATGGTGCTAATGGCGGTAGTCCTTCTGGCAGCCTGATGCAGGCAAGCGATGGAAAGCTATATGGCGTGGCTGGTGGGGGAAGCAGCGGTGTTGGTGTTATTTTTTCCTTTGATTCACCCTCTTCCACTTATACAAAGCTGAAGGATTTTGATGGTGCTAATGGCGGTACTCCTTTAGGCAGCCTGGTGCAGGCAACCGATGGAAAGCTATATGGTATGACGGTTTCGGGAGGAATCATCAATTTTGGCGTTATTTTTTCCTTTGATCCTTCCGCTTCCACTTATACAAAGCTAAAGGATGGTGGTATTAATGAAACGGGCGCCAATATTTCGGGCAGCCTGGTGCAGGCAACCGATGGAAAGCTATATGGCATGATGCAGAATGGAGGAAGCAACGGCTGTGGAGTTATTTTTTCCTTTGATCCTTCTTCTTCCTCATATACAAAGCTGAAAGATTTTGATACCACTAATGGAGGCATTCCTATTGAAAGCCTGACGCTGGCAAGCGATGGAAAGTTATATGGCATGACGTCATTTGCGTATGGGAGAGGAAGCGGCTACGGTTCTATTTTTTCCTTTGATCCTTCGGCTTCCATTTATACAAAACTGAAAGATTTTGATTTGAATAATACTCCTTCTGGCGGCCTGATACAGGCAAGTGATGGAAAGCTCTATGGAAGCAGCGGTGGTGGCATTTTTTCCTTTGATCCTTTATCTTCCACTTATACAAAGCTGAAGGATGGTTTCGGTGCTTTTGGCAGCCTTATGCAGGCAAGCGATGGAAAGCTTTATGGCACGGCTGCTGGGGGAAGCAGCGGTGCTGGTGTTATTTTTTCCTTTGATCCTTCCTCTTCCACTTATACAAAGCTGTACGATATTAGGGATATTGACATTTATACTTCCCCTATAGGCAGCCTGGTGCAGGCAAGCGATGGAAAGCTATATGGCATGATAGTTTATGCAGGAAGAAACGGTGCTGGCGAGGTTATTTTTTCCTTTGATCTATCCACTTCCACCTATACAGAGCTGAAGGGTTTTAATACCGATGGTGCCAATGCTAATGGCAGCCTTATGCAGGCAAGCGATGGAAAGCTATATGTCACGCTTGGTGCTATTTTTTCTTATGATCTTTCGTCTTCCACTTTTACAAAGCTGCAGGATTATGATGGTATTTCAGCATTTATTGAGGTAAAAGATGGCGTTTACTGTACCGCAAAAGGTGTTTGCAGCAGCAAAGGATTTATAAAAAATGTATATGCCTGCTATTCGTTTAATAATACTACCTGCTGCACCGGTTATGGTGATTATACTGCCAAAGTGGTAAATACTAAAGCAGGCAGGTTACTTGGCTTTAGTGTAACACCGGGCTATCACTCCAGTACTTATCAGCCATTAGTTTATACAAGGGCATGGATTGACTGGAACGGTGATGGTGACTTTACAGATGCAGGGGAACTGGTGTATGCACCTTTCCATCCGGTAAATGTCAAGACCAAGTTCTGGATCAGGGTACCTGCAGGTACCGGGGCTGGCAAAAAAAGAATGAGGGTAGCCGTTAGTGCTGATTATAAAATGTCTCCTTGTGGCACCATTGCAAATGGGGAAGTAGAAGATTATTCCATCAATGTGCTTGCTGCAAGGTCTGCAACGCTTGCGGTACCAGATGCCGGCCCGGATGCATTTGATGAAGCCGGTGAAACCTTTACCATCTATCCTAACCCGGTAAAACAAAAAATGATCATTGAAAGGTCTGGTTATGACGAAGGCAAAGCCAATAATGCACCTGCGCTAATGGTACTTACTAACGCTAGTGGAAAAACGCTTATGCAGCATAGGCTGGCAAACCTGGTGCAGGCGGTTGATGTAAGCAGGTTGCCTTCCGGAGTTTACTTTGTAACTATTATTAATGGAAATAATAAAACAACTAATAAAATAATCATAAACCGGTAAGTTGAAATCTTTGGTTATTGTGAGTAATTATTTCAGGGGCTGCAGTGTTGCAGTCCCTCTCTAACTACTCCATTACATTTATTTTCCAGGAATTAACGGTATTCCTGTGAAACTTGTCATTAATAACTTAAAACACTTTTTATGAAAAAGACTTTACTAAGTATTATTTACTTTTTAGGCTGTATATTTTCTTTACAGGCACAGGCTTTATATGGTGCTGTAATTACAGGAGGAAATATCAATGGAGGTACTATTATTAAATTTGTACCGGCCACTAATATTTTAACGGTTGCCAATTCCTTTGAAAGCTTTGTCGATGGCGTCGGCCCTGCAGGCACCCTCTTGCAGGCAAGCAATGGAAAGCTCTATGGCATGACCCATAGTGGAGGAAGCAACAAAGCTGGTGTTATTTATTCCTATGATCCTGCGGCTTCCACTTATACAAAACTGATGGATTTTGATGGTGTTAATGGGGGCAATCCTTATGGTACCCTGATACAGGCAAGCGATGGAAAGTTATATGGCAGGACGAATGAGGTAGAATTTGGCGATTATGGTGTCATTTTTTCCTTTGACCCTTCCACTTCTACTTATACAAAGCTGAAAGATTTTGATTCTACTAATGGTTACTTTGCTTCAGGAAGCCTGGTACAGGCCAGTGATGGAAAATTATACGGCATGACGAATGGAGCAAGAAGCGAAAGCGTTGGTGCTATTTTTTCTTTTGATCTTTCCTCTTCCACTTATACAAAACTGAAAGATTTTGATAATACAAATGGTGCCGTTCCTTTAGGCAGCCTGATACAGGCAAGCGATGGAAAACTATATGGCATGACAGAAAGGGGAGGAACCAATAATGCCGGTGTTATTTTTTCCTTTGATCCTTCAGTTTCCACTTATATAAAACTGAAGGATTTTGATGGTACTAATGGTAGTACTCCTGTGGGCAGCCTTGTGCAGGCAAGTGATGGAAAGCTATATGGCATGACAGTTAATGGAGGAAGCAGCGATGTTGGTGTTATTTTTTCCTTTGATCCTTCAGCTTCCACTTATACAAAACTGAAAGATTTTGATAATACCAATGGAGCCTTTCCTCTTGGCAGCCTGATGCAGGCAAGCGATGGAAAATTATATGGCATGGCAGCTAACGGAGGAAGCAACCTGGCTGGTGTTATTTTTTCCTTTGATCCTTCGGCTTCTGTTTATACAAAGCTGCAGGATTTTAATGTTACCAATGGTGCCGATCCTTCTTTCGGTTCTGCATTTATAGAAGTAAAGGAATGCTGCAATGGCGCTTACTGCAGCGCCAGCGGCGTTTGCAGCAACAAAGGGTTTATAAAAAATGTATATGCCTGCTATTCGTTTAACAATACTACCGCCTGCACAGGTTATGGTGATTATAATGCTAAAGGGGTAAATACTGCAGCAGGCAAGTTACTTGGCTTTAGCGTAACCCCTGGCTATAACTCCAGTACTTATCAGCCTTTAGTTTATATAAGGGTATGGATTGACTGGAACGGGGATGGTGACTTTACCGATGGCGGGGAATTGGTATTTGCTCCTTTCAATCCGGTAAATGTTAAAACCAAATTCTGGATTAGAGTACCTATGGGCACCAGCGCCGGAAGAAAAAGAATGAGGGTGGCAGTTAGTGCAGATAAAAATATTTTTTCATGTGACAACATTGCAAATGGGGAAGTAGAAGATTATTCCATCAATGTACTTGCTGCAAGGTCTGCAACGCTTGCAGTACCAGATGCCGGCCCGGATGACTTTGATGAAACTGGTGAAACCTTTACCATCTATCCTAATCCGGTAAAACACAAAATGATCATTGAAAGATCTGGTTATGATGAAGGCAAAGCTAACAATGCACCTGCGTTAATGGTACTTACTAACGCCAGTGGAAAAACGCTGATGCAGTCAAGGCTGGTAAACCTTGTACAGGCTATTGATGTAAGCAGGTTACCTTCCGGTGTTTACTTTGTAACTATTATTAATGGAAATAATAAAACCACCAATAAAATAATCATAAACCGGTAAGTTTAGTTTTTTAATTTATTTAAACTGTTATAGTAAGTAAGGGCTGCAATTTTGCAGCCCTGCTATGCCTGAGCCGAAAAGTACAGGAAGTGATGGTTTGATATTTTAAAAGATATTAAACCTGTGGTGCATGAGTTTCAAAATCCCTTGCCTTTTCTCCAAAAGGGATACAAAAAAAGAGGATGCCTGTAAAATTGCGCAATAGATAACAGGAGAATTTAAAAGCACTGGTCACTGACAAAATATAGCGTTCGCAAATATACCACATGAATTAAAAATTGAAACCCATTCATTAATCTAAAAATAATTAAAATGAAAAAGACTTTACTAAGTATTATTTACTTTTTAGCATGTATATTTTCTATACAGGCACAGACTTTATATGGTACCACATATAATGGAGGAAATGATGGAGTAGGTACTATTAATAAATTTATACCTGCAACTAATAATTTAATAGTTGCCAAGTCTTTTGAAAGCTCTGTCAACGGTTTCTATCCTACAGGCAGTCTGCTGCAGGCAAGCGATGGAAAGCTATATAGCATGACGTATACGGGCGGAAGCATCAATGCCGGCACTATTTTTTCCTTTGATCCTTCCTCTTTCACTTATACAAAGCTGAAGGATTTTGATGCTGTCAATGGGTTCATTCCTGTTGGCAGCCTAATACAGGCAAGCGATGGAAAGCTATATGGCATGACTAATGGTGGAGGAAGCAGCAGTGTTGGTGTTATTTTTTCCTTTGATCCTTCCTCTTCCACTTATACAAAGCTGAAAGATTTTGATAATACTAATGGTGCTCATCCTAATGGTAGCCTTATGCAGGCAAGCAATGGAAAGCTATATGGCATGACGAGTGGGGGAGGAAGCAGCAGTGTTGGTGTTATTTTTTCTTATGATCTTTCCTCTTCCACTTATACAAGGCTGAAGGATTTTGATAATACCGATGGTGCATACCCTGGTGGCAACCTGATGCAGGCAAGCGATGGAAAGCTATATGGCATGGCTGGTGGGGGAGGAAGCCTCGGCAATGGTGTTATTTTTTCCTTTGATCCTTTATCTTCCACATTTACAAAGCTGAAGGATTTTGATGGTATCCATGGTGGCCGTCCTGTTGGCAGCCTAATACAGGCAAGCGATGGAAGGCTAGATGGCATGGCACTTATTGGAGGAAGCCTCGGCAATGGTGTAATTTTTTCCTTTGATCCTTCGTCTTCCATTTATACCAGGCTGCACGATTTTGATGGTACCAATGGTGCTCTTCCTTATGGCAACCTTTTGCAGGCAAGCGATGGAAAGCTATATGGCATGACACGGGATGGAGGAAGCAGCCGCCTTGGTGTTATTTTTTCTTATGATCTTTCGTCTTCCACATATACAAAGCTGCAGGATTTTCATGGTACCAATGGTGCTTATCCTTCTCATGGTTCTGCGTTTATTGAGGTAAAGGAATGTATTGCAGGTACCACCTGGTATAAAGATGCAGATGGCGATGGTTATGGTGACCCAAAGAGTTCCTTAAAGGCATGCATTCAACCGGCAGGTTATGTTGCTAACAATACAGACTGCAATGATGCAAAGGCCGCAGTTCATCCCGGTGCAACAGAAGTATGCAACGGTATCGATGATAATTGCAACGGTTCAGTTGATGAAGGATTTGCAGATACGGATGGTGATGGACTGGCTGATTGTGTTGACCCTGATGATGATAATGATGGAGTTCCTGATTTCAAAGACTGTGCACCATTGGATAAGAAAAATGACAAGGTATTAATTTGCCATAAGGGCAATACGCTTTGTATAAGCCAGCATGCAGTTGCAGCACATTTAAAACATGGTGATACAGAGGGACCATGCCCTGCAAACCCTGTTACATCTGCAAGAAGAGCTAATGATTTAGAAGTAAGCAACAGCAATTTAATTGCGCCTGAAAAATACAAGCTTTCTAATTATCCTAATCCTTTTGTGGGAACAAGCACTATTAAGTACGAACTTCCATTTGACAGTAAAGTGTCAATAAAAGTTTATGACTTATTGGGAAGAGTGGAGGCTGTATTGGTTGATGGAGATAAAAAAGCAGGCACTTACACTGTAGATTTTAAAGCAGGTCATTTAAGTAAGGGATCGTTATACTACCGGATAATTGCTACATCAAAAGATAAGCAATTTAAACAAACCAATAAGATGATACAGCTTCAATAAGCATTTTTTTAAAATAGTATCAGAGCGGCTTAAACACCGCTCTTTTTTTTATCACATAGGCGCAGGTCTCCCGTCCTGCTGCCCCTTGTTACTACTGCCTGAACAAACATACCGCATCAAAAAAATCTTACTTACAGTATAAGCTACATGATTTCACAAACGGCTGAATAAATTTTTGCTGTAACGAAATAATCATAACAATATAACAGACAGTACATGACAGTCTTTTTTTGATTCCCGTTTACTTTTATTTTAGATTTGGTAAAGGTTGATAGTACTATCGGCCATTTAAAAATTAATTTTCTTGCCATAAATAGATTGTATGCAAATAAAAAAAAACACGATTGCCGAATTCAACGGATTGCATTTAGCCAATCATAAAAAAAAGTTTGATTTCACCGCCTCAGAAATAAATAATGTAGAAGAAATTATCCAAAAGCTAATCGCCTTCCAGGTAGCTATACCAAGCTGGGCGCTGGGTACAGGTGGTACAAGATTTGGAAGATTTTCCGGTAGTGGTGAACCACGTTCATTAGAAGAAAAAATGGAAGATGTAGGTTTGCTGCATGCACTCAACCAATCCAGTGGTGCCATCTCTTTACATATTCCCTGGGATATTCCAGAAAATTATTCCGCTATCAAAACACATGCTGCACAATTAGGATTACAATTTGATGCGGTGAATTCTAATACCTTTCAGGATCAGAAAGATCAGGAACTGAGTTATAAATTTGGATCCTTACAACATGTAAATAAAGCTGTACGCAGGCAAGCCATTAATCATAATATTGAAGTGATAAAACATGGTGTTGAGTTAGGTTCTAAAGCGCTAACTGTGTGGCTGAGTGATGGCAGTTGTTTTCCGGGTCAGTTAAATTTTCGCAAAGCATTTCAAAATACCTTAGAAAGTTTACAGCAAATTTATGCAGCATTACCCGATGACTGGAAAGTGTTTGTTGAATACAAAGCCTATGAACCTAACTTTTATTCCATGACGGTGGGAGACTGGGGGCAGTCATTATTATACGCTAATAAATTAGGACCCAAAGCTTATACATTAGTTGATCTTGGTCATCATTTACCCAACGCCAATATTGAACAAATTGTTTCTTTATTATTAATGGAAGAAAAGCTGGCAGGCTTCCATTTTAATGACAGTAAATATGGCGATGATGATTTAACAGTAGGCAGCATCAAACCTTACCAGTTATTCTTAATTTTTAATGAACTGGTGGAAGGCATGGATGCAAGAGGCATGAACCATGCAACAGATTTAGGATGGATGATTGATGCCAGTCACAATGTAAAAGATCCGCTGGAAGATTTATTGCAGTCAGTAGATGCCATCATGCTTGCTTACACCCATTCATTGTTGGTTGACAGAAATAAACTCAATGCTGCACAGGATGCAAACGATGTGGTGGCAGCGCAGGAAATTTTACAAAATACTTTTCGTACAGATGTAAGAAGCATTGCAGCAGAAGCAAGGATAAGAGGCGGCGGTTCTTTGAATCCCCTGCAATTTTACCGTGAGCAGAAAATAAGGGAACAGTTAACTAAAGAGAGAGGAACTAAAACAGTAGCAACAGGATTGTAAGGGTGGGTTATTAGTAATTGCAACTTTAGAATCAATTATAAAAACATTTATATAACCTATTGGCAGAGTTATTTTAAAAGATGGCTTACAAAGACCCAGAGAGCCTGTCCCGATTTTTCGGGAGTCGAAATGTTAGTAGAAACGAAAATCAAAACCCTATTTAGCTCCGGAGGAGCGATATGTTTCTTACATGCCGCTCCTCCGGAGCTTTAAAGATGATAATGAAATCTAATTTTACTGCTACTAACATTTCGCTCCGCTGGAGCTATAAAATTTAACTAAGCAAACAGATTTAAATTATTAAGCGGAATGATCAAAAGTGAAGACACTCACAACCGACCACTCACAATTCACAAAATGACTTCAATCTCCGTCATAGCAATATTTGATGTTGGCAAAACCAATAAGAAGTTATTGTTGTTTGATGAGCAGTATAAATTACTGTATGAAGAAAGTAAACAATTAGAAGAAATAAAAGATGAAGATGGTTTTGCTTGTGAAGATGTTGGGGCTTTAACGGAATGGATAAAAAATTCTTTTGATGCAATAACAAAAGATGAAAGATATGATGTTAAGGGAGTCAACTTCTCCGCTTATGGTGCCAGCTTTGTTTGTTTGGACGCAGAGTTGGATGTAGTATTGCCATTGTATAATTATCTAAAACCATACTCACCTCAATTAAAAGAAAAATTTTATAATACCTACGGTGGTGAAAGTTCCTTTGCTAAAAAAACAGCTTCTCCTGTACTGGGTAATTTGAATTCAGGTATGCAGTTGTACCGCTTAAAATATGACCAACTTGAAAAATTTGATCACATAAAATATGCATTGCACCTGCCCCAGTATTTAAGTTTTATTCTTACCGGTAAATTAAACACAGATATTACCAGCATCGGTTCACATACCAATCTGTGGAATTTTCAAAACAATAAATATCACAGTTGGGTAAAAAAAGAAGGAGTGGAAGCTAAACTACCTCCTGTAAAAAACTGCGATGAAATTGCAGGGTACGTAAAGGAGAATATTCCGGCTGGCATTGGATTGCACGACAGTTCTGCTGCATTAATCCCATACCTTATTTCTTTTAATGAATCATTCATTCTTTTATCAACAGGCACCTGGTGTATTACATTAAATCCATTTAATCACACACAGTTGAGTGATTATGAATTGCACCAGGATTGTTTATGTTATTTATCTTATCAAGGAAAACCCGTTAAAGCATCCAGGTTGTTTGCCGGCTATGAACATGAACAGCAAACAAAAAAAATAGCAGCACATTTTAATAAATCATTGGATCATTATAAAACCATTCAATACAACACAGAGATTTTAAAAAAAATAAAACCTGCAAAGAAAATTTCAAATAGAGAACCAAAAGATGCGATGGTGCAGCAATCAACTTTTAGTGCAAGAGACTTGAATGTGTTTGCCAGTTACGAAGAAGCGTATCACCAGTTAATAGCTGATATTATTGCACAACAAATTCACAGCACCAGCCTTGTATTAAAAGGAACATTCGTTAAAAGAATTTTTGTTGATGGTGGCTTTGGTAATAATCCCATTTATATGCATTTATTATCCGAAGCATTTCCCGGTATAGAAGTATATGCTGCATCAGTTCCGCAGGCTTCTGCATTGGGAGCTGCACTGGCTATCCATCAGCACTGGAATACAAAACAGCTTCCTTCAGATATTATAGATTTAAAGTTGTATGCTGTTGCACATAACATACCAACGTAGATATAGTCTTTAACTTTTACTTAAAATTATTACAGATGAAATGGCAGTATAACAGTAATTATCCTTCAACAGATGATTTAATTAAGAAGGCGAAGAAAAAGATTCCCAAATTTGCTTTTGAATATTTAGATGGCGGTTGTAATGAAGATGTAAATCTTCATAAGAATACTTCGGAGTTAAGGCAAATTGAATTGCAACCTTATTACCTAACTAAGCATACTGGCTCAAACATGCAAACCGAATTGTTTGGCCATGTATATGATGCCCCGTTTGGAATAGCGCCTGTTGGTCTGCAGGGATTGATGTGGCCCAATGCACCTGAAATACTTGCCAAAGCTGCATTTGAACATAACATCCCATTCATTTTAAGCACTGTTACTACATCCAATATTGAAAGGATAAGTGAATTGACGGAGGGCAGGGCATGGTTCCAATTATATCATCCGGCAGAAAATGAAATAAGGGATAGTTTAATAAAAAGGGCCGCTGCTGCACAATGTCCTGTTCTCGTTATTCTTTGTGATGTGCCAACTTTTGGATACCGGCCCCGTGATATAAGAAATGGTTTAGCTCTGCCACCTAAAATGACGCTTCGGAATATTTTGCAGATAATGGGTAAGCCGGAGTGGGCTTTAAAAACATTGATTCATGGACAGCCGGCTTTTGCTAACATGAAACCGTATATGCCAAAAGGCCTGAACATGAATCAGCTTGGGGCATACATGAACCAAACTTTTTCCGGCAGGTTAAATGAAGATAAAATTGCACCCATCCGTGATATGTGGAAAGGGAAATTGGTATTAAAAGGGGTTGCTTCAGCAGAAGATACTGAGATGGCAATAAGATTGGGTTTAGATGGAATTATTGTTTCTAATCATGGAGGGCGGCAATTAGATGCAGGTCAATCATCCATTAAATCCCTGCATCCCATTGTGCAGAAATATAAGGACCAAATAAAAATTATGATGGATAGTGGCCTTCGTTCCGGCCCTGATGTTGCAAGAGCCATGGCATGCGGCGCAGACTTTACTTTTATGGGCAGAACTTTTATGTATGGAGCAGCTGCATTAGGTAACAATGGAGGTAATCATACCATTTCAATTTTAAAAACACAGTTGCAGCAGGTAATGGAACAAATATGCTGTAAAAAGATCACTGATTTCCCTCAGCATCTTGTTTAATTTTTTTTTAATCTATAATTTATTTACCAGCCCAACCAAGGCCTGTATAGTGGGAGTTACTTTATCTGTTTTATATGCAAACACCTGCCGGTATTCAAACTCGGTGAACCGGCTGTTATCATCATTTAAAATTTTCTTTTTTACCACACCTTTAATGTGAGTAGCATCCAGTGTGGAAGGTATAAAAGCGATACCCAGTCCAAGCCCAACCAGGCTTGCCATCAATTCAAATGAGCTTACCTGTTGAATAATATTACCGTCACGATTAATGCCATTTTTTTTACAAATACTATCTATAAAATCCAGTACCGGTGTGGAACGCTTTTCCAGTTCAATCCATTTTTCTTTTTTTAATTGAGACAAATGAATGGAAGGTTTTTTTGCTAATGGATGGTTTTGCGGTAGCAAAATATTCAGATAATTAATTTGGTACAATTTTGAATTGAGTTCGTTTGAAAGGAGTGGCAGCAATGTAATACCCAGGTCTATACTATCCTTTAATAATCCTTCCTGCACATCTTTGTAGGTGGCAAATTCAACGATTTTTATTTCAATGTCAGGAAATTTTTCAGCGAATAGTTTTATCAGCCCCACCAGGTTGTCCCTTGTTACCAATTTGTAGATACCCAGTTTTACAATTCTATGCTGGGTGCCAATGCGCCTTACCGTATCGGTCATTTTTTCAATGGATTGCAATATCCGCCTGGCCTCAGAAACAAAAATAATTCCAGCCTCTGTTAATTCAACTTTCTTATGAAGGTTGCGACGTGCCCTCGTAAATATTTCAACACCCAAATCTTTCTCCAGTAACTGTATTTGCTGGCTCAGTGCAGGCTGGGAGACAAATAGCCGCTTTGCTGCCTTACCAAAATGCAATTCTTCAGCCACGGCTACTGTATATTTTAACTGTCTTATTTCCATTCCTGATAAGTATTTCTTATAACGAATATAAGAAATGGATATTGAAAATAAGTTGCAGAAGCGGTTATTATTTTGAAATTACATCCATTCATTTTTCTATCATTTGTGTCTCTAACGATAAGGCACGCTAAAACTAAATTGCTTGTATATGAAAAAAAGTCTCGTTATCACCATCTCTTTAATGACGTGTTTTTTACTTTTTTTATCATTAGGTTCATTCTCCCAAACGGGTAATATCACGGGTAAGGTAATTGACAAAGATGGTAAACCGCTGGCAGGCGCTACCGTAAAAATTAAGGGCACTAATAAAACCACCACCACAGATGAACAGGGCAACTACGCCTTTACAGACATTGCAGGTAATGGCACATTGATTATCTCTTATGTTGGGTATGCGCCTTATGAAATAAAATATGTTGCCGGCAGTAGTGATACAAAAGTATCTATGAAAGAATCTGAAAAACAAGAGGATGAAGTAATTGTAACCGGTGTATTTGATAAACGCAGCAGGATGTCATCTTCCGTTGCTATCTCCACACTCAATGCTAAACAAATTTCCCAACTGGCGCCAACCAGTGCCGCTGACTTATTAAGAAACGTGCCGGGTGTATACGTTAACAATGCCCGTGGCGAAATTGCCAATACCGTTTATTCAAGGGGAATTTCGGCGAATTCAATTGATAATGCTTCAGGCTATTATTATGTATCACTGCAGGAAGATGGCCTGCCGGTATCCAATGCAAGTGGCACGGATAATTATTTAAGAGCGGATATTACTATTGAACGCCTGGAAGCTGTAAGGGGCGGAACAGCCTCCATCGTAGGAGCCAATGCACCCGGTGGTATTTTTAATTACATCTCTAAAACGGGAGGAAAAACATTTGCGGGTGAAGTAAGGGCAAAAGTTGGTTTGGAAGGTGATGGTAAAAATCCATATTACAGGGCTGACCTGAATTTTGGCGGACCATTAAGCAAGGATGGTTCAGTAACCTATAATATCGGGGGCTTTTATCGCCGGTCAAATGGGGCAAGGTACCCCGGTTATCCAAGCAACAATGGAGGCCAGTTAAAGGCAAACATTTTGAAAACTTATAAATCAGGCTCATTAAAATTTTATGCAAAATTCCTGGACGACAAAAATGCGCAGGCAGAGTTTATACCATCACAAGGCTGGGACAATCCTAAAGTAATGACTGGTTTGTCCACTACCGATTCCTACAATCTGCCTGCTTTCTCCATGCAAATTCCGGTAAACAATACCGGCACCGCAACATTTAATTCAAAAGATAAATACCATAACCGTGATAAAACGATTGGCCTTAGCTGGAGTCATAATCTTGGCACTGGCTGGACCTTCAAAAATGATGGCCGGTTTTCTTCTAAACATACAACCGGAAGCGTTCCCGCTGTTGTAACTCCATTCTCAACAGAAAGTGTTGTGTTTTATGGTTTGCCGCATTTATTGCAAACGGGCAAGTTTGGAACCTACACTTTCACCGATAAAGTAAATGGCCAGGAGTTGGGAACCATTAGTGTAATTCCCGGCCCTACGGGAATCAGTTTTATACCTGGACCCAATAACAATTTTCCGGGAGAAAACATTCAAAGAAACTCTTTGTTCTTCCTGCCGCTGTTCTATCAGGACAATACTGCGAAAGAGTTCACGGACCAATTTAGCTTCTCCAAAAAATTGGAAAAAATGACTTTCAATTTTGGTGGTTTCTTCGCCAATTCAAAGGTAACCAGGGTTGGAGGACAGGAAGATGATGGTGTTGGGGTCGGTACTTTGCAGGACAAGCCGCATCTTGTTGATATCAAACTTCATGGGCTATTCGATAGCCAGGATTATCAAATTACTGATGCCAATGGTTTTATGGATGTAGGCAGGGGCGGCATTACCACTTCAGAAGGAACCAAAAGACAACTTGCTTTGTTCCTGGGGCATAATTGGGATCTTACTTCAAAGTTGAATTTAGACTGGGGTTTGCGTTATGAATCAACCCGGATTTCTGGTTTCAATATACCCGTAACAAGAGATGCAAAGGAGAATGATCCTGCATGGGGTGGACGTGACGGTAACCCACTAACAGTATATGACAATGGAGGCGGAATAGCAGGTACGCCTTTAAACTTTGATAAAACCGTTCATACGTTTTCTTTCTCCGCAGGTTTGAATTATCGTATCAATAACGAAACCGCTGTATATGCCCGTTATTCAGACGGAAACAAAGCGCCTGAGATTGGTAACTATTTTGCAGCCACAGCGCCCAACCTTATCAGCAGCCTGAATACAGAAGCTCAGCGCATTCAGCAATTTGAAGTGGCATTGAAGGTTAAGAAAAGTAACCTTAGTTTAAATATCACGCCATTTTACAGCCTGTTGAGTAATGTGCCCAACCTGCAGTTTGCATTTACAGATTCTACTGGTTCTAATTACAACCCGGAAATTCAGTATGCAAAATACAGGAGCTATGGGGTAGAGTTTGAAGGTAATTATGCATTTAGTTCATCATTTAGTATCAGGGCACAAGCAACAGTTCAGCATTCAACAGCCACCAGTTATAAAACATGGATATCAAGTGGTAAAGCTCCTCAGTTTGATCAGTTGCAGGATTTTTCAGGTAATGAAAATGACAACAATGCAAAATTGATGTTTAGTATTTCACCAACCTATACCACCAATAAATTTTATGCATCAGTAACGTATAATTATTTAGGATCAAGGCAGGCCAATATTCCCAACGCATTTAAGATGCCGGCATTCGGACAGGTTGATTTGAGCATGGGTTATGATGTATCAAAGAAAGTAGCCCTGCAATTCAATATAAATAATGTGTTCAATAAATATGGGGTACTGGGCTGGTCAGGGCCGGGAGGTTTTCCGGCAGCATTAAACCGCCAGGGTTTTACAAAAGAATTTATTGCAGCAAACCCTGATGCGGTATATGCTACACAGGGTTCTATGCCAAGAGCTTATTTCCTTACAGTGTCTTACAAATTTTAGTGTTTAATAAATTATCATGAATAAGATTATTTTTTCAATCAGCCTGATCGTTTTCCTTGCGGCAACAATTAAAGCTCAGCAAAAAGAAAAATTCCTCTGGGGTGTAGCAACTTGTGCCTACCAGGTAGAAGGCGCTTATCAGGCTGATGGCAAAGGCGAATCTAAATGGGATTTTCTGACCAACAAAGTTGGCATTACCCAATTTACCATTGGCGAAAAACAAACTGGCAATGTGTCTATTAACATGTATGACCGAAACCAATACCTTAAAGACATTGAATTGATGAAAGAATTGGGCGTAAATTCTTACCGGATGTCGTTAGATTGGAGTCGTATTATCCCTGACGGCGTTGGTGCAGTCAATGAAAAAGCATTGGCGCATTATGATGTATTGATAGATGATTTAATGGCAGCAGGGATTGAGCCATTCGTAACGCTGTATCATTTCGATTATCCAAATGTGTTAATGCAAAAAGGCGGTTGGGGCAATCCTGAAATGGAAAATTGGTATATCAATTATGCCACAACGGTCATAAAGCGGTATGGTAATAAAGTAAAAAAGTTTATCACTTTCAATGAGCCATATATTGAGTTTTTCCTGGTGGAAAATATGCTCAACGCCCAAAAAAATACCTTGCCTGAAAAGGAATATTATATGAGTCAGATGCAAAAGGCGCATCGGCAAATGATAACAAATGCCAAAGTGATTAAAATTTACCACGATTTAAAATTAAAAGGTGAAATCGGATTGGTACTCAATTTAAATCCTGCAGCACCCTGGGATGCAAAAAATGCGGCTGATGTAGAAGCTGCAAAGTTTCAGGATGTTTTAATAAATGATCTTTTTTTAGACCCATTGTATAAAGGCAGTTATCCTAAAATGGCATTGGATTCTTTTGCAAAATACAATCCCACTTTTAAACCGGCTGCAGAAGATATGGCTTTTATCGCTGCACAAAAACCAGATTTTCTCGGCGTTAATTTTTATGCCCCTGCCATTGTTAAAGGAGACGATACACCCATGTCTTTAAAATGGCTGGATAATAATCCTGATTCTATCAAGTCAAATGTGGGTCCGGTTATGCCAGAATACCTATATAAAATATTGATGCGTTTAAAAACGGAATACGGCAATCCAAAAGTGTATATCACTGAAAACGGTACAGGGTTTAAACATGAAGACGTAAAAGTGAATAATAAAATAAACGATCCTCTTCGGGCAGATTATATAAAACGTCATATCGAATGGGCATTAAAAGCAAAAAAAGAAGGTGCCAATTTGAACGGTTATATGGTTTGGAGTGGTTGGGATAATTTTGAATGGGTGGCAGGATATACCAAGCGGTTGGGTTTGATATATGTTGATTTTAAAACGCAGGAACGTACTCCCAAGCAAAGTTTTTATGAGTATCAAAAGATAATACGGGAAACAAAATTATAGTGGTTGATTCATTTTATCTTTTACAATTAATTTTAAATAAATGAACTTAAAATTTATTCTATTCACATTGGTGTTGGCTTTAATAACGGGTTCAGTTAATGCCCAGAAAGTAATAAAGCTCTACAATGGTAAGGCGCCGGGTTCTGAAAACTGGAACTGGGAAGAAAAAGAAAATACCAAAAACCTCTTCAATACAAAAGTGGTGTATAATGTGGCGAAGCCAACGCTTACTGCTTATTTGCCAGATAGCTCAATTGCAAATGGCACAGCCGTTATTATTGCTCCGGGTGGCGCCTTTCATACACTCTCCATCGAAAGCGAAGGGATTGATGTGGCCAAATGGCTGAATGCAAAAGGTGTTGCCGCCTTTGTATTGAAATATCGTTTGGTGCACATGGATACGGATGATCCTATTGGCACTGTCATGAAAAAAATGGGTGACTTTAAAAAATTAGATGAAGAGAATGACAGTGTAGTTACTATGGCAATCACTGATGGATTAAAAGCAATTGCCTGGGTTCGTTCTCATGCTGCTGAATACAATGTTAATCCAAAGCGGATTGGCTTTATGGGATTTTCAGCCGGAGGTACTGTAACGATGGGGACTGTTTTTAATTCCACAGCTGCTGATCGTCCTGATTTTGCTGCACCCATTTATGCTTATATGAATGCGTTAAAAAATCAGGCAATGCCTGCAGACGCACCACCGCTTTTTATTTGTGCAGCCGCCGATGACCAGTTAGGGATGGCATCCCACAGCAGCAATTTATACAACACATGGATTGCAGCAAAGAAGCAGGCAGAACTGCATATTTATTCAAAGGGAGGTCATGGTTTTGGTATGCGAAAACAGGGATTGCCAGTTGATAAATGGATTGAACGTTTTGGTGACTGGCTGGATGTGCAGGGTTTATTAGAAGTAAAAAAATAAAGTTCAATTACTACTTTGATAATTAAATGTAAATTGGAAAATAAAAAAATAATTAAACTATAAGTTATGCTTAAAAGAAGAAATTTTTTAAAACAAACAGGTGCAGCTGCATTAGGAGGATTATTGCTTCCCAATAAATCAATGGCAGCTTTGTTTAACAAACCGGCTGTACATCCTTTAGGGGTGCAGTTGTTTACTTTCTTTAATGTTATTGATAATGATGTTGCCGGTACATTAAAAAAAGTGGCAGCCATTGGCTACAAAGAAATTGAATCTGCATTCAGCAAAAAGGGTGGTTATTATGGAATGAAACCAAAAGAGTTTGCGTCTATGCTTAACAGTATGGGGCTTGTATGGCAGTCGCATCATGTATTGGGGGCGCCTTTTAAATTGCCTCCCGGCGCAAAGATGCCAGCGGGTGCAGATGGCAAGCCAATTAGTATTCCTCCAATGCGGAACTTAAGAGATAATAACCAGGAACTGGTGGATGAAGCTGTTGAAGGCGGGGTTAAATATCTTGTTTGCTCCAGCACACCGATTACTACATTGGATGAAGTAAAAGCATCTGCAGTAATTTTAAATAAAACGGGTGAAGCCTGTAAAAAAGCCGGGATACAATTTGTATATCACAATCATGATGCTGAGTTTCATGCAGTGGAAGGAACAGTGCCTTATGAATTGTTTTTATCACAAACAGATGCAGAGCTGGTGAAGATGGAACTGGATTTGGCATGGGCAACAAAAGGCGGTAAAGATCCGGTTGAATTATTCAAACAACATCCTGACCGCTTCCCTTTATGGCATGTAAAAGACCTGGATGCAAAACATGAAACAATATTACCAGTTGGCAGCGGAACCATAGATTTCAAAAGAATATTTGATGCTGCGGCTATTGCTGGTGTTCAGCATTATTTTGTTGAACATGATATGCCTGCTGATCCTTTTGCAAGCATTACATTAAGTTATGATTACTTAAGTAAACTGATAAAAACATAAATACAATTATTATAAAAAATGATACAATAAAAAATTTTAAACAAATAAACGATGGCAAGAAATCCGCATTATTTATCACAAATGGCG
>JAYVLZ010000321.1:0-24814 GCA_043759175.1 Chitinophagaceae bacterium | reverse complement strand
GATTTCTTTTACGCCTGTTGCTTTTATTGTTCGCTCACTTTTTATTTCTATTAATGTTTGCAGGCCTTGCCAGTCCTGCACTTTGCACACCCATTCCATAGCTGTTATAATACGGCAGGTGCGTTTTTCTATCCTGCCATGACCAAGATTTCTTTGCTCATCTACCTGCTCTATGCTGCCATGTGCAAAGGCATCTTTTATGTCATCATGCAAATGCTCCTGGTTATCTTTTACAGCCAGGATATATTCTGCTTCTTTAGATTTTATCTTAGCTGCAATATCTTTTTGACAACCCATTGCATCTATCGTTATCCAGCAGCCCTTTACCATCAATAAATCCAACAGGGCAGGTATGGCTGTTATCTCATTGCTCTTGTCATTTACTTTTAGCTGCCCCAGCACCATACTATTCTCATTACTCCATGCACTCACCATGTGGATGATGGCTTTTTTGCCCTTTTCGCCACTGTTGCACATCCGTTTGCCATCAATGCTTATCACCTGGCCTTCGCTTATTTTGGCTATTGACTGCACCCAGCTTATAAAACAATTTTGAAGTTCAGCAGGGGCAATAAGTGAAAACACCCTGTTAAAAGTGTCATGTGATGGAATGCCGCAAGGCAGTTCCAGTATGGTTTTTAGCCACTCTTCTTTCTCTTGTCCATAGAATTCTATATCGTTCCAGTCTTCTGCTCCGCAGATAACCGCTGCGATGGTGATGAACAAAATGTCAATTAACTTATGCTCCTTTTTATGCTCTTTGGTTCGTGGGTCAGTAAGGTGGCTAAAGTGGTCAATGATGCTGGGCATAGTTTTTTATGCAACAACCAACTTATTAACCAATAAGCAAACTAATAATAATCCACCGATGGGGATAACCTTAAAATTTTAATGCGTTTGCCCTGGTCAGTGATACCACTGACCCAATGAATAAAATAAAAGCTGAAAAGCCTTTGGAAGAAGCAGGATCCTTTGCAATTCAAAATGTATTTGAAGAAATAAATGAAGCAGCGGGAGCTGTACAAAAATATTCAAAATCATCTCTTACCAAAAATCAGATACAGGGTTTTAAAGATGCTATTAATTTCTATTTTGAAAAAGAGAAACCTTACCTTGATATTGACTTCAGCTTCAGGAAGCTTTCACAAATATTAAATATCAGTACGCACCAATTATCACAAACGTTTAATGAGGGCTTTGGAAAAACCTATCCCCAATTACTGAAAGAGTTGCGGATTGAGGAAGCTGTAAAAAGACTACAAGATGGCAAGTATGCCCATCTTTCCATTTATGGCATTGCCTTAGACTGTGGCTTTAACAGTAAAAGTGTCTTTAACCAGGCCTTTAAAGAAATCACCGGCTTTACTCCAAGCGGGTTTAAAAAGGCGAAAAAATTTCTTTAAACTCAATTTTTTTAGTCGTTTGTATGTTCAACCTAATCGGTTAGGACGATTACCATTTAATATTTGTGAATTTTTGTGCTCCAATGCATAAAAATTAAAATGAATTTAAAATGAACTTAACCAAAATCGTAAATACAAGCAGAAAAATTCAACTATCAGCATTCCTGCTGCTGACGACCTTACTATGTTATAGCCAGACAGGGCAAATAGTTTCAGATAGTATTCAAAGTAAATCTCTTGCCCACACAATAACACAGGAAAACCCAGTTCGGCAACTGGCTATTTATTTGCCCCCGGGTTACGCTGCATCAACAAAACGTTTCCCTGTTTTATACCTTTTGCACGGAATTGGCGACACCTATGAAGAATTCTCCGGCGATACAATAAAAAACAATAACATAAAAGATTTAATGGACGCAGGTATTGTAGCCAATAAATTTGAAGAAATGATTATTGTTATGCCCAATGAAAACACAAACTTGTTTGGGAGTTTCTATACCAATTCCTCTGTAACCGGCAATTGGGAAGATTTTACCGCACTTGAATTAGTTGATTTTATTGATACAAAATACAGAACTATTGCGAAAGCTTCATCAAGAGCCATTGCGGGCCATTCAATGGGCGGCTTTGGTGCTTTAACATTAGCCATGAAACACCCGGATATTTTCAGTGTAACGTACGGTATGAATGCGGCTCTTATTTGTTTTTGCGGTGAAGTAACGCCTAATAATCCTGCAATAGTAAAATCTGTAAAAGCAAAAAACATTGGTGAGTTACTTGCAACGCAAAGCTCAATTGCAGTAGGATTGCTAACGGTAGCACAGGCTTTCTCTCCCAACCCTTCAAAACCTCCCTTTTATGTAGATAAACCTTTTAAAATGCAGGGAACTAAAGCAGTGCCTGATCCGGAAGCCTATAACAAATGGGTGGCAAGTAACCCCGTGCAAATGGCAGAAAGATACAAAGCGAATTTATTAAAATTAAAAGCTATAAAATTCGATTTGGGTAATGATGACGAATATCGATTCATTACTGAAAATAACAGGCTATTCTCAAGAAAATTAACTATGCTTAAAATTCCCCACCAGTTTGAAGAATACAATGGCGATCACCGTAACAGGTTGTGGGGTTTGGATGGAAGAATTTATAACGATATGCTGTCTTTTGTGTATGATAATTTTGGGAAATAGGTTTTTTCGTATTCCCTAAAGTATTATCTTAAAAAAAAATATCCTGGAACATTACCCTGACTTCATCATCCAGTCAAAAAGCAGTAAGACAGTTGTATTAGAAACAAAAGGCGATTTTTAGACACAGTACAAAAAATTAGATTTGAATTTTTTTTAGCAAGTAAACCCAGAAATGATTGCCGTTACTTCATGGTTTATGAAATGCGGACTGTTGACAGGGCATATAAACTTGATGACCTTTAAATATCATCAAAGACATTTAGCCGACACACAAAAGCAAACACATTTGCAAGGCACACAAAACCCGTCACAAAGCCAACTTTGCAAAAGAATATGCTTTTTTGCCAACGCTTCCGGGACACACCCTACTACATTGGACACAGTATTCAATTTGACACACCATGAAGAAGGGCGAACGCACAACAGGGGGTTTGCCAAAATACGGGCTGACACTTGTTATCTTCGGCATTTGTAATTCTACTGTACTTCATATCCAGCTCGACATTATTTGTTTAGCTTTTTGTTGTTATCTTCAACTTCAGTTTTTCAATCATCATCGGTACCGGGCTGACGAAATACTAATTCCCGTACTTCGGCAAGCCCTGTCCGATAAATAAACGGTGCAATAGCAGAAGTGATCAAATTTTGTATTCTTAGTACTTGCACCAATGGGGGTGTTCAGATTCCGGGTGCCAGTTCAAACAAATAAACTCCTCCCCGGCAGACAAAAATTCAAAGTTCACCGCCTTATTATATAGGTCCGCCAAGTTCCTGTAACCGTTTAGATAATTAATATTAAAAGTACATCCATTAGGTTGTATATTTATCTGTAAGCTTGTTATGAAGAAACTATTTTTGATTTTATTCTTTTATATTGGGAGTGCATGTTCTTTTGCTCAGGAGCTTCTGAAGCCTCAGCCACAGGCAAAATTTATTACCCGCTTTCCCTTTAGCCAATACAGTGGCGGGGTAATGATTGTACATGCCCTGCTGAATAATATACCCGATACCCTCAATTTTATATTAGACACGGGAAGCGGCGGCATATCACTGGATTCTACTACCTGTGCCGTGTATAACATTCAGTCAAGCGTATCTGACACAATTGTTACCGGTATGGGCAGTGCTCACAAAGTAAAATTCGCTTATGATCAACAATTGAGATTTCCTGGCTTAACAATGAATGAAGTGGATTTTCACATTAATAATTATGAAGTGCTTACCAGTGTATATGGTGAAAAAATTGATGGAATCATAGGTTATAGTTTTTTTAAAAAGTACATCGTTAAAATAAACTTTGATAGTCTTAGAATCGAGGTATTCACTCCGGGTGAAATCAAATACCCAAAGTCAGGCACTCTTTTAAGGCCTGCTTTTACAACGCTGCCTATCCAAAATCTAAGCGTTAAAGACAAACGAAAAATTGACTTTAATTTCTATTTTGATACGGGTGCAGGTTTGTGTTTTTTAATGAGTGAAGCGTTTGCAAAAGACAGTGCAATTTTATCTAAAAAACGTAAGCTTATTTATACCCAGGCAGAAGGAATGGGAGGAAGGTTACAAATGCAGCTCACCGTAGTTAAATTGCTGCAGATTGGTCACTATAAATTCAGAAATGTTCCCACCTATATATTTACAGACGATTACAATGTTACCTCATACCCGTATGTTGGCGGTTTACTGGGTAATGATTTGCTCCGTCGTTTTAATCTGGTTGTTAATTATCCACAAAGGGAAATTCATTTGCAACCCAACAGCCATTTTAATGATCCGTTTGATTATGCCTATACCGGTATGGCCACCTATTATCTTGATGGAAGAATAGTGATAGAAGATATCATTCCCGGATCCCCGGCTGATAAGGCAGGACTTAAAGTAAATGATATTCTTATTGGTGTAGGAGCCAGTTTCACCAATAACATCATGCAGTACAAAACCCAGCTGCAAAATGCAGCCGGTAAAATTAAAATGTTTATCAGCAGGGATGGCAAAATCATGGAACTCTACATTAAACCAAAAAGTATTTTATAAATAATCCTGGTTGGATTATAACAAAATTTCATTGTTTATCAGGCCAGCTGCATCATTACTGTTTGCTAAAAACACTCCTGTTGATTATCCGGCAGCCCTTAACTTTGCGCCATGATTCATTTTGATAAGTTTGTTCTTGATAACGGATTAAAGGTATTGGTACATGAAGATAAAAGCACACCAATGGCGGTGATTGATGTTATTTATGATGTTGGCGCCCGGGATGAAAACCCTTCTAAAACAGGCTTTGCACATTTATTTGAACATCTCATGTTTGGCGGCAGTATTAACATCCCCAGTTATGATGAACCACTGCAGGTAGCTGGTGGAGAGAACAATGCATTTACTACTAACGATCTTACCAATTATTATTGCCAGCTTCCCGTGGAAAATATTGAAACGGCTTTTTGGCTGGAAAGCGACCGCATGCTGAGCCTTGCTTTTGGCGAAAAAAGTTTGGATGTGCAGCGCAAAGTGGTATGTGAAGAATTTAAAGAGCATTACATTAACAAACCCTACGGCGATGTATGGCATAAAATGAGAGAACTGGCTTACACTGCACACCCTTACCGATGGATGACAATTGGTAAAGAACTGAAACATGTGGAAGATGTAAAACTACAGGATGTAAAAGATTTTTTTTCTAAACACTATACTCCATCCAATGCAATACTGGTGGTGGCAGGCAATGTAACCGCTGAGGCTGTAAAAGTGTTAGCAGAAAAATGGTTTGGCCCCATACCTGCCGGAAAAAAATATGAACGCAACCTGCCTATAGAACCCAAACAAACAGCACCAAAAACTTTAGAAGTAAAAGCCAATGTACCATTGGATGCATTATATAAATGCTGGCACATGTCTTCCCGGCTGGATGAAAGATATTATGCCACAGAACTCATTACAGAAATATTGAGTGGTGGTGGATCATCCCGTTTGTTCCAGGCATTGGTGAAGGAAAAAAAATTATTCAGTAATATTGAATGTCATCATTTTGGAAGCTTTGATGCAGGACTGATGGCCATTGAAGGCAAGTTGGTAAAAGGGGTAAGTATGAAAGATGCAGAAGCAGCAGTACTGGAAGAAGTAAACAAGCTGCAACAGGATGGCATCAGCGAAAAGGAACTGCAGAAGGTGAAGAACAAGACTGAAAGCATGCTGGCATTTGAAGACATGAGCCTGATGAACCGTGCCACCAACCTTGCCATCTATGAGTTACTGGGTGACGCCAACCTGATTAATGAAGAATTGGGCAGTTACCAGGCGGTGACTGCAGAAAAAATTAAAAATGAAGCCGCTGAAATATTTAACGAGAACAATTGCAGCACACTCTATTATTATTCCAATAGCTAATTATTTAATATCCTTAAACCGTATTCATAAAAAAAATTAAATGCTCAACAGAACAGAAGCCCCGGTTATTAAAGACGCAATAGAATTTGAACTCCAATTAAAACCTTACCAGCAGTTAGTATTGGATAATGGTATTAAAGTTTATACCATTGATGCAGGCTCACAGGAAGTGGTGCAGATGGAAATGGTTTTTTATGCAGGCAACAGTTATGAATCGGCCAATGCAGTTGCTGCTGCCACCAACCAGTTGTTGAAAAATGGTACCAGTACCAAATCGGCTTTTGAAATAAACGAACACTTTGAATACTATGGCGCTTATTGCAGCAGATCCTGCCACAACGAAACTGCAATCGTATCTCTGCATTCATTAAGCAAATATTTGCATGAGGTATTGCCTGTAGTAAAAGAAATGATCACAGATTCAGCGTTCAAAGAAGAAGAACTTCATATCTACAAACAAAACAGTAAACAAAAGCTCTCCGTTAGTTTACAAAAGTGTGATTTTGTTGCCAACCGCTTAATTGATGCCTACCTCTATGGTGAACAACATCCATACGGAAAGTATATCAAAGCAGCAGATTATGATGCATTAACATCTGACCACTTAAAAAAACATTTTCAGCAATACTATGTAGATGGCAATTGTGTGATTTTTGTTGCCGGAAAACTACCAGCTGATTTGTTTGAACAACTGAATAAAAACTTTGGTTCTTTAAACTTAACCTCAAATATCATCCCGCCTGAGGCGGGACAAACCTGCCTACCGGACAGGCAGGCCTCAAACAAATTAATTGCTTCATCAGAAAAAAAATACCGTATTCAAAACGATGTGAAAGGGGTGCAGGGAGCCATCAGGCTGGCAACACATTTCCCCAACCGCCATCATCCTGACTTTACAAAGATGATGGTACTGAACACAGTATTTGGCGGATTCTTTGGATCAAGGCTCATGAGTAATATCCGGGAAGAAAAAGGTTATACTTATGGCATACACAGCTTTGTACAAAATCATTTTCAGAGCAGCGCATTGGTAATCAGTACCGAGGCTGGAAAAGATGTATGTGAACCCACCATACAAGAGACTTATAAAGAAATGAATATCTTAAGAGAAGAACTGATTGATGAAGAAGAATTGTTGCTGGTACGCAATTACCTCATCGGCATTATTCTTGGCGATCTGGATGGTCCATTTCATATTATTAGCCGCTGGAAAAATATTATCCTCAACAACCTGGATGATAAATATTTTTATGATTCTATAAAAACGATTAAAACTATTTCCGCCGAAGAATTAAAAGCACTTGCAAATAAATATTTTATTCCCGATAATTTTTATGAATTGGTTGTAATTTAATTTTTTTTGCCGCATCTTTATTTATTTCTAATAGCAATTGCTGATTGAATAACAAATGAAATTCCTTTTAAAAATATTAATCACTACAGTGAATGCATTTATACTGGCGCATATTTTACCAGGTATAAAAATAGAAAGTATATATACTGCGATAATTTTAGCAGTTGTACTGGCACTTCTTGATGCTATTGTAAAACCTTTGCTAATATTGCTTACGTTACCAGCCACCATACTTACGCTTGGCTTGTTTCTTTTTGTTATCAATGCCTTTATTATTCTTATCGCCGATAATTTTGTAGATGGTTTTAAGGTAGAAACATTTTGGCATGCCTTGCTGTTTAGTGTTTTGCTTTCTTTCTTAAATTCTTTTGTACACAAAAGAGCTTTTAAAGAGAACAATGCTACTAATTAAAAGATAAATTTTTTGTTCCCTCCATTAAATCTTTATTCAGCTTCATTGGTCTGGCCTAAGGCGGGACACTCTTTTGCGATATCGCTTTTGGCATCAGTAAGCACCGTAATCTATCAATATATCCGCAATCCGTCTATCCTATATCGTAATTAAGCTTTCATCAAATTGGTTTGCCTACTGCCCAACATCCACTAACTTCACAGCTTCAAAATTTCAATAATTTTCGATATGCAGTTCCATAGAAAAAATCTATCCAACGAACAATTAGTTCAACTTTATAAAAGCCTGCTGCTGCCCCGGATGATCGAAGAAAAAATGCTGGTATTACTGAGGCAGGGAAAAATTTCCAAATGGTTCAGCGGCATAGGCCAGGAAGCTATTTCAGTAGGGGCAACCCTGGCACTGGAAACCGATGAATGGATCATGCCACTGCACAGGAACCTTGGCGTATTCACCAGCCGTAACATGCCTCTCAGTAAATTATTTAAACAATGGCAGGGTAACAAAGATGGCTACAGCAAAGGGCGTGAACGAAGTTTTCATTTCGGAACAAAAGAACACCATATCTGCGGAATGATCAGTCACCTGGGCCCACAACTGGCCATTGCAGATGGTGTGGCGCTGGCGCATAAACTCAGCAACGAAAATAAACTTTCATTGGCATTCACTGGCGATGGTGGAACCAGCGAAGGAGATTTTCATGAAGCACTGAATGTAGCTGCCGTGTGGGACCTGCCGGTTATTTTTATCATTGAAAATAATGGCTACGGATTAAGTACCCCTGTAAATGAACAATACCGCTGTTTTGGTTTGGTGGAAAAAGCAAGGGGTTATGGAATGGAAGGAATTCAAATTGATGGCAATAATATTTTAGAAGTGTATGACACTATTAAAGGCGTAAGAAACTATTGTATCGATAATCAAAAACCGTATTTGATTGAATGCATGACCTTCCGCATGAGGGGGCATGAAGAAGCCAGCGGTGTAAAATATGTGCCACCCGCTTTGTTTGATCTGTGGGAGAAAAAAGATCCGATAAAAAATTATGAGCAATACCTGCTGCAGCAAAATATAATAACAGAAGAAACGGTGGCCGATACACGAAATGAAATAAAAGAATACATTGAATCGGAATTAAAAGTGGGATATCAGTCTGCGCCAATTGTTGCCAGCACAGCAGAAGAAATAAATGATGTGTATGCACCAAGAACTACTCCTCTTGCGACCAACAACCAACGATCAACAACCAACCTGCCTGCCGGACAGGCAGGCGATAAACGTTTTATTGATGGCATTAAAGAAGGCCTTTACCAATCCATGCAGCAGCATCCCAATCTTGTTTTAATGGGGCAGGATATTGCAGAATATGGTGGGGCTTTTAAAATTACCGAAGGTTTTGTGGAGGCATTTGGTAAAGCGAGGGTACGCAATACGCCTATTTGTGAAAGCGCTATTGTTGGAGCAGCATTAGGTCTTTCATTAAAGGGTTATAAAGCGGTGATGGAAATGCAGTTTGCCGATTTTGCAACTGTTGGCTTTAATCAAATTGTAAACAACCTTGCCAAAATATATTACCGCTGGGGACAAAATGCAGATGTAGTAATACGCATGCCCACAGGCGGAGGCGTGGGTGCAGGACCATTTCACAGCCAAAGCAATGAAGCCTGGTTTGTACATACACCGGGACTGAAGATTGTGTATCCTTCAACGCCTGCTGATGCAAAGGGTTTATTAATTGCAGCCATCAATGATCCTAACCCTGTGTTATATTTTGAACACAAAGCTTTGTACCGAAGTATCAGCGGTCCGGTACCCTCAGCATATTATGAAGTAGAAATCGGTAAAGCCAGCATCGTTCAGCAAGGTGAAGACATCAGCATTATTACTTATGGTGCAGGGGTACACTGGGCAACAGAGTATGCAAAAAATCATCCCAATGTTTCATTGTACATTCTTGATTTAAGAACCCTGCTGCCGCTGGATTATGATGCCATTAAAACTGCTGTGAAAGCAACAGGCAAAATATTACTGCTGCATGAAGATACTTTAACCGGCGGTATTGGTGGAGAGATAGCTGCCTGGATTGCTGAGCATTGTTTTGAAAATTTAGATGCGCCAGTAATGCGCTGTGCAAGTCTTGATACACCCATTCCATTCAATATGGATTTAGAAAAAAACTTTATGGCATACAGCAGGCTGGATGAATATGTAGAGAAATTGATGGGGTATTGATATAGGTTATACAACTATAAAAAAAAATTAAAAATACTGAATGACTCAAAAACAATTAGAAGAATATCTTTGGGGAGCAGCCAACATTCTTAGAGGAATGATTGATGCTGCCGACTTTAAACAATATATTTTCCCTCTGCTTTTCTTCAAACGCATCTCTGATGTTTGGGACGAAGAATATCAGATTGCCTTTGATGAATCTAAAGGCGACATGACTTATGCCGAGTTCAGGGAGAACCACTGGTTTGACATTCCTTCGGGTTGCCATTGGAAAAATATCCGCAACAAAAATTTGAATGTGGGTGATGCTTTGCAAAAAGCGTTACGGAAAATTGAGAACGCCAACTTTGAACAACTGCATGATGTGTTTGGCGATGCACAGTGGACAAACAAGAAAAGAATGAGTGATGAAAAAATGCTTGACCTGATTGAGCATTTTTCTAAAATGGATTTGAGTTTGAAAAGTGTGCCTCACGACATTATGGGTGAAGGCTACGAATACCTGATTAAAAAATTTGCTGACGACAGCGGACACACCGCTGCCGAGTTTTACACGAACAGAACCGTTGTAAAATTGATGACCATGATTACCGACCCACAACCCAATGAGAGTGTGTATGACCCTACATGCGGAAGCGGTGGAATTTTATTGAACAGTGCGCTGCACCTGAAAGAGCAGAAGAAAGAATACAGAACGCTGAAACTTTTCGGACAGGAATTAAACCTGATTACCTCTGCTATTGCACGGATGAATATGTATATGCACAATGTGGACGAGTTTCAGATTGTGCAGGGCGACACATTAGACAGTCCTAACATTTTAGAGAATGATGAGTTGCGGAAGTTTGATGTAATAATGGCAAACCCGCCTTACAGTGTGAAGCGATGGAACCAGGCCAAGTGGATGAATGATGCTTACGGCAGAAATATTTGGGGAACACCGCCACAAGGTTGTGCCGATTACGCTTTTCAGCAGCACATCATAAAAAGTTTGAAACCCGGCACAGGCAGGTGTGTGGTGTTGTGGCCTCACGGAGTTTTGTTTCGTGATGCTGAAAGTGGGATACGAAAAAAAATGATTGAAGCTGATATAGTGGATGCTGTAATTGGTTTAGGAAAAAATCTTTTTTACAACAGCAGCATGGAAAGTTGCTTGCTTGTTTGCAGAATGAAGAAACCGAAGGAGAGAAAAGGCAAAATTATTTTTATCAATGCCATAAATGAATTGAGGATTGATAGAACAAACGCCTGGCTTGAACCACAGCACATCAAAAAAATAAATGAAGCTTATTGGAAGTTTAAAGATGTGGATGGCTTTACAAAGGTGATGAGTAAAGAAGATGTCCTCAATAACAATGGTGCTCTTAGTTTGCAACTATATGTAATGCAAACAGAAGTTGACAATAAACACAATACGGAAGATTTAATTGAAGAAATAAAAAACGGACAAAGGGAAGTGAACAATTCTTTGGATATTCTTTTTAAAAAACTAAAAGACATTGGAATTGTAGCATGATGAAATTGAAAAAAAATAATTGGGATAAACAAAAAGTTGAAACTGTCTGTCAAGTGATAAGTGGCGGAACTCCAAGTCGTGTTATTCCAGAATATTTTGGTGGAGATATTCTTTGGTTAACTCCAACAGAAATTCCCAAAAAGAAAATTAGTTTTATAAATAATTCCCAAGAAAAAATCACTGAACTTGGATTGAAAAAATCAAGTGCGAAAGTTCTTCCAGTTGGAACGGTATTGCTTACATCAAGAGCAACAATAGGATTAATTGGTATTGCAGGTAAATCACTTACCACAAATCAAGGTTTTGCTAATTTCATTTGTGACAACAAAAAAATAAGCAATCGTTATTTGGCTTATTGGCTTTATTCTAAAGTTGACTTAATAAAAAGTTTATCAGCAGGAACAACCTTCAAGGAGATTTCTAAAACTACTCTTCGAAATTTGGAAATCTGCCTTCCCTCACTTACGGAACAAACCCAAATAGCCGAATTATTTCAAAGCATTGAAACCGCCATTGAACAAGCCGAACAGCAGGAGAATAATTTATTGAAGTTGAAAAAAACTTTGAGCAATGGATTGCTAAGTAAAGAAGCGGAGTTTGGAAATTTATTGAATAAGAAAAATTGCACACTAACAAATTTCGGTGGAGTTGCTGATTGTGATGTGCAACACGACAAAGAGAAAAAAGATGTAAGTCGCTTTATCGGTTTGGAAAATATTGAATCGCAAAATTTAAAAATATCTACATGGGGAAACATTGCAGACGGAACAACATTCACAAAAAGATTTGCAAAAGGCGATGTGTTGTTTGGCAAACGCAGAGCATACTTAAAGAAAGTTGCCATTGCTGACTTTGACGGAATTTGTTCGGCAGATATTTTGGTATTAAAAGCAAAAGAAAAAAAGATGCTGAAAGAACTGTTGCCGTTTTATGTTTCAGCAGAAGCATTCATCAATCATGCAGTAAGCACATCAGCAGGTTCACTTTCACCAAGAACAAAATGGAAAGATTTATCGCTGTTGGAAATTTCAATTCCTGATTTAGAAACACAGGAAGAAATTCTGGAAGTGTTTCAACAAATTGAAACAACACTTTCGCAACTCAAAACCCAAAAACAAACTTTGAAAAACTTAAAACAGAAATTGCTGAATGAGATATTGGGGTAGGTTTTAATTACCCCGAATTCGGGGTAATTAAAACTAACGAATTCGTAACCTTTAAAAAAGACAGACATGGCAAAAAATAAAATTATAAATGTTCAGGGACGAGAGATTGCTTTGATTTCCGACAAGGTAAATGACTACATCTCGCTTACTGATATGGCTCGTTACCGAGACCCTGAAAGAACCAACTATATCATTCAAAACTGGATGAGAACCAGAAGTGCTATTGAATTTTGCGGACTTTGGGAGCAACTCAATAACCCTGATTTTAAAAGCATCGAATTCGATGCCTTTAAAAATGAATCAGGAGCAAACAGCTTTGCACTTACTCCGCAAAGATGGATTGATTCAACCAACGCCAAAGGAATAATTTCAAAGTCGGGAAGATACGGAGGCACTTTTGCTCATCGGGATATTGCATTTGAATTTGCCACATGGATTAGTGCCGAATTCAAATTCTATTTCATCAAAGAATTTCAACGACTTAAAGCAGATGAAAACGACCGCTTGAAACTTGAATGGAATCTTCAACGCACATTAGCCAAAGTGAATTACCACATACACACTGATGCCATCAAAGAAAATCTGATTCCTCCAACACTTTCAAAAGAGAAAATCAATTTTGTGTATGCCGATGAAGCCGACATGCTGAACATGGCTTTGTTTGGTATGACAGCAAAACAATGGAGAGATGCAAACCCGAAAGCAGAAGGAAACATTCGTGATGCTGCCAATATTGAACAATTAGTAGTGTTGTCAAACATGGAAAGCATCAATGCGGTTTTAATTCATCAGGGATTAAAACAGAGTGATCGATTGATACAACTGAATAAAATCGCAATCACACAAATGAAATCGCTTATAGGAAATAAGCAAATCGCTAAACTGAAAAAATAAATGTCATTCAACGAACTAAATACCGTAGAACATTTTATCATTCACCGCCTCACGGGTGTGAACCTGAACAACCTGCCTGCCGACAAGGCAGGTATGCAATCTGGCATGGTTGCGGAAGATCCTGCTGAGTATGATACAGTGAAATGGAAATATATTCAGAGTGAAATGTTGCAGCGCAACATTGACGATGTATTGTTGGAAAAAGAATTGACCGATGCGTTGTGCAGATTGAATCCTGAAATTGCAGCACAACCCGAAAGAGCCGAAGAAGTAATTCATAAACTTCGTGCAATTCTTATCACGGTAAACCATGTTGGTTTAGTTCGTGCCAACGAAGAATTTTCAAAATGGTTAAGAGGTGAAATCTCTTTGCCTTTCGGCAAAGGCGAACACCACATTCCTATTCGCCTGATTGATTTTGAAAACTTAAAGAACAACACTTACCTACTCACCAATCAGTTAAACATTCGTGCAAGAGAAACAAAAATTCCCGACACGGTTTTTTATGTGAACGGAATTCCGTTGGTAGTTGGCGAAGCAAAAACTCCTGTGCGACCTTCTGTAAGTTGGTTTGATGGTGCACACGATATTCATGTTACTTATGAAAATTCAGTTCCTCAATTATTCGTTCCGAATATTTTTTCTTTTGCCACAGAAGGCAAAGAACTTTTTATTGGTGCAGTGAGAACCCCTTTAGAGTTTTGGACACCGTGGAGAATGGAAGATGACAAAGACCAGTTTTTTGAAGTCCCCTTTAGGGGAATTAGGGGTGGACTGCAAGATGTTTCAAAACAACTTACACATTTGTTGAAACCTTCTACGCTGCTCGACATTTTGCAGTATTACACAGTTTACGCAACGAGCAATCAGAAAAAGAAAATAAAAATTGTTTGCCGTTATCAGCAATATGAAGGTGCAAACATGATTGTGCAGCGGGTGAAAGAAGGAGAAATAAAAAAAGGATTGATTTGGCATTTTCAGGGTTCAGGAAAATCTTTACTGATGTTGTTTGCAGCACAAAAACTTCGTAAACAGGAAACATTAGGAAATCCAACAGTACTGATTGTGGTTGACAGAATTGATTTGGACACACAAATTACAGCCACATTCAACACAGCCGAAGTTGCGAACATGGTTACAACTGACAACATAAAAGAACTTCATAGTTTGTTGAAACAGGATACAAGAAAAATAATCATCACCATGATTCACAAGTTTAAAGAATCATATCCGGAAATGAATAAACGGGACAACATTATTGTGATGGTGGATGAAGCACACAGAACACAGGAAGGAGATTTGGGAAGGAAGATGCGTAACGCTTTACCAAATGCTTTTCTTTTTGGTTTGACAGGAACCCCGATTAACAAAGCAGACAAAAATACTTTCTGGGCTTTCGGTGCAGAGCAGGATGCAGCAGGTTACATGAGCCGTTACACTTTTCAGGAAAGTATTCGTGATAATGCAACATTGCCGTTACATTTTGAACCACGACTTCCGAATTATCATATACGCAAAGAAGATTTGGACATTGCATTTAAAGAACTCACCAATGATTTAAGTGAAGAAGACAGAAACACATTGAGCCAAAAGGCAACGAACATGAATGTGTTTTTGAAATCACCTGAAAGGGTAAATGCAATTGCGAAAGATATTATGGAGCACTTCACAAGGCATGTTGAACCCGAAGGATTGAAAGCAATGATTGTTACACCTGACCGTTACGCCTGCATTCAATACAAAGAACAATTAGATAAATGGTTTCCGGCAGAAGCAAGTGAAGTTGTAATCAGCACATCAGCCAGTGATGATTTTGATTTCAGGCAGCGATGGGGAATGGACAAAGACAAACAGGAAAAAGTTGTAGAGAAATTTAACGACACAGATTCTCCGCTAAAATTTTTAATTGTTACTGCAAAACTTTTGACTGGATTTGATTCAGCGATTATAAAAGCAGTTATCACCAACTTGCAGGAGTTAAGAGACAAGTTGCCAGAAGTAATTCAAAAAACTTTAGCTCACTTCTTTAACATTGACAGAAGTGTTGCAGGTTTTGAAGGATTGCAAGCCGCACAGGATTGCATCAATACCAATGAAAAACGAGATGCGTTTGCAAAAGATTTCAGTTCACTTTCAAAATTGTGGGAAGCACTTTCACCCGATGAAGTATTGAATCAATTTCAGAAAGATTACAAATGGCTTTCGCAAGTTTATACTTCGGTGAAACCAACTTCAACCGACAACGGAAGATTGTTGTGGCATGCGTTGGGAGCACAAACAACAAAACTCATTCACGATCACATTGTAGTTTCAGGCATTGCAACTGATATGGAAGAAATGGTTTTAAATGCAGAGGTGATTGATGATTTGATGAACAAGAAAGACCCGAAGCAGGCACAGAAACTTTTGAAAATTTTAGTAAGCCGCTTAACACAACACAAAGGGATTTTAAAGTTCAAAGAATTAAGTGAACGATTGGAGGCAGTGAGAGACAAAGCAGAAAAGGGCTTGATAAATTCGATTGAGTTCATCAAAGAACTTTGTGAGATAGCCAAAGAAACTTTGCAGGCAGAAAAAGAAACCGAAACGCAGGACGAACAGAAAAATGCAAAAGCAGCATTGACGGACCTATTTCAAGAATTAAAAACAGAAACCACTCCGATAATTGTGGAGCGGATTGTAAACGATATTGATGAAATAGTCAGGATAGTTCGCTTTGACGGTTGGCAGAATTCCACCACAGGAGAAAAGGAAGTGAGAAAAGAATTGCGGAAAATTCTTTGGGTGAAATATCCGATTAAGGACGAAGAACTTTTTAATAAGGCGTTTGAATACATAAAGGAATATTATTGAACTATGAGTTGGTCAACGAACAAACTTTAAAAAGTAATTGAGGAAAATAATTTTATTCCTTTAAAAATGTCCTGCAAACGGATTATCCAACCACTTATCTCAACAATTAACATCCCCATTCCAATAAGCAATTAATTTTACACCCAACAATATGGCTGCACCAGACAATACTTTCAATCCCCGCTGTTTATTTTTATCAAATTAAGCTTTGATAAAATCAGTATGTATTTTATTCAAACAAAAAATTGTTGTAAAATTTAAACCAAAAGAAAAAATGTTCCCCGTTAATTATCGGGGAGCATTTTTTATAAATTATCATATTTATAAAGCGGGTCAATATCTGAACCTGCTTTCATTTCATAAACAGGGTTTATCAACCCATCTTTTAAACCATATACCCAACCATGCAGATCGGGGCCCTGTCTTTCTTTCCATGCTCTTTGGATGATAGAAGTTTTTGCCAGGCGCTGCACCTGCTCTATCACAGTTAATTCAGTAAGCCTGTCAGCACGTAAATCTTTATCGGTAATATTGTTCAGTTCATCCCTGTTATGGCGGTAAACATCTTTGATATTACGCAGCCACATATTTAATACCTGGTTATAATCTGTGTTGCTCATGGCAGCTTTAATACCTCCGCAGCCGTAGTGTCCGCAAACAATTACATGTTTTACTTTTAAATGAACAACTGCATATTGAAGTACACTCAGCAGGTTTACATCGGTGTGTATTACCAGGTTGGCAATATTGCGGTGTACAAATATTTCTCCGGGTTGTGTGCCGGTTATTTCATTCGCCGGTACACGGCTGTCGCTGCAGCCGATCCATAAAAATTCTGGTGTCTGCAATGTTGATAAACGATTAAAAAAATCAGGATCGTCTTCAATTTTTTCCTGCGCCCAGGCTTTATTTTCCAATAATAGTTTTTCGTATGATTGCATAATAATTTTATTTTTTAATGAGCAATATCATCCTGCAGTTGCTGCCGGAGGTTTACATGTTGATTTAATAATTCATGCATTGGTTTGTACAGGCTCTTTTTAATTTCTACTTTAATATTTTTAATAGGCGCATGCAAAGTAAATTCATTGATTGTATCAATTATATCTTTATCAATAAAGTCTGCCCTGGTGGTGTCAATAAACACATAAGCATTTTCAGGTACTTCTTCCAGTTTCCGTTTCACCGTAGCTTTATTTAAAAAAGAAACATCTTTTCTAAAACGGAAAAGGTATTTATTATTATCATTTACCACAAACACTGCCGATTTATAATTACTTCTCATTACAAAATACAATCCTACAATGATACCTACAATTATTCCTTTCAGCAAATCGGTAAACAATATCGCTGCAATGGTAATAATGAACGGAACAAACTGATCCCAGCCTTTTGAATAAAACTCTTTAAACAAAGAAACCTTTGCCAGCTTATAACCTGTATAAATTAAGATGGAAGCTAATGCAGCGTAGGGAATTTTATTTAGCAGTTGCGGAATAAGAGCCACACACAACAATAACAAAACCCCATGTGCAATAGCAGACAATTTTGTTTTTGCTCCTGCATTAATGTTGGCAGATGATCTTACTATTACCGAAGTAAGCGGCAAACCGCCAATCATGCCAGATACAATATTACCAACTCCCTGCGCTTTCAATTCCCTGTTGTTGTCTGTTACTCTTTTGAAAGAATCCAGTTTATCTGAGGCTTCAATACTTAACAACGTTTCTAAACTTGCCACCAACGCCAGTGTAATGGCTGTGATCCATACATCAGCATTGGTAATAAAACCCCAGTTGGGGGAAGTAAAAAAAGAAGTAAACTGGCTGAATGAAGCGGCGATCGGGATGTTAACCAAATGCTCTTCTCCTAACGCAAACTGATCATTTTTACCAAATGCAATATTCAGGAATATACCCAATGCAACCACCACTAAAGGCGCAGGTATCAATTTAAAAATATTCGATTTTTTTACTAATACTTTTTCCCAAAGCACCTGTATCAATAATCCAATTACTCCTATTAAAACTGCCACCGGAGTTATATAATTAATAGCATATAAAATCTCAGAAAAGGTATTGTTATCATCTTTTTGAAAAAATGCTTCATCGCCTGAAAAGTTTTTATCAAACCCAACCAAATGAGGAAATTGTTTTAAAATAAGTATAAGGCCGATGGCTGCAAGCATCCCTTTAATAACACTGTTAGGAACATAGTCGCCCAGGAAACCTCCTTTTAAAAAACCAAATAATAATTGCAGCATACCAGCGATAACAACCGATAATAAAAAGGCTTCGTAAGCAGGTAACTTGCCTAAAGCAACGGCTACAATTGCAGTGAGGCCGGCAGCAGGTCCACTTACACTTAACTGGGAGCCACTTAATGAACCAATAACAATACCACCCACGATACCACCAATTAACCCGGCAAAAAGATTGGGTGCATTAGAGCCTAAAGCGATACCCAAACAAAGTGGAAGCGCTACTAAAAATACAACGATAGATGCAGGCAGGTCTGCTGCCGCGTTTTGAAAAATTTTTTTCATAATAATATATGACGGTTTAGCCCGCTAAGAAGGGGTAGTGACAGAAATGTAAATCAGTAAATAAAATATTAGCTGATCGCAGCGTTGGGTGGGGGAGTTTCAATGTCATCCGCATGTGAGGAAGGAAGCATTGCTTTATAAAAGCCGGTTGTTACAACAGATGCCGGGAAATACAGTTGGGATAAAAAATGATGGTCATAAATAAAATGAGCATCTTCATCAATGGTATTGAAATTTTTTGATGGCGCTTTTGTTGTATGCAATATCTCTTCCACTATTACATTATCAATGGAAAAATATTGTACCACCTGCCTTATTGGAAGCAGTTGCAATACAAATACAAGTATAAAAAAAACGCTTATGAATTTTTTTGCCATCAAAGTGTTACAAATATAGAGGCTGGTGCCTGCAAGATGGTGATCTGTTAAAATAAATTAACAGGTTGCTGAAACATTTGTCCGAAAAAAAATTGAATGCAGCGATTAAATATTTAATCCTCCACAAACACTGATCACCTGGCCGGTAACATAACTGCTGAGATCAGATGCCAGGAATAAAGTAACATTGGCAATATCTTCTGTAGTGGCAAAACGCCCCAGCGGAATACCGGCTTTGTATTTATCGGCCGCTTCGCCTTCTTTTAAATAACTGGTCATATCTGTTTCTACAAAACCTGGCGCTATTGCATTGCAACGGATATTGCGGCTGCCCAATTCCTTTGCAATACTTTTTGTAAAACCAATTACGCCTGCTTTGCTGGCGGCATAACTGCTCTGGCCTGCATTGCCCATTTCGCCAATTACACTGCTCATATTGATGATGCTGCCACTCCTTGCTTTCATCATTGGTTTGATGATTTGTTTGGTCATATAAAACACACTGTTCAGGTTTACTTTTATCACTTCTTCAAATTGCTCTGGGCTCATCCTTAATAATAAATTGTCTTTGGAGATACCGGCATTGTTTACACAAATATCAACAATGCCAAATTCTTTCAGCACATCGTTTACAAAACTTTCGCAGGAAGCAAAATCCCCGGCATTGCTCTGATATGCCTTTGCCTTAACGCCAATGCCAATCAGTTTTGCTTCAAGTGCTTTTGCTTTTTCGGTGCTGCTGTCGCTTACGTATGTAAAAGCAATATTTGCACCCTGCTCCGCTAATTTGATCGCCACCGCTTCACCGATTCCACGGGCTGCACCGGTTACGATGGCTGTTTTTCCTTCGAGTAATTTCATCTTGTTGTATTATCGATTTTATAAATTATTTCCTTTTAGCTACACCTTAATGAGCAAATTCAAGAGATAATATCTCTTCCACAATCGTTCTGTCATTACTTAGTCTTGGTACTTTATGCTGCCCTCCCAATTTTCCCTTACTACGCAGCCATTCATTGAAGGTGCCTTTGCATAATACTTTTACTATGGGCATACGCAGGGCAATATCTTTATGCCGCTTGGCTTCATAATCACTATTGCAGTTCTTTAATGCTTTATCTAATTCAATGGTAAAATTTTTGATATCATCCGGTTCCTTATCAAACTCTATTAACCATTCATGTGTTCCATTATTTGCATGGCTGAAAAATACCGGCGCCGCTGTATAATCGTTTACGATTGCATGTGTTTTTTCTGCTGCCACAGCAATGGCATAATCAGTATTGTCTGCAATCAGTTCTTCACCAAAAGCATTGATGTAATATTTAAGCCTTCCTGTTACTTTTATTTTGTATGGATTTAAAGAAGTGAACTGAATGGTATCGCCAATTAAATACCGCCACAGCCCACCGGTGGTGCTGATAACAGGGGCATAATTCTTCTCCAGTTTTACTTGCTTCAATCCCACGGTTTCAGGAGCAATTTTTCCATACTCATCTACCGGCATAAATTCATAAAAGATACCATGCTCTGTAAACAGCAGCATACCATCATCGCCGGGGCATTCCTGCCCGGCAATAAAGCCTTCGCTGGCATTGTATATTTCAAGGTAGTTGATAGGTTCCCCAATAATATTTTCAAACTGATCCCGGTAAGGAACAAACGAAACACCGCCATGAATATATAACTCCAGGTTAGGCCAAACTTCTTTAATGTTTTGTTTTTGTTTGATCTCCAGTATTCTTTTTAGCAACAGCAATGTCCAGGTAGGCACACCTGCTAAAGAGGTTACATTTTCATTTGCGGTGGTTTGTGCCAGCTTTTCAATTTTTCCTTCCCAGTCGTCTAACAATGCAATGCTTAATTCAGGCGTTCTGATCCATTGCCCCCAGAAAGGAGAATTCTGCATCAGCACAGCACTCAGGTCTCCATATTGTACATCTTCATTTACTTTACTGATTTGGTGAGAGCCGCCTACCACGAGGCTCTTGCCCGTGAGCAAATCGCTGGACGGAAAGTTTTTATAGTAATTGGTTATTTCATCTTTGCTTGCCTGAAAATGATTGTCCTCCAGGCTTTGCTGGCTGATGGGGATAAACTTGCTTTTATCACTGGTGGTGCCGGATGATTTGGCAAACCAGTTGACAGGTTCGTTCCACAAAATATTTTCTTCACCATTCATCATCCGCTCTATGTAAGGCTTCAGATCACCGTATTCATGAATAGGAACAGTTTTTTTAAATGCCTTTAAGGAAAAAAGATTGGAAAAACCATATTTCTTACCAAACTCAGTGTATTGTGCGGAGGTTACCAAATGCTGCAATACTTCACGCTGTGCCGCTACCGGATGGTTACTCCAGTTTTGTATGCGCCACAAACGCATCCGGGCTAATTTTGATATGGCGGGGGATAGCAGCTTCATTTGTATTCAGCAAAATACGGAAATGAAACGGAAAGATGAAATGTATCAGCGAAGGTGCCTTCTTGTATATCCCGATGACCTTTTAGAATGAATAACCGCTAAAAGGTAAATGGTGTTTTGACTAACGTGATAACAAATTTTATAAAGGGAAACTGCTAAGGTTGCATTTTCTGTCTTTTCTTTATTTTACATTTATTTGGATCATATTGTGGCAGTATCATTTTCTCTTGCTTCATCATGCAAATAATCCTTTCTTTTTAACTCAAAATTCTTGCCTAAATATAAACGGCGAACATGTTCATCATTGGCCAATTCTTCTGCAGTACCATGCTTAAATATTTTTCCATCAATCAGCAGGTAAGCCCTGTCGCAGATAGAGAGTGTTTCGTTCACATTGTGATCAGTGATAAGAATGCCGATATTTTTATATTTCATCTTTGCTACAATGGACTGAATATCTTCCACCGCTATCGGGTCTACACCTGCAAAAGGTTCGTCCAGTAAAATAAATTTAGGATTCACAGCCAATGCCCTGGCTATTTCTGTTCTTCTTCTTTCCCCGCCGCTTAATGTATCCCCGTTATTTTTCCGCACCCGCTGCAGGTTAAATTCATCCAATAAAGATTCTAATTTATCTTTTTGTTCCTGTTTGGTTAGGCTGGTCATTTCTAATACCGCAGTGATATTATCCTCCACACTTAATTTTCTGAATACGCTTGCTTCCTGTGGCAGGTAGCCAATACCCATCTTTGCCCGTTGATACATTGGCAGTTTGGTAATATTGATGTCATTTAAATAAACTTCTCCTGAATCAGGCTTCACCAAACCCACCACCTGGTAGAAAGAGGTGGTCTTTCCTGCTCCGTTGGGGCCCAGCAAACCTACAATTTCTCCCTGTTTTACATTAAAGGAAACTTTGTTCACTACCGTTCGGCTGCCATATACTTTTACCAGGTCCTGTGTTTGTATCATTAAACCGTAATATTATTGTTGGAAGCAAAAATACTGTAAAGCATTCAATAGCGGCAGCAGATTAGCATTTACCATAGCTGCTTTATTAGTTAAAACTTTTAAAGAGTTGCCAGCCTTGTTAAAATGCTTTCAGGCATTACAACTGATAAAAGGTTGGCAACCCTGAACATTCGCATTTAACATAGTTTGTTCTTAATCGTTACTTAAGTAAGTTTGCAAAATATTTTTTATTAGTATGAAAGTTACGGATCACATAGCAGAGGCGAAAGACACATTGGTATCTTTTGAAATTTTGCCACCTTTAAAAGGTAAAACCATCAACACTATTTATAATCACTTAGATCCTTTAATGGAGTTTAAGCCATCGTTTATCAACGTTACTTATCATCGCAGCGAAACCATGTTTAAGAAAAAAGCGGATGGTACTTTTGAAAAGGTGGAAGTACGGAAGCGGCCGGGTACCGTGGCCATTTGCGCAGCTATCAAAAATCATTATAATGTAGATACGGTTCCGCATTTAATCTGTGGCGGGTTTAGTAAGAGAGATACTGAAGATGCCTTGATCGATCTTAGTTTTTTAGGGATTGATAATGTATTGCTGTTAAGAGGAGATGCGGCAAAAAATGAAGCCAGCTTTGAGCCGGAACTCGACGGTCATGCGTATGCGGTTGATTTGCTGAAACAGGTAATGAATTTAAAAAATGGTCTTTACTTAGAAGAAGATATAAAAAATGGTGGCAAGGCTGATTTTTGTATTGGCACAGCAGGCTACCCGGAAAAACATTTTGAAGCGCCCAATTTAGAAACCGATCTTGATTACCTGAAAGCGAAAGTGGACGCCGGCGCAGATTATATCATGACCCAAATGTTTTTTAATAATCAAAAGTTTTTTGATTTTGTTAAGAGCTGCAGAAATATTGGTATTGATGTTCCCATTATTCCGGGACTGAAACCGATTACCAACAAAAAGCAATTAACGATACTGCCCAAGGTTTTTCATGTTGATCTTCCCACAGAACTTTCCAATGCCGTTATAAAAGCAAAGAGTGATGATGAAGTGGAAAAAATTGGAACTGAATGGCTGATTCATCAATCTAAGGAATTGAAAACCTTTGGAGTGCCGGTGCTCCATTATTATACTTTGGGTAAGCCTAAAGTAATTTATGATGTGGTAAAGGAAATCAGGTAATTAAGTGTAGAATTGAACAGGCTTGAATAATCCTAACAAAATCTCATGCAGTATATACCAGAAATTATTATGGGTTATAAACAGTCAAAATATTATCCGTGATATTATGCTCAGGATTGTTTATGAAATAGAAAATGATAAAGTGGTTATCTACGCTGCTCATTGTAGCTACAGGCACCCAGACAAACGGTTTAGAAAACTGGATTATATTTTTAGGACGAAGATTACATAATAACATAATATCCAAGCCGGATAATTTTTGTTCCCTGCTCTTCTCAATCCAACAGCCTAATAATTCTTTTCTTACCTTTCACCAATGCAGCAATCTTCCTTCTCCTTTTCTGCCCAGTTATGGAAACGCCTGAGGAAAAATAAAGGTGCATTGTTTGGTATTGTCATCATAAGTGTGGCAGTTTTCATATCAATCTTTGGTTACCTGCTGGCACCGGATGCCTCACCCAATGCAGATATGCAGACCGTGGAAATACAGGCTAAGAAGCCTGGCTACTCTCAGTTGTTTTTAAAAATTCCGGATAAAAAAAGTATCGCAGTTAGCTGGCTGCAAAAATTAATTAGTGGAAAGCCCGATGATTACCGCTATTTACCTATCAGTAAATATGTAATTGCCGCTGATACCTTGCAGGTGAATAAATATGTGGATGAGGACACAACCGTGTTACAATTTTATTCCATCAACGAATTAACAAATCACCAGCCAGAAAAATTACTTACTCAAAATATGGTAACAAAAAAATACTGGCTGGGCACCGATAAATTTGGGAGGGACATTTTAAGCAGGCTGCTGATTGGTACCCGGATAAGTCTTGCAGTAGGATTGATTGCAGTGATCATTTCACTTACTATTGGTATTTTTTTGGGTGCCACTGCAGGCTACTACCGGGGCGTAG
>JAYVLZ010000320.1:0-3776 GCA_043759175.1 Chitinophagaceae bacterium | reverse complement strand
ATCTGCTGGTAAATCTATTGTCAATGACCATCTTTCCGTTTATTGCCAGGCCAATGCTTATCCGTACCATGCAAATGAGTGAAGTGCAATTTAAGCAGATGGTTGAACAGCGCCGAACGGAAATACCAAAATTTATTTTTGATTCAATAAAGAAATAAAAAATTTTATCTAACATTAACCAAATGGTTAATACACAAAAATTATGAGAAGGTTAATCAGCATACTACTGCTATTGCCTGTGATTACACTGGCGCAGGAAAGACAAACGCTCAATCTTACACAAGCTTATGAGCTTGCACGGAAAAATTATCCATTGATAAAGCAACGGGAATTGCTGAAGCAAACTAAAGACATCACCGTTGATAATTTGAGTAAGGGTTTTTTGCCTCAATTTAGTTTAGGTGGGCAGGCAACCTATCAATCTGATGTAACACAAATTAAAATTCCCATTCCAGGCGTTTCTATCAGTCCGCTATCAAAGGATCAGTATAAAGTATTGGCTGATGTAAACCAATTGGTATATGATGGTGGCATCATCAAGCAGCAACAAAATATTCAGCAATTAAATGAAGATGCAGAACAGCAGAAAGTGGAGGTGGAATTATATAAACTGAAGGAAAGGATTAACCAGATATATCTTGGTGTGTTGTACCTGGATGAGCAGGTGAAGCAGGTGGACCTTGTGAAAAATGATTTGAATAACGGCATAAAAAAAACTGAAGCCCAGGTAAAAAATGGTGTGGCATTCAGGAGTAATCTGAATGTGCTGAAAGCAGAATTGTTAAAAGCGGATCAACGCCTGATAGAGATCAATGCATCCCGGAAAGGATTGACAGATGTACTGGGTTTATTCATTAACCAGGCTTTGCCGGATGATATCCAATTGGAAAAACCAATAGTACAAACAGTAGTATTAACAAGTGAAATACAAAGACCAGAATTAAAATTATACAGTACACAGGAAAATTTATTGAATGGTCAGTACAGTATAATAGATTCCCGTAACAGGCCAAAAGCAAGTTTGTTTGTACAGGGTGGTTATGGCAAACCCGGACTAAATTTCCTTGATAATAATTTTGCATTTTTTTATACAACGGGGCTTCGTTTTAACTGGTCGTTCGGTGGACTTTATACACAAAAAAGAGAAAAGCAATTGGTTGAGATTAATAAAAAATTTATTGGTATTCAGAAGGAAACATTTTTATTAAATACTAATACTTCTTTAAAGCAACAGGAATCAGAAGTGAATAAACTCAATATGTTAATTACAAAAGATAATGAGATCATTGATCTGCGGCTGGGTGTGAAAGAAGCTGCAAACGCACAATTAGAAAACGGAGTGATCACGGCTAATGATTATCTGCGTGAAGTAAATGCAGAAGACCAGGCAAGGCAGTCATTGATTACACACCAGGTACAATTGTTACAGGCACAAATAAATTATCAGACTATTTCAGGAAAACAATAACCCTCCTAAATCCTCCCTGCAAGGGAGGACTTTAAAACAATTTATTATGAAACGGATATTTCAATTTTTAGTATTTAGTATTTTGGTGTCACTTCTTTCTTGTAATAAAAATGAAAGTAATTCGGATGCTTCCGGAACTTTTGAGGCGGATGAAGTAATTGTGTCATCTGAGCTGACTGGTAAAATACTTTCCTTTAATGTGCAGGAAGGGTTGCAGATTGCCAAAGACAGTATTGTGGGCATAGTGGATGCAAAAAATATTTCATTGCAGCAGGAACAGGTGGAAGCAAGTATCAAAGCTTTAAGTGAAAAGACTTCTAATGTGAAACCCCAGGTGCAGCTGTTGCAGAATCAATTGTCAGTGCAGCAATCTCAATTGAATAACCTGCTGCATGAGAAGACAAGGATAGAAAATTTATTAAAAGCTGATGCGGCTACCGGTAAACAGCTGGATGATATCAATTACCAAATTGATGTGGCCCGAAAGCAAATTGCAGTAACAGGGCAGCAGATCAATGTACAGCTCAATAATACATCTACACAGAACCGAAGTATTTTAAGTGAAGCAGATCCACTGAAAAAAAGAGTAGCTCAGTTACAGGACCAGGTGCAAAGAGCAAATATTATTAATCCTGTTAGTGGTACAGTGATAACAAAATATGCTGAACAAGGAGAGGTCACTGCTGCCGGAAAAGCATTGTACAAAATTGCTGATCTGTCTTCCCTGAATTTAAGAGCTTATATCACCGGTGCACAACTATCACAAGTAAAGCTTGGGCAGACGGTAAAAGTTCTGATAGATGATGACGCAAAAAAATATAAAGAATACAGTGGTGCTATAATATGGATTTCAGATAAAGCTGAATTCACACCAAAAACAATCCAGACAAAAGAGGAGAGAGCCAACCTGGTATATGCTGTTAAAGTGAAAGTAAAGAATGATGGCTATTTAAAAATTGGAATGTACGGAGAAGTGAAATTAAACCCTACCCCCTAAAGGGGGAAAAGCAGAGGATTACCTTTTATTTAAAAATAAAATTTTGAAAATCATCAGCAATAAAAATTCTGTTTACTCCCCTTTAGGCCCGCCCGTGCCGGTACGGACGGGGGATGGGGGCGTTGTTGTAAAAAATATAATTAAAACTTACGGAAAGAAAAAGGAAGTAACTGCATTGAATGATATTTCATTTAATGTACAGGAGGGGGAACTGTTTGGCATCATTGGTCCTGATGGTGCCGGTAAAACTTCTTTGTTTCGTATCCTTACTACATTATTGCTGGCTGATAGTGGAAAAGCAACAGTAGATGGTTTTGATGTGGTGAAAGATTATAAAGCTATCAGGAACCGGGTAGGTTACATGCCTGGTAAATTTTCTTTGTACCCTGATTTATCAGTAGAAGAAAATCTTAATTTCTTCGCCACCATTTTCAATACCAGCATTAAAGAAAACTACGATCTCATTAAAGACATATACATACAGATAGAACCCTTCAAAGAAAGAAAAGCCGGAAAGTTATCTGGAGGCATGAAACAAAAACTGGCGTTGTGCTGTGCATTAATACATCGTCCATTTGTATTGTTTTTGGATGAACCTACTACCGGTGTAGATGCAGTCTCAAGAAAAGAATTTTGGGAAATGTTAAAAGGATTAAAGCAGCGGGGTATTACTATTTTAGTTTCAACACCATACATGGATGAAGCTGATCTCTGTGACAAAGTTTTATTAATTCAAAATGGAAAATTACTTTCTATCAACACACCAGCAGGAATTGTAAATGATTTTAGAAAACCATTGTGGGCAGTTAAATCTTCAAGAATGCTTCATTTACTAAATGAATTGAAAGCAACTGATTTTACAGAAGATGTTTATCCGTTTGGGGAATATCATCATGTAGTGATGAAAAATAAATCTGCTGAGAAATTGTTGATTGATTTTATTCAGCAACACAAAGATGAAAATATAGAGAAGCAGGAAGTGAAACCAAATATCGAAGACTGCTTTATTGCATTAATGAAAACCCCCATCCCCTAAAGGAGTATTTGGAGTTTATTGTGGAGAAATTATAAAAAGTTAAAACTGTTTTAATTGGAAAAAGCTGTAAATATAAAAGAGTCAGGTCCCCCTTTTGGCCCGCCCGTGCCGGAACGGACGGGGGATAGGGGCAAAGCTATAACAGCAAATAAACTCACCAAGCGCTTTGGTGATTTTGTTGCAGTGGATCATATCAGCTTTGATGTATATAAAGGAGAAATATTTGGTTTTCTTGGAGCAAACGGTGCAGGTAAAACTACCGCTATGCGGATGCT
>JAYVLZ010000319.1:0-19887 GCA_043759175.1 Chitinophagaceae bacterium | reverse complement strand
CTCCCAGCGTATGTTATATGAATCATGGACGCCTAACCGTACAGATGCCAAGCTGCCATTACTGGATATATCTGATAATGAAAGTTTTAAACCCAGCAGCTATTATGTAGAAAACGGATCATACATACGTTGCAAAGCATTGCAAATAGGTTATAAGGTTCCTGTAGCTGTGTTAAGAAGGTTTAATATAGAAAATTTAAGATTTTATGTACAGGGTCAAAACTTATTTACTATAACAAACTATGGTGGCCTCGATCCTGCAATGGGTACCCGGTCGGGTGGTAATGCGCCTGACCCCTATTTTGGAATAGATGGTGGTAGCTATCCAAATTCACGGTTAATTAGTTTTGGATTGAATCTTGGTTTTTAATGGTTGATTAAAAAATTAAAACGGATAAATTATAAATTATGAAAAATAAATGGATAAAAATTTTGAGTACCCTTATACTAGGGGTAACCATTTTTGCCTGTAAAAAATCATTTTTAGAAAGGCCACCAGAAGGGGTTTTTAGGGAAGCAAACCTGGTCAATGCTAAAGGTATTAATACCACTGTTATTGCTGCGTATGCTCTTTTAGACGGATGGTCCGATAATGGCTGGAACAATGCTGCCGGCAACCCCTGGCCGGTTGCAGGGAGCAACTGGGTATGGGGCAGTGTAACATCGGATGATGCTTATCCCGGCTCACAGCCAAATGATCAGGGAAGCGTGGAGGCTGCTAATAAATACATATTTGCGCCTGATGATCCTTACTACCGGGCAAAATTTCAACAGTGTTATGCAGGTATCGGAAAATGTAATGTTTCTTTGAGGCTAATCAATGCTGCAACAGACCTTACCGATGCAGTAAAGGGGCAACTAACAGGAGAAGCAAAATTTTTAAGAGCCCACTATCATTTTGATGCGTATAAAATGTGGATCAATGTTCCTTTTATTGACGAGAATGTTACAGAATACCGTCAAAAAAATGATGTGGATATTTTCCCAAAAATTGAGGCTGATTTTAAAGAGGCTATCGCAGGCTTGGCAGAAGTAAGTTCACAATCATCAGGACGTGCCACAAAAGGTGCTGCTCAGGCATACCTGGCCAGGGCTTATATGTTTGTAGGTAAATATGCCGATGCTAAACCGCTGTTACAAGCAGTTATTGCAAGTGCCAAATATTCACTGGTAGATAATTTTCATGACAATTTTGATGCGTCAAAGCAGAATAATTCGGAAATGATATTTGCTTATAAAGCATCCGTGAATGATGGGGCAGGTGAAAGCGCTAATGGCAACTGGGGCGATCGCCTGAATGCCCCTCATGGTAATGCACCCGTAACACAATGTTGCGGTTTCCATCAGCCATCTCAAAATTTGATCAATGCTTTTAAAACAAATGCAACAGGGTTACCGTTATTTACAACTTTTAATAATGCACTGGCAAACTTCAGTACAGACACATTTGATCCACGGTTAGATTGGACTGCAGGAAGAACGGGTGAGCCTTATCTTGACTGGGGCCCACATCAAGATGACTGGGTTCGTGATGGTGGTTATTGCGGATTTTTTGCACCAAAGAAAAATTTATTTCATAAAGCCCAAAAAGGTACTTTATCTACTGCCAGCGGCTGGTCCGCAGCGCCCAATGCGATTGATATCCCCCTCATCAGGTATTCCGATGTATTGTTAATGGCAGCTGAGTGTGAAATTGAAACGGGTGGTGACCTTAGCCTGGCAAAAGATTATATAAACATGGTAAGAGCGAGGGCTGGAAAATTTGTACAAGGGGCTGGTACAGATGAAGCAACTATTTCACAATCCATAACAGGTGGCACGGGAACAGTTAACGGCACTAAATATAAAATTGGACAGTATGCTGCATTTGCCAATCAGGCAGAAGCCAGGCAAGCCGTTCGTTGGGAAAGAAGGCTGGAACTGGCGATGGAAGGGTACCGGTTTTTTGATCTTCGCCGCTGGAACGATTTGCAAACACTGGTTGATTTTCTTGCTGTGGAAAAAACAAGAAGGGTTCAATTGTATACTGGAGGGGAGGATCCAACTGCAACAAAACTTAAATATTTCCCATTGCCAAGTGTAGAAATTGATTTGAGTAAGATTGGTGGTGTTGCTCAACTTACACAAAACGCAGGATATTAATATTTTCATATAGCAAGAATAGAAGGGGGGCACTGTTTCAGTGTCCCCCTTATTTTAATTGTACTGGTTGTTTAGGTCGTTATAAAAGACGATATTTAATATAGTAGTACAAATAGTTAACTTGCCCATACTAACTTAAAACAGTTGCAAATAGGCATCTATATTATGAGACGATTACAAACCATCAGCATTTTTCTGGTTGGCATTTTTTATTTATACTCATGTAAACCTGATAATAAAACAAATTACATTGCTCCTGCAGATCCTTTATTTGTAAAATTAGATTCCTCAAAAACAGGGGTAGGTTTTGCCAACATGGTTGAGGACGGGCAGGAATATAATATACTTACCTACCGAAATTTTTACAATGGTGGCGGTGTGGCATTAGGTGATATTAATAATGATGGCCTGCCCGATATTTTTTTAACAGCTAATTTAGGAGACAGTAAATTGTACCTGAACAAAGGAGACCTGCCTGCCCGGCAGGCAGATTTAAAGTTTGAAGATATTACCGCATCAACAGGTATCAAAAGTAAAAGGGGCTGGCGTACCGGTGTAACAATGGCGGATGTAAATGCAGATGGATGGTTAGATATTTATGTATGCAACAGTGGTGATATTAAAGGTGATAATAAAGAAAATGAATTATATATCAACCAGCATAACAACACGTTTAAAGAAGAAGCTAAAGCTTATGGTTTAAATGATCCCGGCTACACCACACACGTTTCTTTTTTTGATTATGATTTAGATGGCGACCTTGATTGCTATATCCTTAACAACAGTTTTGTGGATGTAAGAAAATTTGATATTGAAGCAGTACGAAAAGTACGTGACACATTAGGTGGGCATAAATTAATGAGAAATGATAATGGATATTTTACAGATGTAAGTGAACAGGCAGGAATTGCAGGAACAAAAATCGCTTATGGTTTGGGTGTTTCTGTAGGCGATGTAAATGGCGACATGTATCCTGATATTTATGTGAGCAATGATTTTTATGAAAAAGATTACCTGTACATCAATCAAAAAAATGGAACATTCAAAGATGAATTGCCAGAAAGGATAGGGCATATATCTTCATCAAGCATGGGCGCAGATATTGCCGATCTGAATAACGACGGCTTTATGGATATTGTTACTACAGATATGCTGCCCGAAGATGAAACAAGGGTAAAAACTATGACAAGGTTTGAACAGTATCATATTGAAAATATGAAATACCGTTATTCTTTTCATTACCAGTATCCGCAAAATTCTTTACAATTAAATAATGGCGATGGCACTTTTTGCGAAACAGCTTTTCTCTCCGGCATAGCCGCTACAGACTGGAGCTGGGGTGCATTAATATTCGATTTTGACAATGACGGTTACAAAGATATTTACATCAGCAATGGTGTGTACAGGGATATCAGTGATATGGATTTTTCAGATTTTTTGGCCAATAAACAAAACGTAAATAAAGTAGTAACTGAAAAAGGACGTTTTGATTTCCGTGATTTTTTACCTTATATACCATCTACAAAACTGGCTAACTATGCTTATGTAAATCAGCGTAACCTTAGTTTTATTAATAAAGCAAATGAACTTGGTTTTGGCGAACCATCGTTTAGTAACGGAGTGGCTTATGCAGATTTAGATAATGATGGCGATATGGATTTGGTAGTAAATAATATTAACTCCCCTTCCTTTATCTACAGAAATGAAACCAATAAAAAAACAGGCAATCATTTTTTAAAAATCAATTTAAAAGGTAATGGAAAAAATTTATTTGGCATAGGTGCATGGATTAATCTGTATGCAAATAATGAAAAGCAGGTACTACAAAATGTCCCTGTAAGAAGTTTTCAAAGTTGTGTAGATAACAGGCTCAACTTTGGATTAGGTAAAGCAACCACCATAGATTCGTTAGAAGTTATCTGGCCAAATCTTTCAAGGCAGGTAGTATATAATGTAAAAGCGGATAAAGAAATAATTTTAAATGAGAAAGATGCGGATAAAAAATTTATCCCCCATGTGCCACCTCAACAAATATTTACAGATAAAACTTTGGGCTTGCTCAGCAGTGAAGTAAAACATACAGAAAACCAGTTTACTGATTTTGATAATGAGCAATTGATTCCTTACATGTTATCTACGCAGGGACCAAAGCTTGCAAAAGCAGATATAAATAATGACGGGCTGGCAGATATTTTTATTGGTGGCTCAATTGGCCACCCCGGTAAATTGCTTTTACAAACTGCTAACGGATTTAAAAATAGTACGCAATCTTTTTTTGAAACCGATAAAGAAATGGAAGATGCAGACGCTGCATTTTTAGATATTGATAAAGATGGTGATGAAGATTTGATTATTGCATCTGGTGGTTATCAATACGACCAGGGAAGTTCATTGCTGTTATCAAGATTGTATATTAATGACGGTAAAGTCGGCCTGAATGGCAAAGTCGGGCAAGGAAATTTTATCAAAGGAAAGATGCCGGAGGTATCAACCAATGCGTCTTGTGTAAGAATTGCTGATTTTGATAAGGATGGATTTGATGATGTGTTTATTGGCGGTAGAGCAGTTGCAGGCAAATATGGATTGCCGGGAAGAAGTTATTTGCTGCATAATAAAAACGGTGTATTAACTGATGAAACACCTGCAGCACTTAAAGAACCGGGTATGGTAACCGATGCTGTATGGAATGATATAAACAAAGATGGTTATCCTGATTTGATTATTGTTGGTGACTGGATGCCGGTAACTTATTTTATCAATAACAAAGGTATAATTGAAAATAAAAATACTGTTTCCAGCTCATCAGGTTTATGGAATTGTATTGTTGCTGCGGATGTTGACAAAGATGGCAACGCAGATTTTTTATTGGGTAACTGGGGTTACAATACACAATTTAAAGTAACTGCAGAAAAACCCATGGAAATGTATGTGAATGATTTTGATGGTAACGGAAGCAGCGAAGCAATTATAAGTTATTACTGGCCCGATGGTAAAAGCCATTTGTATAATTCTAAATCAGATATCACAGCTCAACTGCCTTTTTTAAAAAAGAAATTTTTATTATATAAAGATTATGCAGGTAAATCTGTTAATGATATTTTTGGCACTGATCTGATAAATAAATCATCAAAGCTGGCGATTCAAACTTTAGCATCATCAATGTTGATTAATGATGGCAAAGGAAATTTTAAATTATCTCCCTTGCCGGTAATGGCGCAAACTTCACCCGTGTTTACTATCATTGCAGATGATTTTGATACCGATGGAAACATAGATATTTTTACAGGAGGAAACTTTTGGGATATAAAACCGGATATAGGGAGGTTAGATGCAAATGCTGCAAGTCTTTATCATGGAGATGGAAAGGGAGGATTTAATTTTATATCATCCATCAAAAGCGGATTGAACATAAAAGGGCAGGTAAGAGATGCCATACAGGTAAAAGTTAAAAATAATAATCTATTGTTATTGGCAAGAAATAATGATGGCATTATTTTTCTTCAAAAAAAATAATTTCAAAAATGAAAACACTTTTTAAAAATACTTGGGTACAAATTATTTTTTTTGGAATTTTAGTGGGCGTGGCTTTAATAATAATTGATGCACAAACCGGTTTGTTTACCAATAAGGAAAAAAAAGAAAGCGGTACTTATAACGGCCCTGTTAGTATTGATAAAGACAAAACTTATTTTACTGAAGCAAGCTTTAATGAAATTAATTATGATTTTGGAAAAGTAAAAGAAGGCGATACACTCACCCATATTTTTAAAATGACCAATAAAGGGAAAGAGCCACTTATTATTTACAAAAGTGCAGGCTCCTGCGATTGTGTGGCGGCTATGTATACAAAAGAAATGATACCACCGGGCAAAGAAGTGGACATAACCACCCATTTTAATACCAAAGGAAGAAAGGGGCCGCAGAGTAGAACCATTACACTTACCTGCAACACAGAACCTGCAGATATTTTGTTATCATTAAAAGCAGATGTGGAATAATTTAATTCAACTTCACTTTGCTCAGTAGAATTAATATTGTTGAAGAGTTTCTCGCCTAAAGCGAGATCAATGCAGCCAATAGAAATGCTTAAGCCCGGCTCCCGAAATAATCCGGACAGGGCAAAAAAATTGCTTATACCAAAACAGGAATACAGCTATTCTAAAATATGCTTACTGCATTATGAAAAGAAAAATATTTTTTTCAAATATTTTCGGCATCGCTTACATGGCTATCCTGCTTGTAGCTTTGCCATCCTGCAAAAATAAAAAAACTCTTTTCACCGAACTTTCAGCAGATAAAACTGGTATTAGTTTTTCTAACCGCATAATTGAAAATGATTCCCTCAACATACTGGACAATGAATATGTTTATAATGGGGGTGGTGTGGGAATAGCAGATTTTAATAAGGATGGCTTGAGCGATATTTATTTTACCGGAAACATGGTGAGTAATAAATTGTACCTGAACAAGGGTGCTATGCAGTTTGAAGATATTACTGCAATAAGCAAAGTAGGTGGCGAAGGTAAATGGTGCAGCGGTATTGCTATTGTTGATATCAATAAAGATAATCTTCCGGATATTTATGTGTGTGCCACATTGAGTAAATATGCAAACAATAGAGCTAATCTTTTATACATTAATCAAGGGAATGATAAAAACGGCATTCCATCTTTTAAAGAAATGGCCGCAGAATATGGATTAGCAGATACTTCACATTCTACTAATGCCGTTTTTTTTGATTATGATAAGGATGGTGATCTTGATGTTTATATTGTAGCTGATGAAATAGATGACAAACGTTTTCCTAACAAGTATCATTATAAAATTACTGATGGCAGCGCACCGGGTACCGACCGTTTATATCATAACGAATGGGATGATGGTTTGCATCATCCTGTATTTACTGATGTATCGGGGCAAGCAGGAATTCTTACAGAAGGATTTGGTTTGGGTGTGCATATTGCTGATATTAACAGGGATGGCTGGCCGGATATTTATGTAACCAACGATTATATCACTAATGATTTATTATACATCAATAATAAAAACGGAACGTTTACCAACAAGGCATCTGAGTATTTAAAGCATACCAGTTTTTCTGCAATGGGAAATGATATTGCTGATATCAATAATGACGGCCTGCAGGATATTATTGCAGTGGATATGCTGCCCGAAGATAATTTCAGGAAGAAGATGATGCTTAACCCCAACAATTATTCGTCGTATCAAAACACAAAAGAATTTAATTACGATTATCAGTATGTAAGAAATACATTACAGTTAAATATGGGTAATGTGCCGGGAGCAGATTCATTGCAACATCCCATTTTTTCTGACATAGCTTTTTATGCAAATATTGCGGCCACTGACTGGAGCTGGGCACCAATGGTGGCAGATTTTGATAATGATGGTTACCGGGATATTATTATTACCAATGGTTTTCCAAGAGATGTAACTGACCATGATTTTATTGCTTACCGGGCCAATACAAAAAACTATGCACCCAAAGAAATGCTGCTTACAGAAATCCCTGCTGTTAAATTGAAAAATTATGCATTTCATAATAATGGCGACCTGACTTTTTCAAACAGTACAGATGCATGGGGGATAACCCAGCCCAGTTTTTCAAATGGCGCTGCTTATGCCGACCTTGATAATGATGGCGACCTTGATTATGTGGTAAATAATATTGACGATTCAGCTTCTGTGTTTCAAAATAATTTGATTGAACAAAAAACAAAAAATAATTATTTAAGGATTTTACTAAAAGCAGATACTGCCAATGCACAGGGGCTGGGTTCTTTTATAGAAATAAAATACGGCAATAATAAAAAACAGGTATGTGAGCAAACTCCTTACAGGGGCTACCTGTCCACCATGGAACCTTATATCCATTTTGGATTGGGTGAAGATAGTTTGGTGAAAGAACTAAGTGTAATATGGCCAGATGGCAAGGAACAGGTTTTGCAAAATGTAAAAGTTAACCAGGTAATCACTATACAAAAAGAAAAAAATTTACCGCTAAAGAAAAATAACAAACCGGCGCAAAATTATTTGTTTACTGATATAACTAAAAAATCAGGAATCAATTACGTTCACCAGGATAAAGATTATATTGACTTTAATGTGCAAAAATTATTGCCGCATAAATTTAGCCAGTATGGCCCGGCACTTGCAGTTGGCGATATAAACGGAGATGGTATAGATGACTTCTTTATAAGCGGCTCTTATGGAAATTCCGGAAAGTTTTTTATACAAAAGGCCAATGGGGCATTTGAAGAAAAAATGATTGAACCAACTGCTGATATGAACAGCAAAAAGATGGATGATGCAGGTGTTTTATTATTTGATGCAGATAGAGATGGTGATTTGGATTTATATATTGCCAGCGGTGGGTTTGAAAGTACAGGTGGTTCAGTAAATTATAAAGACAGGTTTTATACAAACGATGGTAAAGGAAATTTTAAATTAGATTCATTGGCAATACCAAATGCAACCATCAGTAAAAGTTGCGTAAAGGCTGCTGATTATGATAAAGATGGTGATCTTGATTTATTTGTGGGAGGAAGGGTATTGCCCGGAAAATATCCAATGCCCGTTGGATCTTATATTTTGAGAAATGACAGTAAGAATGGAGTTGTAAAATTTACCGGTGTAACAAAAGATATTGCCCCTGCATTAATTGGAGTTGGCCTTACCTGCGATATGCTGTGGACAGATTATGATAATGATGGATGGATGGATATAATGCTTGCAGGTGAATGGATGCCAATAACCATTTTAAAAAATAATAAAGGGAGGTTTGAAAATGTTACTTCATCATCAGCCTTAGCAGCAGCAAGCGGATGGTGGAACAGTTTGGTAGCTGGTGATTTTGATAATGATGGAGATATTGATTATGTAGCAGGTAATTTGGGGTTAAATTCTTTTTATAAAGCCAGTACAACTTATCCTGCAAAAATTTATGGTTATGATTTTAATGATGATGGTGGTTATGATGCTATCCCAACTATTTATTTGCCCAATGTAAATGGAGAGCAAAAAGAATTCCCTGCTTTTGGAAGAGATGATATGATAAAACAGATGATTGGCTTTAAAGCAAGGTTTACCAATTATAAAAATTATGCGTTAGCCCCTTTACAAAATATTTTAACGGCAGAAGAAATAAAAAAATCATTAAAACTGCAGGCAACAAATTTTTCTAATTGTTTTATTAAAAATAATGGGAACGGAAAATTTGAAATAATCCCTTTGCCGGTAACAGCTCAATTGTCTTCCATATTTGCCATGGCAGCCAATGATGTAGATGGAGATGGGAACCTTGATATAATCATCAATGGAAATGATTTTAGTACGGAGATTTCTACCGGGAGATATGATGCGTTTAACGGGTTAATTTTAAAAGGCGATGGTAAAGGAAATTTTACAGTAATGCAATCGGGGCAAACAGGTTTTTATATACCGGGTGATGGAAAAAGTATGGTGTATTTAAAATCAACCAAGGGGCAGCCACTTTTATTAGCGGCACAAAATCAAGGTCCATTGTTAGCATTTGAAAATTCAATAACTAAAAAATTAATAAGCCTGAGCGCTGGTGATGTGTTGGTAAATTATTTTTTTGCAAATGGCACAAAACGTAAAGAGGAAATTTATTATGGTAATTCATTTTATTCCCAATCGGGCCGGTATATATGGGTAACAACAACTGTAAAATCAGTTACCATTACAAGTGCAGGTGGTGATAAAAGAACACTCAATTTTTAAAATGAAAAAAGCAATCGTTCTGTTTGCAATAACACTGTTTATTTCTTTGTGTACCATTTTATCCTGCAATAATGAAGCAGATAAAGCATTGAAAGAAGGGGAGCAGTTAGCCCATACTTACTGTGCATCCTGTCACGCATTTCCCAATCCATCTTTATTAGATAAAACTTCCTGGTCAACCGTATTCCCGGAAATGGGGCAATTGATGAACGTAGAAAAATACCATAATAACTTTACTAAAAATACATCAGCAAAAGATTTAAAAAAGCCGCCGGTACAAGATTTATTTCCTAATGAAAAGTGGGAAAAAATTTATCAATATTATATTGCATCGGCTCCTCTTAATCCTGTTCCCCGGCAAAATAAATTATCTTCAATCATCACCGGTTTAAAATTTTTTACAGCGCATTTTGTTTCAAATAAATTCAGTAACCCTGTAACAACTTTAGTGCAAATTGATACCGCAAAGAAAAAAGTTTGGTTTGCAGATGGCGGCGCCAATAAAGCATTTATGCTAAATTCATCTTTTCAAACAGCAGATTCACTTACTGTGCTTACAGGAACAGTAACAAGAAATGATATAAACAATGAAACATCTTTTCTGTCAATGGGAACCTTAAAACCTTCTGATGAAAAGCTGGGGAAATTGAGTGTTGTTAAAAATAAAAAAACACAACTTATTATTGATAGCTTGAGAAGGCCCGTGCATATAACCTATGCCGATTTAAATAATGACGGACAGCAGGATATGGTTATATGTGAGTTTGGTTTTAGAGAAGGCGGTTTAAGCTGGTATGAAAATACAGGCAATCATCAATTTCGCAAACATGTACTAAGGCCAATTACGGGAGCCATCCGCAGCGAAGTGTATGATTTAAATAAAGATGGCAAACCTGATATTATTGCCATGATGGCGCAGGGCGATGAGGGGGTGTTTATTTATTACAATGAGGGCAACGGAAAATTCAGAGAAGAGCGGATACTGCAGTTTCCACCGGTTTATGGTTCTATTTATTTTCAGTTGGTTGATTATAACAGGGATGGTTTTATGGATGTGCTTACGGTTAATGGAGATAATGCAGATTACTCCCTGTCGTTAAAAGCTTATCATGGCATAAGGATATTTTTAAACAATGGAAAAAATAAATTTGAAGAAAAACTATTTCTTCCTGTATATGGCGTTCAAAAAGCAGTGCCGGTTGATTTGGATAATGATGGCGACCTTGATATTGCTTCCATTGCTTTTTTCCCCGATTATAAAAATAACCCGGAAGAAAGTTTTATTTATTGGGAAAATAATGGAGATAATACCTCCATCCGCTATACATTTGAAACATGCAATGCAGGCAGGTGGATGACAATGGATGTGGGTGATATGGATGGTGATGGGGATAAAGATATAATTTTAGGCAGCGCTTCCTTTTCATTTGGAGATGTACCTGGTAAAATTAAACAGGGCTGGGATAAAAAACCTTTGTCGGTGGTAATTCTTGAAAATACACTGGTTCAAAAAAAATAAAACTTTTAATGAATTAAGCATGAAAAAAATATTTTTTGTTTTACCGGTTTTGGCGGTTTTATTTATTGCTTGTAATAATACGGAAAACGTAAAACTTCCTGATGCAGCAGAGGTATTGCATCAAAATGAAAATAATTTAACTACCCTCATCATTTATGATATTTTTACACCTCCAGTAGCCTCCCGTATATATGCATACACATCACTGGCAGCACATGAAGCAATGCGGTATGCAGATGCTGATGAAGAATCAATTACAGCAAAGCTGAAAGGTTTTGCAGAAATGCCGCAGCCCGAAAAAAATAAAAAGTATGATTTTACACTGGCTGCATCAAAAGCTTTTTATACAGTAGCAGCACAAATGACTTTTTCAAAAGACACTTTGTTTATGTATGAAGAACAAACTTATTTGCCTTTTAAAAATATATTGAGTAAAGACGTGTACGATAATTCCATTTCATTTGGCGAAGCCATTGCCAAAACTATTATGCAAAGGGCAGCGGCCGATAATTATAAACAAACAAGGGCTTTGGAAAAATTTTATGGCAGTAAAGAAGATGGCAAATGGCATCCAACAGCTCCTGATTATCTTGATGCTGTGGAACCCTATTGGGCACAAATTAAATCGTTCACTTTAGATTCCTCCGGTCAGTTTGATCCAGTACCACCACCTGTTTTTAGTAAAGATAAAAACAGTGAGTTTTATAAAATGAATAAAGCTGTTTATGATACAGGTAAAAATCTTACCGCAGAACAAAAAGATATTGCCCGTTTTTGGGATGATAACCCCTTTGTAATGGAACACGTAGGGCATGTAATGATGGCAACAAAAAAACAAACACCTGGTGGGCATTGGATAGGCATTGCCACCATTGCATGCAGGCAATCAAAAACTGATGCAGTAAAATCTGCCAGAACTTATGCATTTACATCGGTTGCTTTGTTTGAAGGATTCATTTCTGTGTTTCATACTAAGTATCATTATAATTATATACGCCCAATAACGGCAATCAATGATGTGATTGACCCTAAGTGGGAACCACTTTTACAAACGCCGCCTTTTCCTGAATATACCAGCGGGCACAGCACCATTACCGGCAGCGCTGCCACAGTATTAACGCATTTGTATGGCGATAATTTTTCTTTTAATGATACCAGCGATAAACGTTATATAAATATGGAAAGGTCTTTTACTTCTTTTTACCAGGCATCTGATGAATGTTCCATCAGCCGTTTTTATGGCGGCATTCATTATAAAATTAGTGTTGACAGGGGGGCAGCGGCAGGTAAAAAAATTGGTATGTATATTATTGATAAACTTAAGTAACATGTGAGCAATTTGAAGGCAACAGATATTCCTTTATTAAGCGTTACAAATTATGGAATGCAATTGTCCATTGGCAGTATGGATTGGAAGGACTTTCGCTATAAAAGCGTTGACTTTTTTCATATCAATAAAATAGAAGATTATGTAAGGCTTTCACAATTAAAAGAATTGCCTTTGCCGCCACACCGAAAAGAGGTATTTGATTTTATTTTTTTAACAAAAGGCTCTGCCCTGCGAAGCAAAGGGTTAGATGAGTATCAATTTATCACTAACCAGTTTTTCTTTTTACCGGCTTACCAGGTTACAGCAATGAAGGCAATGAGTGCTGATGCAACCGGGTATTACTGTCATTTTAATGCAGATATTTTTTATAAAAAATTATTTCAAAAAGAATTACTGCAGCAATTTTCTTTTATGCATTTTACCGGTAACCCGGTAGTTGAAACAGATAATAATACTGCCAGGTTTATAAAGCAATTATTAAGCAGGCTGCAGCAGGAATACAGGGCTGATGATAATTGCCGGATTGATTTTGTTGCTTCCACATTACTTACACTTTTTTTTGCCATACAGCCTTTTGCAAAACAGCTTCCACATATTATTGATAATGCGGCGTACAGGATCGCCAATGATTATAAGGCACTTTTATTAAAACACATTTTCGAAAAACAAAAAGTTAGCTTTTATGCAGATATGTTAGCCATATCTCCTGAACATCTTAACCGTTGTGTAAAATCAGCATTTGGGAAAACGGCCCATCATTATCTTGATGAGATGTTACTGCTTGAAGCAAAAGTACTGCTTAAACAATCTGCACTCAACATTAATGAAATCGCTTATAAAATTGGAAAAGAAAACCCGGGCGACTTTATACGGTTTTTTAAATCCAAAACACATATTACCCCCAAACAATACCGCAGCAAAGTTTGATTTTGCATATTATCTGTCATTTTCTGCTTAAAGAAGTATGCTGTTTAAGTTTAAGTTTGTTTAATAAGATTTAAAAAAATGATTGCTCAGGATTAAATTAATTTATTGCCATGATTCAACCAACCCAACCCCGTAAAGCTGGTGCGGTACAAGCCATTATAATTATTTTAATAAACATGCTGCCAATGATGGCCATTGTTGCATTAATGCCTGTTGTTCCGGCAATGGTTGAGAACTTTAAAGACATGGAAAATATTATGACCTGGGCGCCATTGGTTTTATCAGCCCCGGTCTTTGCATTGCATTGCTGGCGCCTTATGCCGGTGTTTTAATTGATAAATTTGGAAGAAGGAAACTGCTAATCATTACAATGGTTCTTTATGGTGCAGGCGGTATACTCCCATTTTTCTTAAATAGTTTTCCCGCCTTAATGGGGGGCAGGTTGATATTAGGTGTAGGCGAAGCATTTGTAATGACGCTGGGAAATGTTTTATTAGGCGATTATTTTTTGTCAGAGCAACGTTCTAAGTGGTTAATGGTACAGGGAATTATTGGTTCCGCTGCCGGTACATTATTATTATCTGCCAGTGGTTACCTTGCTGTAAAAGGATGGCAATATCCTTTCTTAGTTTACAGCATTGCTTTTTTATTTGCCATAGCGGCATGGATTTTTATTTTTGAACCGCAAAGAACGGCTGTAGTTGCAGAGAAAAAAAATGAAACAAAAATACCGCTTAACCTTATTGCCAAATTATGCATCATTACCTTAACTGCTTCTACTATTTATTTTGTTTACACCCTGCAGTTTTCATTGGTGCTGGATGCCATTGGTATTAAAGACCGCTCGCAAATAGGAAATATTAGCGCTGCGGCCAGTATTGCAGTTCCCATTGGCGCATTGGTTTTTAAATTATTTTCAAAAAAATCCATTGCACTTCAGTTGTTAATTATAGCTGTTCTAATTGGAGTTGGGTTAACCGGTATTGGTTTATCTCATTCTAAAATGAGTGTAATGTTTTTTGCTTTTATACAGCAATTGGGTTGTGGTATGACGGTGCCGGTATTAATTGCATGGGGCCTCAATTCATTGCCGCCAGAGTTCAGGGGCAGGGGTATGGGCTTTTGGTCAAGTGCATTTTTTCTTGGTCAATTTATTTCACCGCTTGTTGTTACAGGGGTTAAAAGTTTGTCAGGCTCTCTATTAAATACATTTGTTGTGTTTGGTATTTTATGTATTATACTTGGAGTAATCAATTATTTGTTTACAGCAAATAAGTCGGCAGCAGTTAGCGAAAATTAAATAGTTCATTTAAAAAATAAAAAAATAACAATTATGTCTGTTATTAAAAGAGGAGTAAGTCTGTACAGTTTCCAGGAAGAATATTTCTTACGAAAATTATCTTTAGAAGATTGTATTGCCAAAGCTGCAGCAATGGGTGCTTATGGCATTGAAATTATTGGCGAGCAGATGGTACCTGGCTTTCCAAAACTAACCGATGAATTTTTGGAACAATGGTTTGGCTGGATGAAAAAATATAGCACCATTCCAGTTTGCCATGATATGTTTTTGGATTTTAAAAAATTCAAAGGTCGAAAGTTAACACAAGATGAACAATTGCAATCTATCATTCGTGATTTACAATTTGCAAATAAGCTTGGATGTAAGGTAATGAGAGTGATTGTAAGCACCACACCCGAGTTGATGATGTTAGCTGCGCCTTATGCAGAAAAGTATGATGTGAAAATGGGCATTGAAGTACATTCGCCCTGGCATATTGATAATGCATGGATGAAACGGCATTATGAAGCAATGGAAAAATGTGGTTCAACGCATTTGGGATTTATACCGGATATGGGAACTTACACAAAAAAATTACCGAGAATTTTAATTGATAATTTATTGCGAAAAGGAGCAACTAAAGAAGTGGCTGTGTATGTAAGCGAAAATTATGAAAATGGTGTGCTTAGCGAATATATTGTAGGCGAAGTAAGCACTATGAGCAGTAACCCGATTGACCAAATGCTTGCTGCACAAACAAGATTCTACAGCTACACCAATCCAAAACAATTGTTGCCCTACATGAACCGAATCTTTCACATTCATGCAAAATTTTATGAAATGATTGATGACGAAACAGAGTATAGTATTCCTTACGAAGAAGTGATTGCTGTTTTAAAAGAAGGTGGTTACAATGGTTATCTCTGCAGCGAATACGAAGGCAACCGCCATATACAGGATGCATTTGAAGTAGATAGTGTGGAGCAGGTGAGGAGACAGCAAGCCATGTTTAAGAAACTTATTTAGATTTCGGATGTCGAAAATTAAATCCGAAATCAACTGCCGAAATCCGAAATCACAAATCACAAATTCTAAATATATTAATAACCAGATTTCAAAAATCGCTAAAACCGAAATCCGAAATCACAAATCCGAAATCAAATCATGTACGAACAATATATCATCGTTGAAAGCGAAACAAAAAATATAATTGAAGATGAAAAAGTTATTGGTTACAAAATAGCTGCAAGAGTTCCTTACTACCGTGGTTTAGGATTGTCAATGATTGAAGACATACAACTAAAAGTTGATGGCCATGCTGTTGCACCCGAACAATTACAAATTGAACTGCATGGTAATACTTACACATTGGCAACAATGGAAACAGAAGCTGATGACCGGTGGGAGTTTGGCGAAGTAGGATTTATTAAAGTGATGCAGGCAGGCGGACTAACACCAGGCAAACATCAAATAGATTTACTCTTTAACCTCCGCATTTCTTACATGCCGGTAAATGCAGTAAGAAAGGACACTAAGACAATATCAGTTTAAAAAATAATTACCATGGGACCACTTGATAAATTTATGCTGCCAGATGATGCGTTGACAGAAACTGCTGATGGCTTTGATGTAGCCATACGTTTGCACTGGTACCGTTCGCTGCCCTTATCCAGCATTGCAAACATTGCTTTGAAAATTGATGGAGAAAATATTGCGCCGGAAAAAATGAGTTTTGAATTAAATGGAAAAGTTCATCAAATGAATGAACTGGAAAATTTATACAAAGAATGGTGGTTTATTTTAGACAGGGCAATATTGCATGTACATCAAAATAAAAAAATAAAAGGGGGCAAACAACACGAAGTGGAATTAGAGTTTGGGTTGTTGTTGCCCTATATTTTAGTAGGCCCAAATCTTTTGCCAATGTTGTCATCTGGTAAAATAACAAAACAGCTTATATCTATAAATTAATAAAATAAATCATGCTAAAAACAGGTACTACTTTATTTTCATTAACAATAGAATGGTTAAGCGGAAAATATACATTGGAGCAAATAATTGCAGAAGTAAGCAAACGAAAATTAGGCCTGGGTTTGGAAGCAGCAGGGTTTCAATCTTTTCGAAATTTTCCTGTTATTTCAAATGAATTTGCATTAGAGTTTAGAAACCTGCTTGATAAATATGAATTACAGCCATCATGTTTGGGAGCTAATGCAGATATAGCTTTGCGAAGAAACAATCCACTTACAATTGATGAAACAGCGGAATATTTAGAAGCACAAATTAATGCTGCAGCAAAATTGGGCTTTCCTGTTTTACGAATGCAGATGGCAGCAAAGCCAGAAGTGATGCGAAAGTTAGTGAAGCCTGCAGAAAAAACAAAAGTAATTTTAGGAATGGAATTGCATAGTCCTTATACACTCGATCACCCGGCTGTAATGCAATTGCAGGAACTGTATGATGAATTTGATTCACCTTACTTAGGTTACATTCCTGATTTTGGCAGTTGCATGCAGCGTATTCCGGCGTTGGTGTTAGACAGTTATCGTAAAGACGGCATGCCCGAAATTTTGATTGACCTGATTAAAGAAATATGGTTTATGGATGCTGCTACACCGGAAAAATTTAAACAGTTGCAGGAACGTGCTGTTGCATCAGGCGGCACGCCATCACATATAGGAAGACTGAATATGGTGCTGGCATTATTCAGCAGGCAGGACCCCAAACGCTGGGCAGAAGTGATGAACCGCATTGTACATATTCATGGTAAATTTTATAGTATTGATGAAGAAGGTAATGAGCCCAATATTAATTATGCATCGCTGATGAAAGTTTTTAAAGAAGGTGGGTATAATGGATTTATGTCGAGTGAATATGAAGGGCATGCTTTTACCGATGAATATAATGGTTTTGAAATGATTGAAAAACACCAGAAGCTTTGCCGCAGATTAATTTCGGATTTGTGATGTCGGATTTCGGAAGGTATTATTTGAAAACGAATTAGATTTTAATTTTTCGATTTCAATCTGCAAATTAATTTACAACATCTGACATCCGGCATCCAAATAATCTCAATTAAAATAAACAGCCATGCAGTTTGAAAACACCGAAATCCGAAATCCAACATCCGAAATTGCAGTGGATGTGTTGATCGTTGGCAGCGGTCCTGTGGGTGCAACATTTGCAAGAATGATTAATGATGCATTACCCGATGTAAAAATATTAATGATTGATTTGGGGCCTAAGCTTACAGACAAAGCAGGCATGCATTACAAGAACGTAAAAGACGAAAAGCAAAGTGAACATATACAAATTCAATCGCAGGGGCCACATAAAAAACCTTATCCGTTAACTTCTATTGCAGAAAGAGCCAAAGCTGCAAATGAAGGAAAGTTAAGTTTGGAATTATTGGCGAGGCCGGGTACACATTTGGTTTCTGACAATATAGAGGATTTGAAAAAAAACGAAATGCCTGCCGCTGCTTTTTCAAGCAATGTAGGTGGCATGGGTACACATTGGACATGCGCCTGCCCAAGGCCGGGTAATGCAGAACGAATTCCATTTATCCCCGAAGAAGAATATGAATATGCATTTGCAAAAGCAGAAGAATTATTAAGTGTTACGCAAAAAGCATTTGCTGAATGCGCCGAAGGTTTGGCTATTCAAAAAGTATTAGGCAATGTTTTGAATAATCAACTTTCTGCAAATAGAAAAGTGCAGCCCATGCCGCTTGCATGTACCGTTGATGAAAATGGAGAGAGGTACTGGACCGGTGCAGATGTTATTTTAGGAAAATTAGCTGAGCCGGATTACAAAGGAAATTTTGAATTAAGGTCAGAAACAATTTGCAGAAAATTTTTCATTTCGGATTTCGGATTTGAGATTTCGGAAGTAGCTCTCCCACATCCGGCATCCCACATCCGACATCATATCTCTTCAGCATTAATTGAACATCTTCCAACAAAAACACAAGAAATTATAAAAGCAAAAATTATAATCACTGCATGCGATGCATTACGAACACCGCAATTATTGTGGGCATCAGGCATCAGGCCAAAAGCTTTAGGCCATTATTTAAATGAGCATCCTTTTATTTTTTATTTTGTAGAACTCAAAGATGAAATAGTAAAGAATTTTGAAACTGCATTCATTCCGAAATCCGAAATCCAGCATCCGAAATCGAATGATCCCACCATCGGAGTCTTCTGGGTTCCTTTCGATGCACCGCATCATCCTTTTCACGGGCAAATAATGCACATGGATCTTTCGCCCATTAAAATAGAAACCAAAAAAGATTCAAAACATATTGTTGGTCTTGGATGGGGTTGCACCAAAGAAGTTCGTTATGAAGATCATATCGAATTTTCAGAAACAGAAAAAGATTACCTGGGTATGCCTAAAATAAATTTAAAGTATACGCTTACAGCAAATGATAAAAATCAAATTGAAAAAGCGAAACAAGTTCAAAACAAAGCGGCAGCGGCTTTTGGAAAAATTTTAAAAGAAGGTGAACAAACGTTAATGCCTGCCGGCACTTCTTTACATACACAAGGCACCGTACGAATGGGTGAAACAAACAATGGCGAATCTGTTTGCGACAGTTATTCAAATGTATGGGATTACGATAATTTATTTGTAGGAGGTAATGGGGTAATTCCAATGTCAACTACAAGCAATCCAACGCTTACAAGTGTGGCTATGGCAGTAAGGTCAAGTGAAAAAATTATTTCAATTTTAAAAGAGAATAAATAAAATGAGCAAACAGGGCTTACTATTTTCATTTATTAAATAATCAATATCAGGGTTCATCAGTAATTTTAAATTGTTTACGGTACTGGTTAGGTGTCATTTCTTTTACAATTTTAAATTGCTTACTAAAATGTGCCCAGCTATTATAACCGCTGTTATAGCAAATGTCTATTATTG
>JAYVLZ010000318.1:0-5085 GCA_043759175.1 Chitinophagaceae bacterium | reverse complement strand
CAGTCGCCTGCGACACCCTTGCTTTTGGCTAATGATACGTACTGCAACGCTCATTCAGGACTTGCACCTTATAGCTTATAACCATGCCCGGCGCACAATAAAAAGCTGGCAATTTTTTTTTGCCAGCATGTTTTATGGAAGATTAAACTTTGTATTTACTATTATTCATTCTCAAGGGTGATCGGATAATCATACAAGGCATCATAGCCGGGATAAAATCCACTAATAGTCACAGATTTTGAAGTTCCGATAATTTTATTCAGATCATCTATACTTTTTATATCTGCATCATTCGCTTTCACAATAATAAATCCATCTCTCATTCTTGTTTGATCTTTTAATGCACCTTCATTTATTTTCTTTACAATAATACCACCAGGCACTCCGTATTCTTTTGCTTTTTTAGGATCAAGATTAACAAATTCGGCACCCAGTTTCAAAGCCACATTGTCAACTTTTACAATATCGAAATTTCCAATCTTATTTTTCAGTGTTGCATTAGCGGTACCGTCTTTACCATTTCTTGAGTAAACAACCGAAACTTTATCGCCGGGTTTATAACGGGTAACTAATTCCTGCAGTTCAGAAGGTAAAGTAACTCCGGTGCCATTTACACTTTTAATAATATCACCTTTTTTTAACCCGGCCTCTATTGCGGCACTGTTAAGAGCCACATCGGTTATAACCAACCCATCGCCATTGTAGGTTAAATTCATTTTTTCTTTCTGCTCTTCCGGTATATCATTAGTGTTAACAGTGGATACGCCAAGATAACCTCTTTGAACATTGCCATACTTAATAATATCATCCACTACTTTTTTTACAATATTTACTGGTATTGCATAAGAGTAACCTGAATAATATCCGGTAGGGGAAGCAATGGCAGAGTTGATACCTATCAATGCACCATTAGTATTAATTAATGCACCACCACTGTTACCCTGGTTTACTGCTGCATCTGTCTGGATAAATGATTCAACAGCAGAGTTGTTTCTTGTTCCTTTGTTTAATCCTAAGCTTCTCGATTTGGCACTTACAATACCCGCAGTAACTGTTGTTTCTAAATTTAAAGGATAGCCAAGTGCAAGCACCCACTGACCAATTTTTACATCATCAGAATTTCCATATAATAAAAAGGGCAGCTCAGTGGCATCAACTTTTATTACAGCCAGGTCGTAAGCCGGATCTGTACCAATTACTTTTGCTTTGTAGCTTTTCTTGTTGCTCATGGTTACGGTTAATTCATCCGCATTCTCCACTACGTGATTATTGGTAACAATATATCCATCACCACTGATGATAACTCCAGATCCGGAAGCCCTTTGTTCTGGTATATAATTTCCCCTGTTGCCAAAAAACTGGTTAAACAGGTCATCATCAAAAAAATCGCTGAACGGGTTGGCAGGTTTTTGAGTCTTTGGCAGATTATTGCTAACCTGTTTTGCATTGGTTTTTGTTTTGATGTGCACCACCGTAGGTAATGCTGCTGCCGCAGGTTGTGTAAAATCTATTGCACCGGGTGGCAGGTTATCATCATTCAGCTTTGCAAATTTGTAATTGGGTGGAACCATGCCCGCCTGCCCTGCATAAGTATTGTTGTTTACAAATTTGCCATAACCCCACATTACTCCGAATGCGGTTAAGGCGCTGATCACTACTGTAAAAAATACTTGTTTCAATTTCATCTGTGTAAATTTTTAGTTTCCAAAATTATCAATTTTATCAATTGTCAATTTCTGTGCCTGACACTACAAAGTAACGCAGCACTGACAAAATGTGATTTACCAATAGCCACCTTTAACAATTAATTAGTAAGAGCTTCGTACATCACTATAAAGTTAGTAAAAATTGCATTGTATCCACACCATCTGCATAATCCATCAGTTCAGGAATTTGAGCTTTACCAAAAGAAATGTCTTTTCCCACTACACATTGGATATCCTTGTTGTTTTTAAATAGAGCTTCCAGCGTTTCCAAATCATCATAAAAACTGTAATTAAGCTGGCTTATAGGTGAAAACAGCGAATCGTTTTCAACAAGCAAAGTACCCTCATTGGTCATGTAAAAACGATTGTTCATAATCATGATAGACAAATTATAATCGTAATTGTTTTTGTATTTATGATGATCTGCAAAATATTTATATGCATGAAATGATTGCAGCAACGGCACAAAATCATATTCCTTTGGTACAAAAATTTTTGTGACATTTCTACAACCCAATCCAAAATAAACATGGATGTCGTCTGCCAATTTTTCAAGTTCCTCTTTTGATTCGTTACCTTTTAAAACAGCAACTGAAGTGCGGTTGCGCCTGATAATGCCTGGATATTTGGAGAAATAATAATCAAAATACACTGCACTGTTATTGCTGCCTGTTGCAATGTAAGCATCGCATCCTTTCAGCATGCTGGCAAACGACACATAGTTTTGCATGGTTACTTCCCAGCTGTACATTTTCTGAACCAGGTGCTTAAGCAAAATATCGTCTTTAGAAGATAACTTAATCGTTTGAATATGTCCTGAAATAAATACACATAAAAAGTCATGAAAGCCTACGAGCGGAATATTCCCAGCCATCACCACACCAACATTTTTTGGTTCAATATTGTCGTCAATATGGTAGTGGCTCACCCAGGCTTTTAATTTATTTTCTTCTAAAAAATGATCAGCAATATTATTTATAGCCAGCTCAATAAATTCAGGAACAAACCAGCCGTTAGTCACGGATGCCTTTGTTATAATATCCTGCATCTCATGATTATTTTCTTTTAAATATCCCCCGAGCCTCAATAATAATTCAATTCGATTTTGTAATTTCATCCTGATAAACTTAATTTTGTGAGGACAAAATTCGTGTTTCCAAAATTCAAAATCAAAACTATAATGGCTATTAAGATTACAGATGAATGCATTAACTGCGGGGCATGTGAACCAGAATGCCCAAATAATGCAATATATGAAGGCGGCGTAGAATGGGCAATTTCCGATGGTACTACAGTAAAAGGATCTTTTACATTATTGGATGGTTCGGTAGTTGACAGCGATGCAAGAAATGCACCGGTAAGTTCAGATACTTATTACATTACCCCCAACAAATGCACAGAATGCCAGGGCTTTCACGAAGAGCCGCAATGTGCTGCTGTTTGCCCTGTTGATTGTTGTGTACCGGATGAAATGTATCAGGAAACAGTGGATCAGCTGTTAGCAAAGAAAGAAAAGTTGCATATTTAATGCACTTTATAAAAATTTAATCATAGCCCTTTGCAGGGCTTAATCTGGCAGGTGATATTTCCTGCACCGGCGAGGGTATTACATAATACTTTCGCCTTTTTTATGTATCATGCAGTTGGTTTATCTGTTAATGATTGAAATAAGAAATATGAAGGGTGTGTTATTTTTTTGTATCGGGATGCTGATTATTTCTTCTTGTAAGAATAAAAAGAAAATTGAAGATCCAACTATTCAATTAAAGGTAGAAATGTTGGAAACTGACAGGGCTTTTTCTGCTATGAGCAAGGAGAAAGGATTGCGAAAAGCGTTTATAAATTTTATAGACAATGAGGCGGTATTGCTGCGGCCAAACAGTGTACCATTGGAAGGTGGGGAAGCAATGGATCTTATCATAAGAAGTAATGACAGTGTTTCTGTATTAACATGGGAACCGAAAGATGCAGCCATTTCCAAATCTGGCGACCTGGGATATACCTATGGTGTATATTCTCGTAAGCCCGGAGATGAAGATACCGTTTACTATGGCACCTATGTTACCATATGGAAGAGGCAGCCGGGAGGTAACTGGAAGTTCGTATTGCAATCGGGTAATGATGGGGTGGAGTAAAGCCGGTTTAGAGTTTAGGGGTTTAGAGGTTTAGTGTTTAGATGTTTGAAGTTTGAAGTTCGCTTGCTCACAGCTCAATGCTCACAGCTTCTTCAACTAAAATCAACCTAACATAAAAGTATTTTTGTTTCTTTGCTAAACATATTTTTTACAACCAATGAAGAAGACAATTGCGCTGGTTACGGGTGGATATTCGGGTGAAGCTGTAATCTCATATAAAACTGCTGCCACCATTGAACAAAATATTGATGCTGCAAAATGGAATGTTTACACCATAGATATCAATCCTAAAGGTTGGTTTTATACTTCACTTGCAGGAGAAAAAATAAATGTAGATAAAAACGATTTTTCTTTAACAGTTGACAGTACCAAAATTTTATTTGATGCCGTGCTGATAGCATTGCATGGCACCCCCGGTGAAGATGGAAAATTGCAGGGCTATTTTGACTGTTTGAATATTCCTTACACTTCCTGTGATGCAGCTACTTCTGCATTAACTTTTAATAAAAGATACACTGTTGCGGTTGCTGCTTTTGCAGGGTTGCATGTGGCAAAGTCTTTGCACCTGTTTAAAGATATATTGGTAAAACCGGAAGATATTTTGAAGGAATTGCAACTACCCGTTTTTGTAAAACCAAATAATGGCGGCAGCAGTATCGGCATGAGTAAAGTAAATGATGCAGCAGATTTGCAGGCTGCTTTGGATAAGGCTTTTAATGAAGACAACCAGGTGCTGGTGGAAGAATTTATTAAAGGAAGAGAACTGACCATTGGTGTTTTTAAAACAAAAGGTAATATTATCACTTTGCCGATGACTGAAATCATTACAAAGAAAGATTTTTTTGACTACGAAGCAAAGTATGAAGGAGCCAGCCAGGAAATTACACCTGCAGCAGTGGAAGAAGCGGTTGCAGATAAAGTAAGAGCAGCAGCAAAAAAAGCCTATTCAATATTTAATTGCAGGGGCGTGGTAAGGATCGATTTTATTTATAGTGAACATAGCGGGCAGCCTTACATGCTTGAGATTAACACCATACCCGGGCAAAGTGAAGCAAGCCTGGTACCGCAGCAGGTAAAAGCAATGGGGTGGAGTTTAAAAGAATTTTACAGTGCATTAATTGAAGAATATTTTCACTAATAAACCATCAACTGTGTATGCCTGAAATAGGTTGACAAAAAAAAGTCACTTATGAGGCAAGTTAAATCAAAATTACAAATCAGGGAACGCCGGATTTTTTCCGAAG
>JAYVLZ010000317.1:0-4668 GCA_043759175.1 Chitinophagaceae bacterium | reverse complement strand
AATGACTTTATTGGCTGCGGTATCTTTTTTAAAAAAAAAGGCCCCGATGATGATGACAAAGATGGGTGTGAGTGAATTGAGCATACCTGCCAGCGAACTGTCGATTTCTTGCTCGGCAATGCAAAAAAGAAATGCAGGAAACAGGCTGCCCAATGCGCCTGATAAAAAAATGACAGGGAATTTATTGACAGGTATTTTCCCAGTTGCCTTTACTGCCACCGGCAGCAGCAGCAAGCCAGCAGCTACTATCCTTACAGCAGCAATATGGTAAGGGCTTAATTTATTATCCAGCCCAATCTTCATTAAAATGAAACTGCTGCCCCAGATAACAGATAATACAATAAATAAAATCCAGTCAATTAATTTTTTACTCACTTTGCAAAGATGCTGTTATTTGAATTAAGTAACCTGTATCACTTGTTTGATAAAAATACAATATCAGAAACGAAAAATAAGGGCATAATTCTACCTGCTAATAGTATAAGGAAGTATATTGAGCGCCGATTAACTAAATCTATTATCAATTTTTAAAAACTAATTATTATGGGAATGATTAAAGAATTTAAAGAGTTTGCCCTTAAAGGGAACCTCGTAGACATGGCAATTGCATTTGTAATGGGTGGGGCATTTGGAAAAGTGGTAACCGCTTTTGTTGAAAAAATATTTGCACCAATAACCGGGTTGCTTATGGGGGGCATTGACCTCAACAGTAAGAAATACCTACTCCGGGAGGAGGTAAAAGATAGTGCCGGCGTTGTTACTACTTCTGAGCTTGCTATACATTGGGGTGAATTCATCACTGCCTGTATTGATTTTATCATAGTGGCTTTTGTAATGTTTATGATAATAAAAGCCATGAACAAAATGAAGAAAAAACAGGAAGAAGCCCCTGCTGGTCCATCTTCTACAGATGCACTTCTAATGGAAATAAGAGATTCTTTAAAAAAATAATTTTAAAACAACAAAGCATTGCCTGTCATTGTGGCTACAGACTGGCAAAATCAGCTGAAAGATATACCTGGTATTGAACTCAGCCTCAAACTTTAAACTTTTTTACGGCACATAAACACAGTAAAAAAAATACCCTATTTTCGCAGCGGCTTCAAAAATTTTGAGGCCGCTGTTTTATTCACAAATACCAAACTAACATGAAAAGACTGCTGGGATTACTGGTTATTACTATTTTAAGTCTTCAATTAACTGCACAGGACGCTTCGGTAAAAGAACTGCAGGATGCTGCCAAAAAAACAGTAACTGCCGATACTTCAAAAAAGCCCAATAAAAATGGATGGGTACATGGTGCCAGCCTCACTTTCGGCCTTACACAAATTGGTAACAAAAACTGGATTGCCGCAGGCGGTGATGATTTCTCTCTTTCAGCAGCGCTGTCAGTAAATGCGTATGCCAACAGGAAATGGGGAAGCCGTATGCAGTATAGCTGGGACAATATATTAGATGTAAACTACGGCTTGATAAATACTACTACTCTCGGCGTACGGAAGGTAAATGACCGCCTGGATTTTGTTACTAAATATGGTTACAAACCAAAAAAATGGAAGAACACTTATGTAACTGCCCTTGGCCAGTTGCGTTCGCAATTAACCAGTGGTTATGAATATGATTATCTGGGTACCACTGAGAAAAGAAGAAACTCTGGTTTTTTTGCCCCAGCCTATATTACATTAGCACCCGGTGTTGAATGGAAACCCAATGACTGGTTTACACTCTTTGGTGCCCCATTTGCCGCAAGGTGGGTAATTGTGAGCAATGGCCCTTACAGTTATGCAGGCCAGGGCGGCATATTTAATGGACAGGTGGAAACACCCCTTGCCACACTATATGGCGTGAATCCTGCTAAACAAAACAAAGGTGAATTTGGTGCTTTTGTAACAGCCACTATTAAAAAAGATATCTTCCAGAAAAAAGTGGGCTACTACAGCAAACTTGACTTATATGCCAACTATCTGGACCATCCTGAAAACGTTGATATTTTTTGGACAAACCAATTTAAAGTGAAGCTTACAAAATGGCTCAATGTAAATTATCAATTAGATATGCTGTACGATAAAGATGTTCTGAATCCTAAAGACCCAACCAATTCTATTGGCTGGCAGATATTGTCCACATTTGGTGTGGGTGTGTCTGTTAAGATGTAATTGTCAACCAAGTTTTAATACATTTGTTGCTCCCCCACTAATAACGGGGGAGCATTTTTTAGCATTAAATATTGCAGCATTGAACACCGCAACATACCAGATAAAGCTTGAACAATTTGAAGGCCCGTTTGACCTGCTGCTGTTTTTTATTGAAAGGGATGAACTGGATATTTATAATATTCCCATCACAAGAATCACCAACGACTTTCTCGACTTTATTCATCAAGGCGAAAAGCTGAACATAGAACTAAGCAGTGAATTTATTTTGTTCATCAGCACACTTATGCGTATAAAAGCAAAAATGCTGATACCGAGGAAAGAATTAGATGCAGAAGGAAATGAAATAGATCCAAGACAGGAATTGGTTAACAAAATACTTGAATACAAACGGTATAAAGAGGCATCAACTAAAATGGCTGAGCTGGAAGAAGTGAGGATGCTGATGTTTAAAAGGGGCAACCTGCAGAGAGAATTGTCTCAGATTGGTGAGGAAGCAGGAGAGGGTACAGAAATACAGGCAGTAACACTTTTCAAACTGATGAAAGCATTTGAAAAAGTGATACAGAAACTGCATGAAAGGAACAACAAGCCGGTGCATACCGTTATCCAGTATAACTATACAATGGAAGAAAGCAGGGATTATATGCTGGACCATTGCCGCCGGGAAAAGACAAGTTCTTTTGAAAAAATATTCGATATCTGCCAGGACAGGATGCATGCACTCTTTCTCTTTTTGAGCCTGCTGGAACTGTCGCAGCAAAGATTCCTTTTGATCCTTACCGGCGAAGGGAAGAATAATTTCATTGTGGAATACAATGAGAACAGGGAAGAGGATACTGCCACACCCCTTGATTATAACCAGATGACAAGTTTTAATTAGTAACAACAGGCTTGCCATAGTGATTATTGTCAGTCTGAGTTTATCGAAGCCTGTCGAAATGTTGCTATTATGTCAGTCAACTTAAAGTGGTATCAACTTTGATGTTTAAACATTGAATTAAAAAAAGAAAATCATGAAAACAATATTGCAAAGGGCTTCTGAAAGAGGAAGCGCTGATCATGGCTGGCTGAAACCCAATTTTTATTTCAGCTTCGCTAATTATTACAACCCCGAAAAAGTACATTTCGGTTTGCTCAGGGTTTTGAATGATGACTTTATTGCCGGTGGCGGAAAGTTTAATGCTCATCCGCATGATAATATGGAGATAGTAACTATTCCACTATCAGGCGCTGTACATCATAAAGACAACACAGGTGGTGAAGGCATTATCAAAGCAGGTGATGTGCAGATAATGAGTGCAGGCAGTGGTGTGTTACATTCAGAAGCAAATGCTTCAGCTGATGAAGAGTTAAACCTGTTCCAGGTTTGGGTATTTCCGAAAGAGAAAAATATCAAACCAAGATATGATCAAAGAACATTTGATATTAATGACAGGACGAACAACTGGCAAATAGTAGTATCACCAAGAGAAGAAGACAAAGCCTTATGGATAAACCAGGATGCCCGTTTTGCATTGGCCACATTAGAAGCTGGTAAAACATTAGAATATAAAAATGCATTCAGCGGAAACGGAGTGTATGTAGTTGTGATAAATGGTTCTGTAAAAGTGGGGGATACCATTTTGAATAAAAGGGATTCATTGGGTGTGTATGATACTGACTCATTCAGCATCACCGCAAGTGAGAATGCAGAATTACTGGCAATAGAAGTTCCGATGAATTAAAAAATATTATCCTTATGAAACGAATGCAGCTTTTTTAAGTTGCATTTTTTATATCCGCAGATTCGCAGATTAGTTTTTTTAAATGTTAGAGGCTGAATTAATCAATCTGCGAATCTGCGGCAATTCATTTCGTCTTTATCAATTAAATATCCAGAGCAATACAGGTTTGTCTGCATCATCTAAATATGTTCTCAATGATTGTAAAAATGAAGGCGACACAGTTGGACAACCCTGGCTCATACAGATTGGCTGTGGGTTCACTTCTGTTGCAGGCACACATTCATGCGAATGCAACACAACAAACCGTTCAAAGGCATTGCTGTTAGTTTTATCCAACCCATGTAATTTATAAGCAAGCCCAAATTTTCCCATATATGAGTTACCGATTTTATATTTGCCCAGTGAGGTTGAGTTGCTGCCCGGTACATTGGAGAAAGTAATATTGCTGTAACCACTGTTTCCATAGCCATGTGTTACCAATCCTGATTTAAATACCGAATCTTTTTTGATGTCATACACAAAGAAGCGGTTGCTGCCACAGGCAATTTTCATATCCACCAAAAAACAATAACGGGTATTGTAGCCATTTTCTGTTGCGTATAGCTCAAGCTTATTTGCAAAACCATGTAGTCTTACAAACTCTGCTGTATTGGCGTCATTCTTTTTTTTAACTGCTGCCACAGGATGATTTTTATTGACTGTTGATTTGTTGAAATGCCGCCATGCAAATGGCAATGCCGCCATAAAGGCAAGGAAAATGATTAAGAGCCGGTTCATACAGGAAGGTT
>JAYVLZ010000316.1:0-16919 GCA_043759175.1 Chitinophagaceae bacterium | reverse complement strand
CTTTGCTTGAATTATTTTCTAAAACTTATCCGCAATATGTCAAAGAACAAGATTGTAATCAATTGAACCTATTCGATTTATAACAAGACGATAGTGATTAAATATAACAAATAGTTTTCTTTTTTTAAACAGATTTGGTTAATACCTGCCAGCTATCAGTTAACTGAATTCTTTCCGTATTATATCCAATCCCCTGCGTATGATATCCTGGGATTTTATTTTGGAAGTACAGACAAATTCACACAGGGCAAAGTCTTCTTCCACCACTTCATATATCCCCAATTTTTCCATCAATTCTATATCCTCAATCAATATGGATTTCAACAATTGAACCGGGTATATATCCATCGGAAAAACTTTTTCATATTCCCCTGTTACCACAAAGGGCCGTTCTTCGCCGTGCAGGTTGGTATCCAGTTGGTGTTTTTTATTTGGCCTGAGCCAGGAGAAAAAAGTACGGGACATACTGAATTTATGAAATCCAGGCGCTAACCATCCCATAAATTCATACTCACCACCTTCGGGGATCACCGTTATCTGCGAATCATAAAAATTTAAATACCCATCAGTAGTAATTTGTTTTCCGGTTAAAACATTTCCGCTGATGATCCTGTTATTACCATCTTTAAGCCCTCCATCTGCCATGATATTTTTTACAGCACTGCCAATAATAATTTTATAATATTTTGGATCGTTTACTTGTGAACCGGTTAAAGCAACCACCCTGAAAGCATCAAATTTGCCCCCATTGAATAACCGTCCAATAATCAGCACATCCTGGGGATTGATATACCATACCACTTCCCCCTTATTTATTGGATCAATATGATGGATCTGTACACCAACATTTCCGGCGGGATGGGGGCCTGATATTTTATTAATGTCCACACCCCGGGCATTCGTAAAAATTGCAGCAGCAGTTGCACCTGCATGTATATTCAAATTTAATTTGCCTTCTGTTAATTTCCGGAGTGCATCTAACCCGGTTTGAAAAGTGGCCTCATTTCCCTGCATGATAAAATCGTTATCAGGCGCCAGGGGGTTGCTGTCGAATGCGGATATAAATATTGACTTGGGTATTTCATTGGGGTTGGCGATGGTTCCAAATGGCCGCTGGCGGATGAATGGCCATGTGCCGCTGTTCAATAACGCCTCCATAATTGTTTCCCTGCTTAACTCATTTGGGTTGGCCTTATCAAAAGCAACATAACTGATCTCCCTGTCGGCTAATATTTTTACTTCCAGTATTTTTCTTTTTTCCCCACGAACAATTTCAATCACTTCCCCACTAACAGGTGAACAAAATTTAATGGCTTCATTATTTTTATCATAAAACAGCGGCGTGCCGGCCAGCACAACATCTGCTTCTTTAACTAATAATTTCGGGGTAAGACCGGTAAAGTCAGCAGGCTTTATGGCGAAAGTTTTTGGTAAAGGTATCCCTGCAATTGTTTTGTGGGCCTCTCCTGCCAGTTTGATATCCAGGCCTTTTTTAATTTTAATATATTTTGACATACAGCAAAATTTATTTCATACAACGGCTAAACAAACAAAAAAAATCAATGATTTGCAGCAAGCAGTTTCATTTGCAGTATCCAGAGGGCGGCATGCACAAACTGATCTAATATCCGGAATTATTATACCCGGGCAAGGCAGTTTTAAAAATCATTATTCAATTTAATCATTTTTAAACAGCCGGGAAATTCAAATTTTAAATTTCCCCGGAAATAGTTATATTTAATATGCGATTAAGATAAGTTTGCCATAGCGGTTTTAAACCATCCGGAACATACAGCGAATACATTGCTCCATTACAGCACAGGCATTACCAGGTGTGCTTATCATTATTTGATTGTTTAAATGAATATTATTCATCCACATTAAAAAATATGATATATGGGAACAGTAAATAGAATTTTAAGAACAAAAGGCAATGTGACCTTTTCAATTACCCCAGACACAACCGTTTATCATGCCCTTGAAATAATGCTTGAAAAAAATGTGAGTGCACTGGTGGTACTGGAAAACGAAGAACTGAAAGGCATCTTTACCGAAAGGGATTATGCCCGTAAAGTGATATTAAAAGGTAAAGCATCAAGGGATACACTCATCGGGGAAATCATGTCTGCAGATGTAATTACCGTATCCCCCCGCAGCAGTATTGATGATTGTATGCGGCTAATGACCGGCAAATTCATCCGCCATCTGCCTGTAATGGAGGATGGTAAATTAGTTGGGATCGTTTCGATAGGCGACCTGGTAAAATACATCATAGACGAACAAAAATTCATTATCGAGAATATGGAACATTATATAACCGGAAGCTGATTTTGTAAAGCAACGGTATAAGTTCAGCTATCGGTATGGCGGGGATTTGTAATGGATGCTGGAACTAATACCGGATTTGTTTATAAAAAAAACAGCCCCTGTTTTTTGGCGCTGTCTCCTGTATGTGTGAACAGAAAATATTCACGCTATACTTTCGGGATATTTTTCCGCCCTTGTGGGTGTTCCCTTAATCCATCCGCAAGCCCGCTGCTACACCATGAACTGCTGCCGCCTGGTCTCCGGCCAACGGCATACTAAGGGACAGAAAGATGTTTTAAATTTAAAAGGCCGGAACCTGCGGGAGGTAGATACCAAACTTCATTTGCAGGAATATATGTCATCACCTTTAACCCGTTTGGTGGAAAGCGCCACCTCATTTGTTGCAGCCCATAAATTAGAGAGGTCCATCATTAAGATATTAAGGTAAGGGTCATCATCCAGGATAGCCTGCAGTTGAGTGCTTTCTTCTTCAGACGCTTCGCCAGCCAGCTTTTTTGCCACTAACCGCCAACGGTAGTTTTGATCCTGCATGGTAATTGTTATTGTAAGTAAATTAAAAATCGTCCGTCGTTCCGGTCCCATTAGTAGAGACAGGGACATAGAAGAAATGTTGCATGCGCATTCCTTTTACGAACCAGTGATTTTAAAAGTTACACTTCGGTAAGATATTTAACAAAGAGTAAAGCAGGAGTTCTGATTTTCAGGCAACGCCTCTCGATAGCCATGTGCGCAAGCCTAATTCAGGGGAAACACCCTAAAAAATACCGGAAAAACACTGTTGACTGCTAACAATAATTTTTCAAAATTTGTATTAGCAAATATACCCGCAGCATTTATGCATAATTGATATGCGGTAATATCCTGCGGCAGCAATATCCATTTAAATACCTGCGATGTACTAAATGCCCAATGCCTTCAATTTTGTAAACTTTTAAATACATTTTTATGCCTTCCAAAAAAACAAAAACCGCTGCAAAAAAACCAGCCGCCGGCAATGCAAAAAACAACCAGGAAAAACTTAAACAATTTATCAGAGCCAGGGGCGCTGATTTTTTAAAGGATAAAAATATTTCTTCAGTAGGCATTGGCTACAAACAAACAGATGGCAGGCCCACAAAAGAAATTGCCATCCAGTTTACCGTAAATAAAAAAGTGGAACCGGAAGAACTGGAATCAGTTGATTCAACAGAAATACCAAAAACAATTATTGTGGATGGTATAGCCTTTCCCACCGATGTAATTGAACGCAGCTTTTCAAAAGCATTTAAAATTGTTGCTGAAGCAGTGGCCAATCCACGCAAAACCCATATTGACCCCATTATGCCCGGTGTGAGTGTGGCCAACACTAGAATAAGTGCCGGCACCATTGGATGTATTGTTTTCGATACAGATAGCGGCATGCCATACATCTTAAGTAACTGGCATGTACTCAACGGGCCGCAGGGCAATATTGGCGATGATATTGTGCAACCCGGCCCACATGATGATAACCGAATAGAACAAAACAAACTTGGTAAGCTTGTACGGTCGCACTTGGGAGAAGCAGGCGATTGTGCCATTGCCAGTATTGAAAGTCGCAGTTTTAAACAGGATATACTTGATCTGAATGTGGCACCGGATAAAATTGGCGAACCAGACCTCGGCGATAAAGTAATGAAAAGCGGCCGCACTACCAGTGTTACGCATGGCATAGTTACCCGTATCCATACTATTGTAAAAATTGATTATGGTGGCGCTACCGGCGAACAGTCAATTGGTGGTTTTGAAATTGGTCCTGATGATAATAACCTGCCAGATGATGGTGAAGTAAGCAAAGGGGGGGATTCAGGCTCTGTGTGGATTTTTAAAACCAGCAATGGCAAGCCATCAAAAATAATGGCGGGGCTACACTTTGCCGGCGAGGGCCCCAGTGATCCCAACGAGCATGCCATTGCCTGCTATGCAAAATCAATATTTGAAAAACTGGACGTTACTCTTATACCCCCTGCACAGCAACTGCCAGTGACACCACCACCTGGCCTCGGTTATAACCCTGTCTTTTTAAGCACTGCTGTAAATGTACCCAAACTGAACTCCGCCAAACTTGCCGATGCAGTAAAACTTAACGGAAGTGAAGTAATAGCCTATACTCATTTTTCGCTGGCACAAAGCAAATCAAGAAAGTTTGCCATTTGGGTGGGCTGGAATATTGATGGCAATAAAATAAAAAAGGTAAGCCGCACCGGCATCAAGTTTGATTTTGATAACCGCTTTGCACAGTTCCAGGTGGGTGATGAATTATACACCGATAACCGGCTCGACAGGGGGCACATTGCCCGGCGTGCCGATCTTGTATGGGGCAACACTCTTGCAGAAGCAAAAAAGGCCAATAAAGATTCTTTCTTTTTCTCCAACATCACGCCGCAAATGGACAATTTTAACCAGGGTAACCTGGGTGGTTTGTGGGGTCGGCTGGAAGATGCCATTTTTGACGAAGTGGATGTTGACAATCTTAAAGTGAGTGTATTTGGCGGACCCGTGTTCCGCAGTGATGACCGTGTGTTCCGCAACATAAAAATACCCCGTGAATTTTACAAGGTAATTGTGTTTGAAGAGGGTGGCGCATTAAAAACAAAAGGATTTTTACTCACCCAAAATCTTGATGAACTGGAAGTGCTGGACCTGAATGAATTTAAAGTGTTTGAAGTGTCGCTTACCGAAATTGGCCAGCGCTGTGGTTTCTCTTTCCCTTCTAATTTAAAAGCAGCTGATGGCTTTGCTGAAAAACTACAGAACAAGCCGGAAGCAATTACCAGCCGGAAGCCGATAGAAGATCTTAGTGATATTAACTGGCAGAAATAACCATATTAGCAGTAATACAAAAAGGGGCTTTCTCCAAAGCCCTTTTTTCACATACACATCTTTTTATTATTTTGTGTAATCAAAACCAACTGCCTGCGTATGTTTAAATAACTCTTTTAAAACATAGTGACATGCTCTTGAAAAAAGTTTGGAGAAAAAACTATGAACTGTATGGCGAGGGCTGCAGGTATTTAGCTGCTATATGGGAAGGTGCATGGAAAGAAGGAATAAGACAGGGAGAAAAAATTACCAGGTAAACAAAAGCAACTCAGCATGCACTAATTACACTTTAAAGGAATCCTGCAGAATTAACATCCATGCACGTTGACACAATAGGACCAATATTAAAATAAGGAAATTACATAAGGTAACAGCTCAAAAAAAATAATAGTTTCTTTTATTATATCCATATCTCCTGACTGTTATAAATCAGTAACGTATGACTGTTATTATAATTAAACATATCCTTTATGAAACAAACACCTGATCAACCCAAACAACCCTGGAAACCTGATTACAGCGTAGCAAAGCTTGCAGCCTTTGGAATTGCAGGATTTATTTTTGGATGTATTTTTTTATTCTATGACGACATTTTCAGTTCAAGGATAAATTCTGTATTTCATGAAGTTGTTTACAACCCAAGGATATATATTGAAACTGCTGCCGGTAAAGCCGAAGATTCATTAGCATCATTAATAAAGAAAAGAACAGATACTGTGAAAATGTGCAGGTGTCTCAGCAGAAATACAAAAGAAAAATGTGACGCTGCTGCAATGAAATTTTGGGATACGGCCTTATTGAAAAAATATGATACTGCCTTTCTTTTAAGCGGAATTAAAATTGATGAGGGAAAAATTAAAATACTCTCTAAACACAAAAGGTTTTATCAGGATGTAGCAAATTCAGATTCGCTTGGCTTTGTAGAATTAAATAAAGTACTCCATTTTAATATTTCGCCTGCGCTTCTTAAAAAATGGAATTCAGATTTTCCTCCTCAAAACAGGAAATGGAAAACAGACACCTGTAACATCGGTACAGTTAACTACTATTTTAAAGATCCCGAAAAACTGGAAGATAGAATTGGCGGCACAGCAACTATGTACGCAGAAAAATCTGTTTCTGATGTGGAATTTGTTGGAAAGTATCCATCAGCAGGAATGTGGATACTTCTGATACTTGTATTTTGCAGTTATTGTTTTATTGCAGTTCCTACCTGCATTCATCTAAAGGATAAAGTTGGTTTAATATTCAGTGATCAGAATTACAGTGAACCTGATAAAAAACAGTACTACATAATTTTTCTTTTAACCTTTTCCTGTCTTACTATCATGTTATTTGTATGGTGGAATTCTTTTTATGACGATGATGTTGTAAAGAACATCTTTTTGATGAAGCATTTGATAACATCCATGACATGGGTTATCGGGTTAGGCTGTCTGTCAGGTTCTTTTTGCATGGCAGGTTTTATTTACACAGCTTCCATGCTGAGCTTCTTTGCAAAAAAAATAAAAGAAAGTAAAACTGAGATTGTGAAATTAAAAAACGAAAAAACACTTCAAAATATTCCAGCCGAAGATATTACATCTAAAGAAACAGCTCTTTCAGTAAAGCAGGCAGAACAGGATCAGCAGCAATTAATGTTTGATAAGCTTGCTAAAATTTTTCAAAGTTATTTTGTTATCTCAGCAATTATTTTAAGCCTCACTGTTCTATGTTGTGGAGGATTATTTAATACTATTAATTCATTAGATTTTGTGAAACTACTGGCAGATGATTGGGGATACAGTCCTGCAAGAACTGATTTTGTTTATTTTTACGGTTCATTATTTACTGTGCTTCTGTTGCTGGTATATGTGCCGGCCAAAATAAGATTTAGTGAGGCTGATGTTTGGAACAACACGAACAGAACTACTGGTGGTGGCAAATGGTATGATATTCTGAAAAATCCATTTGGACAAATGAAAGATCTGTTAGTAGCAACCTCTCCTCTGTTGGTAAGTCTTGTACAATCATTATTTGATTTACTATTTAAATAAACCGGGAAGCCGAAAACGGGATTATAGAGTAGGCACTAAAAAAATATATTTTAATGGCACTAAAAACAAAAAAAGCTGTAAAAAAAGCACCTGCAAAAAAAGCTGCAGTTAAAAAATCAGCACTAAGAAAACCAGCACCCAAAAAAGCCGCAGCAAAGAAGGCCACACCAAAAAAGGCAGCCAGGAAAGCGGCACCTCCAGCCCCACCACCTGCAGGTGGCAGGTTGAGGGGCGGCATTGGTATCCCCGGCATAGCAGCGGCAGATGAAATGGTGGTTATCATCACAGTTACCTTTACCGGTGTGGCAGCCGGCAACAGCAGCATCACCGCCAGTTTTAATGGCGAAGAAAGCACCCGTACTTCCAGCGGCAATATCACTTTCAGCGGTGTTCAACAGGATGACCTGATTGGTATTGACGGCACCAGCCCCGGCGATACAAAAATTGAGATTAACGTATCTGCCACACCGCCTTCCATGGAGTTTACTCCCGGCAATTTTAACGACACCTTCGTCATTAATTAATGCATCACTTAAAACTAACCGTTATGAAATACACTTTTAAAAAAACCCTGTACAGCCTGATTCTAATAATGTATATCAATACAGTATCAGCACAGGAAGAAGCTCCGCTTGAAAATGCCGCTCCTATCTTTACGGCAGATTCACTGGTAAGCGGCAATACCAAAGATGTACTCACCAAATTCTTCCAGCTGGCTTTTAATAATCTTACCGGCAATAACAAGGAATTCAATTTTAATTCCAATCCCTTTGCCGTAATGCTCAAAAGCAATCCCCGGCTCAATATTGATCATTACTATTCCAAGTACAATGCACTCAGGAAACTCAATTTTGGTTTTGGCATCAAGCTGGATACTTCCTACAGGTTCAATGGATTTTCATCCGGTATTAAGTATGCATTGATCGATGAAAGAGATTATACCACCAGCCGCTTATTTGCTGTGGGCTTACGGGTGAACGGGATGGCGCCGGAAAGAAAAATTTTGGCTGATTCATTAAGGGGGTTTGTAAAGGCAAGGTTCAATGCAAGTGCCAAAACAGATGCCGACCGTAAAATACGGGATGATTTTTTAGACGTGTTCCGTGACTTCTTTAATAAGGAAGTCCCATTCAATTCACTGGATTCCAATTTTCAACGGCTGGTATTGAAAATAACCAAAGAAAAAAATCTGGAGCACCTGGAAGACCTGCTCAAAAGCGATCCATCCTCCAGTTTAAAAACCAATGATATGAAAGTGTTTGAAGCCCTTAAAGACTCCATAAAAAACTGTGCCCTCTGGACCATTGGCCTCAGTGACACTACCTACCGTGACCAGTTTGCATTTTCTAACGTGGTACTCAACACCGAGTTTTCCAAGGGCATCTTTAAGCCCCGACCCGGCACCAATAATATAGAACTCAACATTAAAGCAGCCGCTAATTTTCTAAAAGACACCATGCAAACAGGCAACAATTTAAAGCGGGTGGTTTTTGATATAGAGGCTGGGGTCAACTGGGTGATCAGGGATAAATACAACCAGCGGCCCATGTTTGAATTTAAGGCCAGCAGTACATTTTATCACAATTTCACCAGCCTGTACCAGGAGGAAGAAAGGGACATCTTCACTCTGAACGGCATGGCACGTATCCGGGTGTATGAAGATATTTGGGTACCGTTTGAGATCCGGTACGATCCCGCCAATGGTAATGTATTTGGCTTTTTAAATGTAAAGGCAAACTTTACCGGGATGGGTAAACTCATAAAAGATATTGGTAAATAACAATTCCCTGTGCTCTATTTTTTCAAAACAAAAAAGTTTATACAAACTGTTTAAATAATTTATCCGCAACATGGCAATTCCTAAAAAAACAACAGGGCTTATTTATGCCTGGTGGCCAAATCTTGCCACTAACCTTCCCATTATTGCGGCCGTAACAGGTTTACTGTACGCCATCTTGCTGCTGTATCCTTCATGGGAAGACCAGTACACTTACCACAACCTTGAACTGGTAAACAAAAAAGACCTGGTAAAAACAGTGATCAATAACAGGATCACGGCACTCACAAAAAAAGCCGCAGTGCTGGCTGCTGTTAAACCAAAGCCAAACGCAGACAGTATCAAAAAAGTAGAAATATTACTGGGACAGGCCGCTGCAGAATTAAACAAACTGGATTATTACAATGCAGACACTTCCATTAAATATTTCACCCGCTATTTTTCTGCCGACCGGGACAGCTTTAGCAATGCCATCAGCACGCTGAGCAGCAGCGATACCATTTTAAAACTTCCCGTGCTGTTATCAGACACCTGTTCCTTCCTCAGCAATGCACCGTTGGTATTACACGACCACCTCCTGATTAAAAAGAAACCCGTGAGCCTGATGCAGTGGGTAAACAATAACACCAGTTTTGGGCTTTGGTTCTTTTTTTCTATAGCACAAATGAGCATGTGGTTTTTAATGGCTGTGCTGGTAGTAGGCATTGTGCAGAGCACTAGAAATATCGTACCGGTACTTGTTTATAATGTAAAGAACGCCGCTTTTTTTTCGCTGCTCCCGCTGGCAGTGGTGGGCCTGTTTACCTGGCTGCTTTATTTAAAGCTCATCAACACTTATGTAATATCAGACGCCTGGTTCATGCAGGGCTACAATACAAAAATGGTTTGGTACAGCATACCCGGTTACCTCGTTACCATCATTTGCTTTAGCGGTTATTTGTTTCTCAGCAATAAACTGGAGTTGCTGAACGCTTCTGCAAACAGCAGCAAAATGACCATAGCCGGCAGCCCGTCCCTGGCAGACGATTACACTACACTCACCAAAGCTTTTGACAACAGTTTTTTGTTCAGCGCTATTATCCTAAGTGTGTTTGTGCTGTGGCTCGGTATTTTATTCAATGCGGTGAATGGTTCAGAAGCCATGCGTTTTTATACCCTGCTGTCTGGTAAACAATTTCTTAATTATGATTACGTGTACCTTATTGGCCTGCTGCACAGCCTGCTCCTGCTGGTATTTTATATACCCGTCCGCCTGCGTTTTAATACGCTGGAAATAAAGCAGCAAAACACGGCAATGCAAAACGCCGCCCCCGGCGGCAAGAAATACATTTCTTCCATGTGGGAAAGTATCAGCGCTGTATTGGTTACTGCCTCTCCTATTATTGTGACGGTGATACAAAAGATCATCAGCAGCATTTTACAGGAGTAAAAACCCTCCGGCAAATAACATTCAAAAACATATCTTCCAACAATCAACTCATCAAAATATTTTTTACCTTCCTGTACAAACCAAACAACGATGCTATACAACAATCACCTTCCCCGCAGGAAATTCCTCCGCCTCACCGGTATGGGTCTTTTGGGCGCTACTGCCCTGCCCGCTTTTCTTAATAAAACTGTTACCGCAGCAATACCCGCCACGGCCCTGCCAACCATTGCCCTGCAGCTATACACAGTAAGGAACCAGTTAAAAACTGATATCCCCGGCACCCTGCAACGCATCAAGGCGATAGGTATAAACCATGTGGAAACCGCTTTCTGGCCGGAAGGCATTAGCCTGCAGCAGGCTGCCCAAAACATTACTGCTGCCGGCCTCAGCGTATGCTCCTGCCATGTGGAGCTGCCCGTTGGGCCCAACAAAGCCAAATTCCTGGAAACCGCCAAAGCCTTTAACTGTACTAATATGATCTGGCATGGCTGGCCGGAAGACAAACGCTACAGCACATTGGAAGGCACCAAAGAACTCGCAGGCATTTATAACGAAGCCAGCAGATTCTCCAAAGCGAACGGCCTGCAGTTACTGCTCCACAACCACTGGTGGGAGTTCCGCAATAAAGTGGATGGCTGCTATGTTTACGAAGTACTGTTGCAGGAGCTGGACCCCGGCATTTTGTTCGAGATAGATACCTACTGGGTAAAAGTAGCCGGCCACAATCCTGCTGCTATCGTAGGCGCTTTTGGCAAACGGGCACCCTTCCTGCACATCAAGGATGGCCCGGCCCGCTGGAACGACAACCTGCCCAAAGACAATCCCGATCCCATGACCGCCGCAGGCAAAGGCACCCAAAACTTTCCCGCCATTGCCAAAGCTGCCGCCGGAAATACCCAATGGATGGTAATAGAAATGGACCAAACCGACACCGACACCTTTAAAGCTATTGAAGAAAGCTACCAATACCTGGTAACCAATCAACTGGCAAAAGCAACATAAACCTGCAGTAATATTTCCCACAAAGAAAAGCACGGGAAACCTACCGTTCCCCTAACAAGCTGGCCACCTTTCAATTGCTCTATCCCTTTGTGCCCCGATGGCCCGTTGCCTCCCTGCCTTTTAACCAGTTAAAAAATTTATCTGCCCCCATACCTCATGGAATATTATTTTGTTTCTTACCTTTACTCCTTACCAGCCCCCATTAAATCCGTCATATTTTAAGTCTGCATTACACATGAAATTATCGAGGTATAAAGAAAAGAACATTTTCTGTATAGAAGGAAATTGGGGACAGGGGTATGAAGAAAGCCGCAGCATCAGAACTGCCCTGGACTTTCTCAACGCCAGTGTTGGCATCAGTGCCATCCGTAAGGGTTGTACCAACCCCGAGCAGTTCAACAGCTATTTAAAAGATTCCGTAAAAGACAGCTATGATACTTTTGGTATTATCTACCTGGCTTTTCATGGCAGCCCGGGAAAACTGCACATTAACCACCACGAAAAAATTGATTTTACCAGCATTGCGGCTACCCTGCAGGGTAAGGCAAAGGATAAGATCATTCACTTTGGCAGTTGCAGTACATTAAGATTGTCTGGCTGGGACCTGCGGCGTTTTAAAAAAGCTACCGGCGCACTCGCCATTTCCGGCTATTGTAAAGACATTGATTTTATAGAAAGCACGGTGCTGGATATCCTGTATTTTAGAAAATGCCAGGCCTACCAAAAAGTATCCCTCATCCACCGGGATATGCACCTGAGTTATGGCAAACTCGTAAAGCAGATGGGTTTTAAAATGTTGTTTGAGAAATAAACTAAGCTTATAAATAAATGCGTGGGGCTGTGAACGTAAGAGCCGTGGCCTACAGTTGTTCCAGTATCCGATTATTTCGCATTAGTGTCAAGCTAATTTTCAATGAGCTACCTTCAAATCCATGTCCACAACCCCTTTGGGGGCGACCCTATGGTAGAAAATAATTCAACCAAATTAATATAGCCCGCTGGCCAGCGGAGCGGTATTTTTTTCCCGCTATCATACACATTCCAAAAATGTCGCCCCTCGATGGGGCTTTGGTGCTTTATAACATTTATATTTCTACCAAAATACCGCCTCTATGAGGCTTCCTTAACCTGACCTCAATGCGATTTTTCGGGAGCCTTACGTTTGTAGCCCTCCTTCGTCGGTGCTACCACTTCAGTCCGGCAGCTCTTGGACAATTCATCGCTGTCCAACATTTATCTTTTACAACTATCCTTATTACTCCATTATATCTTACAGGAAAAACATTGTATAAAATACCGTGAAAACACGCTTGACCGATAAATATAAATTGTCAAAATTTGAACTGTGCTAGCCGCAGGCAGTTCCTGTCCATTTTAAATCAATTAAACCAGTGATGTATTTCATAAAAAACTTGTCAGGCTCAGGACTTCGCCCTGTACTAGCTTGTAACTTAACTTTAAAATGTAAAAAAATTTCAATCTGCTAAATTTAGTAACTAAACAACAGGGAGATACATTGAGTTGGGGTAAGCATGGCTGTGAGTTCCCCGGCAAAATATTTCCTGCATTTCATTTAACCATCAACATCCTCTTATGTCCAACACCATAAAAGACTTTATCAGTGAACTTGACAAGAGCAAGAGCAAAAATAGTAACAATGCAGCCGAAAGACGCAGCAACACCATCAGGCTCCTGGAAGCAGGCGACAAGCTGCTCGACTCTCACCCGTTGCTTAAACAGCTGATAGAAGAAGATAAACTGCGGCCAAAGATTTCTGGCAAAAGTTATATCAGGGAGGAGTATAACGGCAACGTGTACAAGCGGCCGGTGATAGACCTGGTGCAGCAGGGTGGCACCATGCTTGGAATTGCACTGCTGGGCTACACATACACCATGGAAAGGGCCGGCGTACGTTTCAGGAGTATGGCCGGCACCAGCGCCGGTGCCATCAATACCTTGCTGCTTTCGGCACTGCCCGAAGAAATTTACAAAGAAGCATCGCCCTTTATGGAAGGCAGGCAGGCTGTAAAATCAGAGTTGCTTGCCTACCTGGTAGCCAACAAAAACTTCGCTGAGTTTTTAGACCGTAAAGGTTTTATCGGCTGGCTTCAGGCACGGCTGATAAAAAGAGTAACCATGATCGGTAAGCTGATGCCTTATTTTTTAATAGCCCTTCCGCTCATCCTGCTCGCCATTTCATTCGGCATCTATACACTCATCAACGGAAAATTATTTATCCGGGCCAATGGCCTGGAAGAAGGTGAAATAAGGGTATACGATTTTATTACCGGCACACTCGGCATCAGCGCCGTATTCCTTTTTGTACTCTTTCTTGTTTTCCGACTGTTTAAAACCAATATGGGGGTTAACCCCGGCAAAGTAGTATATGGCTGGCTCACGGATATTTTACAAACCACCTATGTAAATATCCATACCACTGCCGGGCTAAAAGCCAGGAAGAAAAAAATAGTAGTATCCACTGATGACAGCAATGGAGCGCCCTTTAATGATGCAAGGATAGTCATCATCGCTGCCAACCTCACTCACAACCGGATAGTAAAGTTCCCGGAAAATAATAAAGACTACTGGCACGATGAATATGTTGACCTGGTATCTCCCGCCACTTATGTACGGGCCTCCATGTCGCTGCCCTTTATCTTCTATGCTTTTATCCCACGTGATAAACACATTCATAAAATGGACGAGATTAAAAAGACAATTCCTGGCAGCCGCTATGATCCCGAAGCAACCACCTCATTGCACAAGCTGGCAAGGTTTGTGGATGGTGGCATGCTCTCCAACTTTCCCATCAGGGAGTTTCATGTGCCGCCTGCTGCTGCACCCCGCTATCCCACTTTTGGCGTACTGTTAGGCTCCGGGTTGCTGGAGGCTAAAACAGAAAAGAAAGAAACGACCGATAAAAAGTTTTGGGGGGAACCCGTTTTTAAATATATACTTTCTTTCATTTCCACCTTTCGCAATTTTTACGATAAAGATTTTGTGTTCACCCACCCTGAGTTCAGTCAGCTGGTGCAGGCGGTAGACACCAAAAGGTTTAATTCCCTCGATTTTGGAATGGAACTAAAAACCAAGACAGAACTGTTTGAAGAAGGCGTAAAAGCAGCCATCAAACAACTGGAGAATTTTGACTGGGCCACTTATGTGGCACCAAGAATTGAAGAAGCTAAAAAAGCATGATATGAAAAAGATTTGGGTATGCTGGATCATCAGCCTGGCACTCACCCTGCTGTGTATATGGGTAAACCGTTGCCAGTTCCGGGTGCAGCAAATGATACCGCTGGAGTTTGCCTCCAATGCAGATGAGATGCATCAATATATCATGACGATACATGCAGACCACCAACGCTGCTACCAGGTATTGTACTGGAATACCATTGGGGATTACGGTTTCCTCATTTCTTATTCCTTCCTCACCCTGTTTTCCTTCCACATATTTTTAGACGTTTTCCAGCTAAAAATAAGAGCCTGGGTGTATGTACTTTCTTTTATCACCGGCCTGCTGGATGCCGTGGAAAACTATTTTTTACTACGTACCGCCAGCCTGCAGCAGGAGCAGTTTTCCAGCATTTACTATTGGGCGGTACGCATTAAATGGGGCTTTGCCATTATCCCGGCAATGTTGATTTTAATGGTGATGGCTTACAGCCTAATTTTATTGTTCAGGAAGAGGAAATAAAAGGTGTTTACCGCAGTGTATTAACTTCTAATACTATTGACCCCTCCTGGCGCATCATCTTTAATCCAGACTATGCCTTATCACAAAATCAAAAACTCACTTTTTCTTTCGGCAGAAATTTTGACGGCAGCATTACCAAGGGGCGGTAACCTGGTGGCCGCATTGAGTTTCTTAACTGGGTTTGGTAATAAGCGGCAGATAAATTTTTTTCAAATAAATATTGCAGCACTGCATTAGAAATAATGTGTGGCTGTGATCTGCTGGTACTTCTTTCAACACCGCTTCCGGCTATACGCTGCAAGTCCGGCACAGAGCTCAAGCACAAAAGCTTCACCGGGCTTCATGCTTTTATCCGGCAGCTTTTCATCAAAGAAAGAATTTTGAACTTTTAGATTGAGTTTTACATTTCAAATTAGTACTTTACTGAAATAAATTAACAACCTTACTTTGTTAAATTCAAAAGCTTTATTTTCATGCACCATTATGAATGATAACAACCCGATACTAAATAACCCTTATAAGCCACCTGAATTACACTATGCTACTGATCCAACAGATGGGAGTCTTAATTATAACGATATAAGAAAGGGAAGGAGAATTTATTCAAGGGAAAAGCAGGTAATTCCATTAAAACAAATTCAGGCTTCTTTATTGGATATGAATGAAGCTTCCACAACGGAAGATTTGAATCATATTATTAATATGCTTAGGCAAGAGGTAGCGGATTGGAGAAAAAAGGGCTATCCTGATATTACAAGGGTTTCTCAAACACTATTAAATTTTTGGTTTAATAATCCTGAAAGAGAAGTTACAAAAAAACTGTTTTATGCTCAGCAGGAAGCTATTGAAACAGCAATATGGTTAAATGAGGTAGCTGAGAAAACTAATCCAGGTAATAACATTCTTTCACAACTAAAAGATTCGTGGACTATTATTCCGGATGCAGATAAAATACTTCCACGGATTGGTTTTAAAATGGCCACCGGTACTGGTAAAACAGTAGTAATGGCAGCTTTGATTTTATATCATTATTTCAACAGGAGTGAATACAGGAATGATACCCGGTTTGCAGATTACTTTTTAATTATTGCACCCGGTGTTACTATAAAAGACAGGTTAAGCGTATTGTATGTAGACACACTTACTACCAGGAAAGATGAAATAAAAGATTACTACAGGGTAAGAGGATTGGTGCCGAGGCAAATGGAAGATTTATTGGAAGGGTTAAATGCAAAACTGGTTATTAACAACTATCATTCGTTTGAATTAAGAACGCTGCAGGGAAATAAGAAAAGCCCCTTTGATGGAAAAGTATTGGGAAGAGATGAGAAAGGAAAAGAAATAAAAAATGTAGTTACAGAAAATCCTGCGTTGATGATAAAGCGGATGGTAAGTGGTTTTAAAACAGGTGGCAGGCTTCTTGTGATTAACGACGAAGCACATCACTGCTATTACCCCAATTCTTCAACTGAAAAAAAGAAAAACGAAAAATATAAAAGTCCTTTAGCAGAAACTACACAAGAGGAAAAAGCAGAAGTAAAAGAAGAAAATGAAAGAGCAGCAGTATGGTATACAGGACTACTTGAACTAAGTAAAAAATTTCAGTTAAAGGCTGTATATGATCTTAGCGCTACACCTTATTTTTTAAACGGTTCTGGTTATATTCCTTATTCATTGTTTCCGTGGGTTGTTTCAGATTTTGGTCTGATAGAAGCTATTGAATCAGGACTTGTAAAAATTCCATTTCTCCCTGAGAAAGATAACACTCATAATATTGAACAGGCAACACTTGCAAATATTTACGAAAAG
>JAYVLZ010000315.1:0-4043 GCA_043759175.1 Chitinophagaceae bacterium | reverse complement strand
GAACACCTGCAGAAGTATTGCGAAGAAAATGCCTACCGCTACACAAGCCGGAAAATAAACGATGCAGCCAGATTCAAACTCCTTATTGCCAAAACAGACGGAAGGCTTAGGTATGACACCCTTATCAACAAAGTAGAAAAAGATAGGATAAAGAACCAAAAATTATTAGCTTTATCCAATGCAGAAAAAATCAACAAAGAAAATAACGGACAAGCCAGTAAAGAAAACCGCTAAGAAATCTCTTACCATAGCTGTTAATGCCTCTTTTGATGATCTTATGAAAGTAGCGGCAACTTCTTCAAAAAAATCAACCAAATGATAATACAGTTCAAAGTTCAATATAGCGACAAAGGACAATTTGGATTTGCTAATAACCTAAATAAAATTTACCGAAATATTGAAACAATTGATAACTATCTCAAAATAAATTTAAAGTCAAAACTGGATAAGAATAAAGGGTTTGAAGAAATAATAGAAGTAGGTAAGTTTATAATATTCTTAGGCATTCAATACACTGATAAAAATGAAAGATATGGAATTATGAATTTTCACAGCATTGAATTAGGAGAAGATTATTTCTACCGTATAAATAAAGTGGATGGAAGATATGTTAAAGATAAAGCGAACGATAAAATGATGGATTCCTTTTATAATGTATCTGAAAAAATAAGTGAAGTAACTATTGAGGTTGAACTTGTTGTTGAGCCTGACGATAATGTTTCATAAACCAAATTGTATGCCTGATGCGATCTTCTAATGGCACATTATTTTCTATACACATCTCAATTTTGCCATCTCGTATATCTTTGTGCCGTTGCCTCACTTCTTCCAAAGTAAGCCCTTTCTCTTTATCGCTACTTAAAACTAAATTTGATACCTTATCTTCCATATTTAAACTTAAAAGATTATGATTTCTGTTAAACAAAAAAGGCCAATGAATTTTTCAATGAAATTTGATACTGATTTTAACGGTGGCGATATAACTTGCCAATGTTCTACATCAATGAACTTGATTCCCTACCCTCACAATGGCACCGCTGTTGCATTCATTTCATTAAGCGCAAAATTCGTCTCCCTTAAATCCAACTTTACGCTTGCCCCACATATTACAATCCCATTTGAAATATACCCAAAGGATGGAATAAAGCCAATGGATTTATACGATTGTGTGATAAAAACTAAATCCCACTTACAAGGAATTATAAACGCAACCTTTTTAGGAAGCCCGACACCCAACCTAACAAATATTTCTTTTGATGAGATTGCTGATATAATTTCCGACAATATTGAAAAGATATAGAATCTTGCTCCCCTTCATATTCAACAACCTCCTTCTTACTTGAAATTAAACTTGAATTACCAGCCTTCATTACCAGTTCATCCTACTAAAATTGAGTGCAGGGGCAAAATCCATCTTTTCGCAATTACAATTTTTGTAATACCTTAAAATCGAAAAAACTGTCACCCAGCCCCTACGGTAAAGTGAGATGTGACCTCCCTTGCCATTTTTACTTTTGGCAGCATCTGCTTATCTTGCCATAGATTCACCAACCCCCCTCCCAACAATGCGTTCAACAAAACTTAGTTTATTTACTTTTCTCAGTTTACTGACAATATTACCGTTTTCCTGCAGCACCCCTAAGGCATTGGAGTACCGAGATTTTAAAAACTTCAGTATTGAGAAGCTGGGATTTTCTTCTTCTGCAGTAAAAATGGACATGGTTTATTACAATCCCAACGGCTACGGTTTGCAATTAAAAAGTACATATTTGGATATTTTTATCAATGATGTTTACATGGGGCATACAGCTCAGGAATATCAAATTACTATACCCCGGAAAGAGGAATTCAGTATCCCCCTAAAAATGGATGTGGACATGAAGAATCTTTTTAAAAATGGGTTGAATGCTGTTTTAAGAAACCAGGTATTAGTAAAAATCACCGGATCAATAAAAGTGGGGAAGGCAAATGTATTTATCAGTTTCCCGGTAAATTACCAGGGAATGCAAACTTTTACTTTGTTCAACTAAAGTTGTTTTTAAAGAAAAATGCCTGTTCTGCAGAGGAAGAAATTATAAAGATGTTGAGGAAAATGCGGTTACTTTGGGTTTTGCATTTGAAATGTTTTGATGGCTTTTTTTACACTTTGGTGTTTTTCTATCAGTTCTTCTGCTGCTTCCCGGCTTATGCCCAGTTCCTGTGTAAGAATGCCGGTAGCCCGGTGCCACAATTTTTTATTGGATAGCTGCATTTCTATCATTTTATTTCCCTTTACTTTTCCCAATTGTATCATTAACGAAGTGGAAATCATGTTCAGCACCATTTTTTGGGCTGTGCCGGCTTTCATACGGGTGCTGCCGGTTACAAATTCAGGGCCTGTTTGCAATTCGATTGGATAATCCGCAGCTTTTGCTATGCTGCTGCCTGCATTGCATACAATACAACCGGTACTGATACCATTTTTTTTAGCTGCAGCAATTCCACCCAATACATAAGGCGTTTCGCCGGAGGCGGCGATACCCACTAAAAAATCTTTTTCATTAATAGAAAAAGCTGCAAGGTCTTTCCAGGCCTGAGTGTTGTCATCTTCAGCAAACTCAACCGCTTTACGAATAGCAATATCGCCGCCTGCTATCAGCCCAATCACACTATCATGGCTTACTCCAAAAGTGGGGGGAATTTCAGAAGCATCTAAGATCCCCAGCCTTCCGCTGGTACCTGCACCAATGTAAAATAACCTGCCGCCTGCTTTCATTTTTTCTAAGGCTGCTGTCACCAGTTTTTCTATCTGCTGCAAAGATTCCTTTACAACCTGGGCAATAGTGAAATCCTCCTGGCTGATTCCAGAGATCAATTCCATGACTGACTTTTTCTCCAGGTCATTATAGTTAGAAGCTGATTCGGTATTCTTTTTTTTATCCATTGTAATGGGTTAATGCAATGAACTAATAACGCAGGAAGTAATCTAATATTGAGCTGGCATATTCAAAATTGACACGGAATACTTTTTAATAAGAAGTAAATAAATCTGTAAAGATTGAATAATATTCTGCAAACCTATCTGACTAAAAAATTTTACCCAAGCCGCTTCTTTACATGCAGGCTCCTGTACGCAACTGCAAAGGCAGAAAACAACAGCAAGCTTCCCAAAAGAAAAGGTGCGCCAGGTAAATATATTGGTGCATTACTGTGTGAAAAATAAAAGAACAAATTGTTCATCAGCAAGGGGCCTATTATGGCACAGGCACTTTGCAGGCTTGTTAATGCTCCCTGCAATTGTCCCTGTTCGTTGGATGGAACTTGCCCTGCCATTACAGACTGTAATGCTGGCTGGGCAATACCTCCAAAACAATAGGGCACCAAAAAAATAAACATCATCCAGCCTTGATTGGCTATGCCAAACAGAAACATGCCTATAGTATATAACAACAACCCAAAGTAAATACTTTTTTCGTTGCCCAGTTTAGGATTGATAAATCTTGTGAGACCGCCTTGTACAATGGCCACCAATACTCCTACTACACCCAATGAAATACCCACCATTTTTTCATCCCACTTAAAACGGTACATGGTAAAATAACTCCAGTTGCTCTGTACTGCATGTGAAGCCAGGTACACTAACCCGATAGCAATTACCAATCCACCTACAGCAGGGTATTTTTTTAACCGCAAAAGTGAAGTGAGCGGATTGGTTCTTTTCCAATCAAACTCCCGGCGGTTTTCTTTAGACAATGATTCCGGCAAAACAAAATAGCCATACAAACAATTGAGCAGAGCTAAAGCAGCGGCGGCATAAAAAGGAATACGTGGACCGAGATGGCCAAGCAAACCACCTAACACAGGGCCAATGATAAAACCTAAACCAAATGCAGCACCGACCATTCCAAAATTCTTTGCCCTGTTCTCCGGGCTGCTCACATCTGCAATGTAGGCAAACCCAGTGGTGATGCTGGCTCCGGTGATACCGCTGATAACCCTGCCCACAAACAACCACTCATAACTGGGTGCCAGCGCAAGAAATAAATAATCGATACCAAAACCTA
>JAYVLZ010000314.1:0-4121 GCA_043759175.1 Chitinophagaceae bacterium | reverse complement strand
GCAGCTACGTTAAGTTCTGTACCGACTACAGTAACAGGTAGTGCCACAATTAACAGTACCGGTAATGTGGGAGGGGGATTCCAGTGGGGAACTGGTCCTAGCTTAACTATTACCGGGGCATATACCATTAATAACAATTCAATTGTTAACTCAGCAGGTGGTACTATGACCTGTAACGGAGGGCTTACCCTCAATTCCGGTGCTTCTTTAAATGGTTCGGGTATTACAACTTATAACATAGGTACAGGTACAAGTCTTACTTTAAATGCCGGAGGCTTTGTTACAGGTGCATCTACACAAACATTTATAATGAATGGTGCCGGCGCACAAACAGCTACTTTTAATTCTTTGATATCAGGAGTTGTAAACCTAACCGTATCTGCTACAAGTGCTACTACTTTAGGTTCCAGTGTTTTATTAAACAACCTGACCATAACAGGTGGTGGTTCATTGGCTACTTCTGGAGGTCAAACAGTTACGGTTAACGCTGCTGCTACCTTAGGTACAACACTAACTAATGGTACAATGAGCGGAGCCGGTAACCTTACAATTACTGCAAATGGTTCATTGTCTATCGCCGGTACAGGTGCTGCTATACAAAGCGGTGGATCTGCCCTGGGTGTTTCAGGAACCGTATCGGTACTGTCTGGTGCTATTACTATAAATGGTACAGCAGCCCAGACTTTTGGAACAAACTTCCCCACACCACTTACTATTGGAACGGTAACTATTAATAATGCCGCTGGTGTAACAGTTGATAAAACAGTTTCCATTAATTCGCTTACTGTTACTGCAGGTGTTACTACTATCAGTGGCGGTATTACTTTAACTGCAAACGGTACTACTACGCTGCCAAGTACGGCAGGTATCCTGGCTGTAGCCGGTACTTTTACACAGGCCGCAGGTACTGTAGCGTTCTTAGCTGCAACTACAGCAACCGGTGCCGGCACTTTTAATTTAAGCAGTGGTGCTACTTTAACCACAGCAAATATTGCTGGTATTGCAGCCGCTGCTGCCACAGGTTCGGTTTTAACAACCACCAGGAATTTTAATACCGGCGCTAACTATACATTTACCGGTGGTGCCACCGGTGATGGTATGCCTTTAACAGTTGCAGGAAATGTTACCATTGGAACAGCTACCTGTACTATAGGAGCTGCCTATACATTTAATGGTTTGTTTACAACAAGTGTGAACTTAGTCATAACATCTCCAAATTCTGTTACTATTGGTACTACAGGAACTGCAACACACAGTTCAGGAACTACGGTAACGGGTACAGGTAGCTATATAACACTTAGCGGGGCTACACTAAATATTGCTACGGCTTCTGCTTCTGCGGGAAATGGGTTATTTCCACCGGCAGCATCAGGCTCCGGTTTATTTCAACCTACAACACTTACCATCAGTACAGGAACCATTGTAAATTATACGGGTACTACATTATTGGTACCAACAGGTACAAGGTGCCCTGCTACACTTAATACGATCGGGATTAGCGGTACCGGCTCATTAAGTTTAACGGCAGCACTTAGCGCTACTAATCTTTCTATTACAGGTACAGGAATAATAAATACAACAGCCGCACTTCTTTTAACGTTAACTGGTACAGCCGCCAATTCGGTTGTAAGAACCAGTACAGGTTTTGTAAATGGCCCGCTGGCAAGGCAATTTCCTGCCAGTTATTCCGGTGGAAACAGTATGTTATACCCCATCGGTAAAACGGCTACCTATGAAGGTTTTGAACTGATCAATCCCGTTACAGGAGCCGGTGGTACTTATACCATTACAATGGAATCATTTCTAACAGCTCCTGCTGGCGGTACAGCGGGTGCAGGATTATCCGGTGCATTGTCCGCATTTTACTGGCAGGCTACTGTTTCGGGTGCAGGAAGTTTAACTTCGGTGAGTAATATCAGGGTAACACAAGCCGCTCTTCTATCTACACAAAAAATTGGCCAGTCTGCAACTGTTGGTGGTGCCTATGCTTCAGTAGGCGGAACCTATACTTTGGGCGCCAGTTTATTAAGTGGCCTTCCGATTGGTACATTTGCAGGCGGAACTTTCTTTGGCGTTGCCACAGGTGCTTCTGCTGGTACCTTTACTGGTGGTACATACTCTATCGGTCCAAGTGGACCTTATGGCGGCGGCTATGTAGCCAATTATTTCAGCATCACTGCTGCACTGGCAGCCATGGCTGAAAATGCATCATTAGGTGGTGCGGTAATACTTGAACTGCAAACAGATTATTCATCAACCGTAGAAGGATATCCACTTAACTTTTCTTCTTCCGTGCCAACTACAGGGTCTAATACGGTTACCATCAGGCCAGTAGCAGCGGTAGGTTCCATCATCAACTTTAATCCTGCAGGAGGTAATACCACTGCCATATTTGATTTCAACGGGGGTAAGAATTTCATCATCGATGGAAGGAACGGTGGTTCGGGAACTAACCAGTACATAGGTATCAATAACCTTGGTAATGGGCCTGCATTGCGTTTAATTAATGATGGCCAGAATAATATATTCAGGTATATATTATTTACCGCGGCCAATACATCAACCACCAACGGTGTTGTACTCTTCTCTACAACAGCGGTTGGCGCTTTGGCCGCTAATGGCAATAACAGCAATACCATTGATAATTGTAACATTAATGCCAACGGGGTTTCTCCAAATGGTATTTATGCATCGGGTACTGCAAGTCCTGCCGATAATAAATCAAATATTATCACTAACAACAAAGTCTTTGATTTCTTTACCTCGGGCTCTACCTGTATCGGTATCAACCTGCAGGCTGGTAATACATTATGGAACATTGGTACAGCTGGTAACGGTAACAGCATTTACCAAACCAGTACCAGAGTTCCAGCAGCAACTACAGCATTTAGAGGAATTTTGATAAATAATACCAGTGGAAATGGCTTTTCAATTATTGGCAACAGCATTGGTGGAAGCATACCAGGAATTGGGGGCTCAGTTTTCAATATTGGAAGCAGTACACAAATCAACACAATTGCCAATAATTTTTATCCTATTCGATTAGATGTTGGTGCAACAACGGCAACTAGTGTACAGGGTAATACTATTTCAAATATTAATTTATTTAGTTCAAATACAAGCGGAAGTACTTTTTATTTTGTTGGCATTTTTGTAAATGTTGGCTTGGTAAATATAGGAGATGTTACTGCCAATACCATTGGTTCTACCACCAGTACAGGAAATATTAATTTTACTTTCCGTGGTACAGGTACAGGTGCTGCTTTAGTTGAAGGAATTAGATGCGGTAATGCAACAGTTTATAATGGTGGTAGCATCAATAATAATTTAATTGGGGGCTTTACTACAAGTGCAGACTTCGCATTAACCACTGCAGTTACATTTAATGGTATCGCTGTACAAAGCACTGGATTAACTGCCACTACTACTGTTAATGGTAATACAATTGGTAGTACTACATTAGCTAATAATATTCAGCATTCAGCATCTGCACAAATGCCATCAACACAAATTGGTATTAGTTTTATTGCAACATCTTTGGCTGCAGGTGGTGTTACTGTACAAAATAATACTATAGCAAATATTACCAATTTAACCAGTTTTGCTTACTCAAACAATTATATGGTAGGTATAAACAATTCTGGCACTGCAGTTACAACAGGACCAATGACTATTTCGGGCAATACCATTAGAAACTTAACCACGTCTAGTACTAATCCAACGCTAAATAGTAATATATCAACAATTGTTGGCTTGGCAGCTTTTAGCACGGTTACAGGCACTGCTTTATATACTGTTTCAAATAATACATTCCATAGTTTCACCAGTACGGTAAATACACCTAATGCATTAACCGTTGTGGGTATGTTCTATAATGCGGCCAACACGGGAGGAAATATTGTGGAAAGAAATAACCTGCATAGTTTCTCAACGGGCAGCAGTAATACACTGGCCACACAGAGTGCGGTTATTATTTCAAGTTCTTCCGGAGCAGCCACCACATTTAAGAATAACATGATCCGCCTGGGTATAAACCCCAATGGTAGCTCAAATACTGCATCTGCACAATTGTATGGTATCATTAAGGTTAATACCAATGCCCATAATATTTTCTTTAATTC
>JAYVLZ010000313.1:0-7611 GCA_043759175.1 Chitinophagaceae bacterium | reverse complement strand
AGAGTATATCATTGTGCAGCTTTGTCCACATTATCTGAAGCCCACATCTCCGGCCTCATCCTCCTTCTCCTTCCCCAAAAGGGAAGGAGCGGTGCTTCTTACCTTCTCCAAACTGTATTTCTTCCACATCAGCCTTAATCCTTAATCAACATATCAGCCAGCACTTCAATTTTCAGTAACCACTTTAAAATATTGAACCCTTAAGCCCCTCCTTTGGAGGGGTTTGGGGAGGCTTTTTTACACCAAATACCCAAACAGTGTGTCATCTTTATTTAGCTCTGTGTAATTGATATTATAATGCTCCATGTTTTGCATCAGCACATCATAATCTTCTTTTGATTTCAACTCCACTCCTACTAATGCCGGGCCTGTTTCTTTGTTGTGTTTTTGCATGTATTCAAAACGAACAATATCATCATGCTCACCCAGTACATCATTTACAAATTGTTTTAATGCACCGGGGCGTTGAGCAAACCTGATTAAGAAATAATGTTTCAACCCTTCATACTGCAGGCTGCGTTCTTTTATTTCCTGCATGCGGTCGATATCATTATTGCTGCCGCTTACAATGCAAACAATATTTTTTCCTTTGATGGCATCCGTAAAATCATCTAATCCTGCAATACTCAATGCACCTGCAGGTTCCACAACAATTGCATCTTCATTGTACAGGCTTAAAATGGTAGAGCATATTTTTCCTTCCGGCACCAGGTGCATATCATCCAGCACATCCCGGCAAATTGGAAATGTGATATCTCCCACTCTTTTTACTGCTGCACCATCTACAAAGCGATCTATATTTTCTAACGTTACCGGGTGGCCTGCTTTCAACGCTTCATACATTGATGGGGCTCCTTCCGGTTCAAGGCCGATGATTTTTGTTTTAGGTGAATAAGTCTTAAAATAAGAACCAACACCAGCACTTAAACCACCACCGCCAACAGGTATGAAGAGAAAATCAACAGCCCCCTCTATCTCCCCCAAAGGGGGAGGAAATGGAGAAGATTCCAGCGAAGATTGACTATTAAACTGTTCCATTATTTCCACTCCCATAGTTCCCTGCCCTTCAATAATTTTGTAATCATCAAACGGAGGAATAAAATTGAGGCCATTTTCTTCTGTATATTTTTTTGCCGCAATTGCACAATCATCAAAAGTGTCTCCAATCAATTTCACTTCTATAAAATCTTCACCAAACATTTTTGTTTGATGAATTTTTTGATTGGGTGTTATTACCGGCATAAATACCACACCTTTCGCATTCAGTTTTTTACAACTGTAGGCAAAACCCTGTGCATGGTTACCAGCGCTGGCACACACAACTCCTTTTTGTAATTGTGCTGCAGTCAGGCTGCTCATCATATTATAAGCGCCACGTAATTTGTAGCTGCGTACAATCTGCAGGTCTTCTCTTTTCAAATACACATTGCACTGGTATTTTTTTGAGAGGTTGCGGTTTAGTTGCAAGGGAGTTTTGGTAACAATCTTCTTCAACCTTAATGAAGCACTTGTAAAGTCAAGCCTGCCCCCATCCCCTAAAGGGGGGTTAAGAAAAACGTTTCTATTTGTTACAGCATTCAATTTCTTTACTGATATTTTTTAATATTTACTACCCCCTTTAGGGGATGGGGGCTTTACGCCATCTCCATCTTCGGTGCTTTTATTTTTTCAGCAGACACAGTCTGGATCACTTTCATATCACCCATCGCCTGCCTTAGTACAGCACCAATTTTTTCAACCGGGTGAGAACGCAATATTTTATTTACTTCAATGATTGCCCTGTTATCAACACCATTATCTTTTCCTGCATTGTAATTTGTTCCGATCACATCTTTATCAATAGTGCTCATAAATTCTTTCAGCAATGGTTTTGCTGCATGATCAAATAAGTAACAACCATACTCTGCAGTATCAGAAATTACCCGGTTCATTTCAAATAATTTTTTACGGGCAATGGTATTTGCAATTAACGGTGTTTCATGCAGTGATTCGTAGTAAGCAGATTCTTCTTTGATGCCTGCTTCTACCATCGTTTCAAAAGCCAGCTCCACACCCGCCCTTACAAAAGCTACCATCAATAAACCATTATCAAAAAATTCCTGCTCACCAATCTTTGCATCGGTTGGTGCAGTTTTTTCAAAAGCAGTTTCACCGGTGGCAGCTCTCCAGGTCAATAAATTTTTATCGTCATTCGCCCAATCTTTCATCATGGTAGAAGAGAACACGCCACTCATAATATCATCCTGGTGTTTTTGAAACAGCGGACGTAAAATATTTTTTAACTCGGTTGATAATTCATACGCTTTCAATTTTGCAGGATTGCTCAGGCGGTCCATCATCGCAGTAACACCGCCATGCTTCAACGCTTCGGTAACTACTTCCCATCCATACTGGATCAGCTTTGCAGCATAACCTGGTTCAATTCCTTTCTCAATCATTTTATCAAAACTCAAAATAGATCCTGTTTGCAACACACCACACAAAATAGTTTGTTCACCCATCAAATCAGATTTTACTTCCGCCACAAATGATGAACGCAACACACCAGCCCTGTGGCCACCTGTTGCAGCCGCATAAGCTTTTGCCTGCGCCAAACCTTTTCCTTCGGGATCATTCTCCGGATGCACCGCAATTAAAGTAGGTACACCAAATCCTCTTTTATATTCTTCTCTCACTTCTGTACCCGGACATTTAGGTGCTACCATAATCACCGTAATATCTTTTCTTATTTGCGTTCCTTCTTCCACAATATTAAAACCATGAGAGTAAGAAAGTGTAGCACCATGTTTCATCAATGGCATGATTGCTTTGATAACAGCAGTATGTTGTTTGTCCGGGGTAAGGTTCAATACTAAATCAGCAGACGGAATTAACTCTTCATAAGTACCTACTTCAAAACCATTTTCGGTTGCATTTTTCCACGACGCTCTTTTTGCTTCAATGGCTTCTTTACGCAACGTATAAGAAATATCCAATCCTGAATCTCTCATATTTAATCCCTGGTTCAATCCCTGTGCACCGCAACCAACTATTACGATTTTTTTTCCTTTTAATACATTCACGCCATCAGCAAATTCGCTGCGGTTCATAAATTCACAAGTACCTAATTGCCTTAGTTGCTCTCTTAATGATAAAGCGTTAAAATAATTTGCCATTGTTTTTTGTTTTGCCCCCATTCCCGCCCGTTAGCGGATGTTATGGAGATTTTTTAAATTTAATTTTTATGTTACCGGCGACAACAACTTTGTTCAACATCGTGGAGTTTATCCTGAGCTTAGCCGAAGGGGTCACTCACTTGTACTGAATACCTATATTGAACTTTGACCACATTATCACTCCCACTCTCTGGCCTCATCCTCCTTCTCCTTCCCCATACTTCGGCTACGCTCAGTAGGGAAGGAGCGGTGCTTTATACCTTATCCAAACATTTATTCTTCCACATCTTCATTTGTTCTTTAGTAAACAATAACTCCCACACTCAACAACTCGGCAAGCTCTTTAAATTTTTAAGCTCTTCTTAAGCCCCTCCTTTGGAGGGGTTTGGGGAGGCCTCTACATTGTAAACACCTCTTCATTTTTATCCAAAAACTCATTCTCCATCACATCTTCACCTGGCTCCCTGTATTCAAATTCTTTTAGCTTATTATGAAAACCATCGCTGTCTTTTATAATAGCCACTCTTGCACTTCTAACAAATTCTATCAACCCGTATGGTTCCAATATTTTAATAAAGTTATCGGTCTCAGCCCGCTGACCACTTACTTCAAACACCGTGTAATCTTTTCTTATCACCACCGCTTTCGCACCATGTTGACTTAACAGTCTTTCTACTTTTACTTCTTCGGCAATTATTTCTGTAGGCACTTTGTACAATGCCAGCTCCTGCCAGATGATTTCATCATTGGTATTGTAATATGCTTTCAAAACTTCCACCTGCTTCTCAATCTGGCGGCATAATTTTTTTACCACGTCTTCTGTTTCATTGATCACAATGGTAAAGCGGTGTACACTGTCCACTTCAGAAGGTGAGGTATTCAAACTCTCCACATTGATCTTTCTTCTTGAAAAGATAATGGCGATGCGGTTCAGTAAACCGATCTGGTTTTCTGTATAAACTGTTATGGTATATTCCTGCTTACCCCCATCCCCGCTGACCAGCGGGGGATTCTTCAAAGACCCTGATTTTTTTTGTGTATTCATCACTGTTTTTTTATAAGCTTTGTATATTTTATACCCTTTAAATAACTCCCCTTTAGGGGATGGGGGTAATTTCTTCCTTACATAAAACAATTTCTGCTACGCCCCTTCCCTGCGGCACCATCGGGAATACATTGTTTTCTTTTCCTACCATCACTTCCAGCAAATAACTGCCATCATGATCCAGCATTGTTTTCAATGCTTCTTTTAATTTTTCTCTTTCACTGATTCTTTGCCCATCTATATAATATCCCTTTGCGACCATTACAAAATCAGGACTGGTGATATCAACAAATGAGTAACGTTTCTCATGAAACAGTTGCTGCCACTGGCGCACCATACCAAGGAATTGATTATTAAGAATCAAAATTTTTACATTGGGTTTAAACTGCATGATCGTACCCAACTCCTGCAATGTCATTTGAAAACCACCATCACCAATTACTGCTACAGTTGTTCTTGATGGATCTCCATAAGCTGCACCGATGGCTGCAGGTAACGCATACCCCATTGTTCCTAAACCTCCACTGGTGATATTACTTTTAGTCTGGTTCATTGTTGCATAACGGCATGCTACCATCTGGTGCTGGCCCACATCCGTTACAATAATGGCATTCCCATTGGTTAATTCATTCAATGCTTTGATTACTTCACCCATTGACAAAACCTCATCCGATGGATTCATTTCCGGTTCAATACACAATGATTTTTCCTTCTCCATACAGTCCTGGAATTTTTGCATCCAGGCAGGATATTTTTTTGGGCTAACCAAGGCTGTTAGCAGTGGCAATGTTTCTTTACAATCTCCCCATACAGGAACAGTTGTCTTTACATTTTTATCAATTTCTGACGGATCAATATCTAAGTGAATCACTTTGGCCTGCTTGGCATATTTATCTAATCTCCCGGTAACCCGGTCATCAAATCGCATACCTATTGCAATCAGCACGTCGCATTCATTGGTCAATAAATTAGGACCGTAATTTCCATGCATGCCCAGCATACCCACTGCCATCGGATGATCTGTTGGTATGGCACTCATACCCATAATGGTCCATGCTGATGGTATGCCTGATTTTTCGATAAAAGCTTTGAATTCATTTTCTGCTTTGCCTAAAATAACCCCCTGACCAAAGATTACAAATGGTCTTTCGGCGGCATTAATAAGCTTTGCAGCCTCTTCTATATATTCTTTACGTACAATTGGTTTGGGACGATAACTTCTGATATGATCACACTTTTTATAACCTTTGTAATCGAATTTTTGTAACTGTGCATTCTTGGTAATATCAATCAATACAGGACCGGGACGGCCACTGCCTGCTATGTAAAATGCTTTGGCTAACACAGCAGGAATTTCTGTTGCATCTGTAACCTGGTAATTCCATTTGGTAATGGGCGTAGTAATATTGATCACATCTGTTTCCTGGAAAGCATCAGTGCCCAGTAAATGTGCAAACACCTGCCCGGTGATACAAACCACCGGAGTTGAATCTATCATGGCATCTGCCAAACCTGTGACCAGGTTAGTAGCACCGGGGCCACTGGTTGCAAACACCACACCTGTTTTTCCACTGGCTCTTGCAAAACCCTGTGCAGCATGAATGGCTCCCTGCTCATGACGGACGAGTATATGTTGCAGGCGGTCATTATAATCATAGAGTGCATCATAGATGGGCATAATAGCACCGCCCGGATAACCGAAAATAGTATGTACATCTTCGCAAAGCAATGCATCTAATACTGCTTCAGAGCCACTGGCTTCCCTGCCCTCCAAAGGAGGGTTCTTGGTCTCTGCGGAAGCAGGCAGTTTTATTTTTTCAAGAAGTTCCATCGTTTCCTATTTTAAAAATCCTTTTAATAATTATACTCTTGCTTTAAAGTCCCCCTTCGGGGGATTTATGGGGCCTCATCTGTTACACAACCTTCACTTGCATCTTTCACACAGTTTGCATATTTATATAACACACCTTTAGTTACTTTTAATGCAGGCTTTTTCCAGTTCGCTCTTCTATCTGCAATAATATTTTCACTCACTTTCAATGTCATTTTTTTAGTGGCTACATCCAGTTCAATGATATCATCATCTTTCACCATTGCAATCAAGCCACCTTCAAAAGCTTCCGGTGTAATATGCCCCACAACAAAGCCATGTGAGCCGCCGCTGAATCTTCCATCTGTTATCAACGCAACATCTTTACCCAAACCTGCGCCCATGATAGCTGATGTTGGTTTCAACATCTCCGGCATACCCGGTGCTCCTTTAGGGCCTTCATATCTTATCACTACCACATCGCCTTTTTTCACTCTTCCATTTCCAATACCTGCTACTAAATCTTTCTCCCCATCAAACACTCTTGCCGGTCCAACAAAACGTTCGCCTTCTTTACCGGAAATTTTTGCTACACTTCCCTTCTCTGCTAAATTGCCATACAGGATTTGCAGGTGTCCTGTTTTTTTCAATGGTTGTTCCAAAGGATAAATAATCTTTTGGGTCTCAAAATTTAAACCAGGAACACCTGCTAAATTCTCTGCAACTGTTTTACCAGTTACTGTCAGGCAATCACCGTTTAATAATCCTTTTTCTAATAGGTACTTCATCACTGCAGGCACACCACCATGAGCATGTAACTCCTGCATTAAATATTTTCCGCTTGGCTTAAAATCAGCCAGCACGGGGGTTTTATCGCTTATGCGTTGAAAATCTTCCTGTGTCAATGGCACATCCACACTCTTTGCCATTGCAATTAAATGGAGCACTGCATTGGTGCTTCCACCAAAGATCATCACCGTAACAATTGCATTTTCAAAAGCCGCTTTGGTCATGATATCTTTTGGTTTGATATCTTTTTCCAGCAATACTTTTATTGCACGGCCTGCATCTAAGCATTCATTTTTTTTATCATCGCTGATAGCAGGATTAGAAGATGAAAAAGGCAGGCTCATACCCAATGCTTCAATTGCCGCAGCCATCGTGTTAGCAGTGTACATACCGCCGCATGCACCTGCACCGGGGCAACTGTGTTTCACCACTTCTTTAAAATCTTCCGGCGTAATAGTGCCTGCTAATTTTTTTCCAAGCGCTTCAAAAGATGAGATAATATTTAACTCTTCTCCTTTGTGATGACCCGGCGCAATGGTGCCGCCATACACCATAATAGACGGACGGTTCAAACGCCCCATCGCCATAATAGCACCTGGCATATTTTTATCACAACCGGGTAATGCAATCAATCCATCATAATAAAATCCACCGCATACACTTTCAATACTGTCAGCAATTAAATCACGGCTCACCAATGAGTAACGCATACCATCTGTCCCATTACTGATGCCATCACTGATACCAATAGTATTAAATATCAGTCCCACTAAATCATTTTTCCACACTCCTTCCTTTACAATTTTTGCAAG
>JAYVLZ010000312.1:0-5217 GCA_043759175.1 Chitinophagaceae bacterium | reverse complement strand
ACCTTCGGCAACAATGCCATCAAAATCTGTTGAAACCACTTCTGCGCTGATATCACCATCCACCAATTCACAAATGGTTTTGTAATGCGCCATCACAGCGGCCTCCCCCTTAATGCCTTCCTTTGCCATTAACGAAGGATTGGTAGTAACACCATCCAGGATACCTAAATCGTTTGCTTCTTTTATCTGTGCCAGGTTGGCTGTATCTATAAAAAATTTCATACCCCTATCCCCTAAAGGGGGATTAGCTTTTTAAAATGTTAGAGAAATTGTTGTTGGCAAAAGTAAAATAATTGAGAGACTATGAAGTAAATAATTTAAGGTCTGGCTAAAATATAAAAATGATTAATTAAGCAGGCTCTAAAGCTCCCCTTTAGGGGATAGGGGCAAAAAAAATGGCAAGTTACTTACATCGCACCGCTCAACCATTTACCCTTGCTACCTTCCGGTCCTGGGGGAGTTCAACAGGAGCTGGCCGTATAAGACTTGCCGCCGCAAATATAGGGAAATTACAATCACAGTTTCCAACGATCATATTTAAATTATTTTTAAAGAAGGGATTTTATTGAACTGATTATCCTGGTGACCAAAAAGTTTTAAAATAGCCAGAACGTATTTTAACGCTTCCTTTATGAATTCAGAGTTTCACTTTCTGCGTAACCCAAATCACAAAATTGAAATGTGAATAAAAAACGTATTTCATAAAAGTTAAACTATAAACAGAAGAATAAAAGTTATTAATTGTAATAGAATTGTTTCAAATCACATTTAATGCTGCGTTTTAAGTTATTCACCAAAAGAATGCTGGCATGGCTTTTGTCTAAATCCAACAAATACAAATTAATAATTATACTCAGGAATTTTTTGCAGGCTGAATGTTTTTGTTTTAAGAATATACCTCCAGTTCAATTAATTTATTTATTCCTGATTATTTTTCTTCCCCTAAATTTTATCCCGGCATTTTTTATTCATCTTGTAAATAATATTTTATGACATTTAACAAAATGTTCTTTATTGTAATACCAGTAATTATTTGTGTGGCTTTGGGAGTTGCCTATTACGAATACAATAAACCCGTACAGGATGTGGCTGACCTGAAGGCAGAGCCAGTTACTGCTGTTGCTCTTTTTAAAGACTTTACATCAAACGAACCCAAAGCCAATATATCTTATCTGAATAAAGCACTCCAGGTAAGCGGAAAAGTGCTGGAAGTAAAACATAATCAGAATGAACAATTGCAGATTATACTGGACTCAGGCGACCCTATGTTTGGCATTGCCTGCACAATGGATGGATCTCAAAAAAATGTAAAGCCGGACGACCAGGTAACCATCAAAGGTATCTGTACCGGTTATCTCAATGATGTAGTAATCATCAAAAGCTTATTACTGAATTAATCAACCAACATTTATTATTTTATTATGAAACGTGTATTTAAAATGCACTGCAGATACTATTGTATCATTTGTAGTATTCTTTTGCTGGCAGGATGTTCTAAAAAGGGAGATTTGCTAAAGGGGCAAGCGAATTTTATACCTGATGGAGTAACGGTTAATAATGTAACCGATACAAATTACATTCATAATGTTTTAAAAAATAATTGCAGCACCTGTCATGGGAAAGATGGTTCTGCTCCGCAATACTGGTTTAACACAAACACCTATGAAAATGCTGCACAATACAGCACAAGGATCATGGAAACCATTGTTGAAAATTCAATGCCACCTCCACCACGAAAACCTTTTTCGGAAGAAGATAAAGAATTATTTAAGGCATGGGTAAACCGTGGCTCACCTGAATAACAGCAACCAATTTTATTAGTAACGTTTAAATAAATATTATGCGGATTATCGTAACAGTTCTCTTTTTCTTTATAGCGAAAAATATGATTGCACAAGACAGTCTTTCCAACATTCTGGACAATGAAGTGAACAAACAACTTGCTGTGAAGAAACAACCGACTTATGCAACATTTAAGGGGACACAGTTAGTGAATTCCCGTACCATTGAAACGCTTGGTAAACATAATTTGGATTTCAGAGTGTCTCACCGGTTTGGTGATATTGGCGGTGAATTTGGCGGTGAAAAAAGTTTTTTTGGCCTGGAGAATTCCACTGATGTAAAAATAAGTTTTGATTACGGTATTACAGACCGGTTTACCGCCGGTGTCAGTCGCTCAAAGGGTGCTACCGCTGTAAGGCAATTATATGAAGCGTCTTTAAAATACAAATTGCTGCGACAAACAGATGATGCCAGTATGCCGGTTACTGTTACGGCTTTTTCAAATGCGGTAGTGAGTTCCATGGCTTCTAACGTTAAGGCCAACACGCCTGATCATTTCAATTCATTCAGCGACAGGTTATCTTTTATTAACCAATTGCTGATTGCACGTAAATTTTCTGACCGCTTTTCATTGATGCTGATGCCCACTTATGTACATACGAACTATGTGATTAATAATGATCAGAATGGTGTTTTTGCTGCAGGCATTGGAGGCCGTCTTAAACTTACTAAAAGGATGGCGCTGATTGCGGATTATTACAAAGTTTTCAGAAACACTGCCAGTACAAACAGCTTTAAAGCAGCAGGATTAAATTTTTATAACCCACTTGGTGCAGGTATTGAATTTGAAACCGGTGGTCATGTGTTTGATTTCACATTTACCAACAGCACGGCTATACTGGAAAACCAATTTATTCCTTATACCACCACCAGCTGGAAGCAATGGCGTTTCAGATGGGGCTTTAATTTGTCAAGAATTTTTTCAATAAAAAACATAAATAAATTATCATGAAACACGTAAAAATTATTGCAATCGCTTTGCTGATGCTGACAGCATTCAAATCTCAGGCACAGGAAAAATGGATTACCCGTAATGGGAAAATCAATTTCTTTTCTAAAACCACCGCTGAAAATATTGATGCAAACAATAACGAAGTTTTCAGCATGATCGATCAGCAAAAAAATCAACTGGCATTCCAGGTGCTTAATACAGGCTTTAAGTTTGAGAAGGCTTTGATGCAGGAACACTTTAACGAAAATTATATGGAAAGTAGCAAATTTCCCAAGGCAGTTTTCCAGGGAACTTTCACAGATCCATCAAAAGTGGATTTTAATAAAGATGGTATTTACCAGGTAACAGTTGCCGGAAACCTTACTATGCATGGCGTAACAAAAAACATAACTATTCCTGCCACTATTCATATTGCAAATAAAAAGATCAGTGGTGAATCAAAATTTGATGTAAAACTGGCTGATTATAATATTTCCATACCGTCAGTTGTTGCAAAGCAGATTTCAGAAAATGTAACCATTTCTGTTAATTGTATGTATGAACCTTATAACCGATGAAAACTATCATTAAAAAATGATAACTGCCAATTATTCCCTGGCGCATGTGGTTTCATATGCGCCATATTAATTTGGTAAACGCTGTGGTTGATATTAGCTAAAAACTAAAACCTGGTTTATCTATCCTGCTATTGATCCTTGCAACGCCTATCAACTGATCACTCTGATCAGCAAATGATTTGTAATATACCAATACTGTATAGCTGTTTTCTGTTTCCCAGTAATTGCCTTCCAGCTCTGTTTTTTTTGATGGATCTTTTTTATCAGTGAGTAAATAGCTGTAGTTGTAGTACCCTTGTTTTAGAAATTGAATTCCTTCATACACTCCTTTTTCTACATTGAATTTCATTTTATTTTGATCAGTTAACTGGTAATCGGTTAGCTGGCCGATCAAATAAAGATCTTTATCGGGGTAAGGTGTTTGTGAAGGTGTAACAAAAGTAAAATGTGTGGTAGCATAATCTCCCTGCCAGTACGGATTAATGGTTTCATAAGTGGCAGTAAGATATTGCCCGTTCAAATCAGAAAAATAAATATAACGCTGTGCATTACGGTCAATATCCGGCTTTACATAAATATCCACACTGTTCTTTTTATTGCTGGCACTGTCTACTCTTTCACTCAGCAGCCGCAGGCTTCTTAAATCCAGCCAGCGCCATTCTTTACCTCCTGGAAAAACAAAATTATTTTCACTGTTATACTCCAAAGAATTACTCCTGACAAAAGTGGGCAGAATATTTCCCTGTGCATTATCCCAGCGGTAATTTTGCAGTACCATTACTTTTATTTCCCGGCTTGCACTAAAGCTGTTGATACCTTCCAGGTTCACCGTAAACTTTATCCGTTGATGTGTATTATACACCTGTGGAGTAAAGGGCTGAATAACCTGGGCACTCACAGATGATTTTGCATCCAGCACCAGCATGCCCCTGGTAAAAACAAGTTTGGAAGGATCACCATCTAAAAAAACTTTGAGCAAATAGTTGCCACTTCTTGATGGGATTGAATTTGCTTCCGGCAATATTGCCTGGTAGTGCGTATATCTTGTATATGCAATGGAAGAAAAGCGATAAGTGCTGATACGCATTTGTGTAAATCCTTTTAAATAATCAAAAGGGCTGAGGTTTACCGGCTCCCAGTTATAATCGCACAATTGATAAGTGTAGTAATAACTTTTTACATTGGCATCCATATCATCAAAATGCAGTTCCAGTTTATCGCTGCTGTTGAGTTTGTACAATGGCATTGTTTGCTGATCGCCATATACATGAAACTTTACTGAATGAATAGTTGATTTGTAAATGTTATCAGGATTTGCCTGTGCAGATGCGGTATCTTCGCCCGTTAAAAGGATACAGATAAATGTGGGTACTGTTTTAAAAAGATTCATGTACTTGGTAAAATATTTTTATTTTTGAAAGGTAACAAAAATTATTCCGTTTGAATATTTCTGCTTTTATTGCAAAGCGAATGTCGTTTAACAGTGAAAAAACTTTTTCACGTTTTATTATCCGGCTTGCCACAGTGGCCACTGCTGTAAGTGTGGCGGTGATGATTGTGGCGCTCAGTTTTATGAATGGCTTCACCAATGTAATCAGTAATAAAGTTTTCAGCTTTTGGGGGCATATACATGTACTGCAGGATATTGAACAGCGGGTAACCAATGCTGAAGATTATGTTATCACAAAGGATGATAGTGTAGAAAATTACATAAAAAAATTACCGCAGGTAAAAACAGTAGAGCGCTTTGCCACCAAATCTGTGATATTAACTTATGGGGATGATATCGAAAGTATTTTATTAAAAGGTATTGATGCTTCTTTTGATTACAGCAGGCTTGATCCATTTTTACAGGAAGGGAAATGG
>JAYVLZ010000311.1:0-9989 GCA_043759175.1 Chitinophagaceae bacterium | reverse complement strand
CAGTTCAAATCGTTTGAAATTTGGAATCTCTGAAACCCTTATCCAGCAATATTTTCAAAGAACTGATATACTTTTTAACAAGACGGTAGTGACTTGTTTATTAAAATTCAGAAGTGAATTTGATAGTATGATAAGCCTGGTGGCTACTCGTTTTTTTACTGAACAGTTAATAATGTTTTGCTTGTTAACTAATTTTTACAATTGCCCCTTTTACACATAACCAAAGAAAAAATGAAAAACCTAAATTTATTAAAACTAAAATTTATTGATAAAATAAGTGGTTTAAAAATTTATGATGTACTGAAACATTTAAAATCAGAACAATACCTGCCAAAAGAAGAATTAGATAAAAGACGTTATGAAAAACTGGACAGGCTTTTTTTAGTAGCAAAACAATCTACCACTTATTACAGTGGGATGATTTAAAAATTCTCAATAAAAAAATAATAAGACAAAATCCTGATCATTTCCTTTCCCAAATTTATCGGGGGAAATTAATTAAGAAATCAACAAGCGGTTCTTCAGGCAATCCTTTTTTTTATGTTACCTCTCCACAAGCCCAATCGTATTTATGGGCAGGAATCCTTCTTTCATGGGAAGCTACCGGTTACTGCTTTGGTGATAGAGTAGCATTTATTGCAGGCAGTGCACTGATAAAGAAAAATATTAAACATGATATTTTTTACAAACTGATGAATATAGAAAGTTATCCCGTAGCAATTTTAACAGAAGAGATCATTGCAAAGTATATAGAATCAATAAAACAGAAAAAGATAAAACTCATTTACGGGTACACCATGGCTATTAGTACGATTGCAGATTATATAATAAAAAATGGTATTACTCCTCCCTCCGGTTTATCAGGAATTGTGAGTACTGCTGAAATGCTTTCTCCAAAAACAAGAGCGAATATTGAAAAAGCATTTGGTGTTAAAGTCTTTAACCAGTATGGCTGCAATGAAGCTGGTATTTCAGCATTTGAATGTGAAGAGCATCAGCTTCACTTAATAAGCAGCCGGTGTATATATGAGATAAATGAACAAGGAAACTTACTGGGCACCGACCTTGCAAATGAAGCTGCAATTTTTATGAAATAAGATACAGATGATGTAGTAGAGTTTTCTGATAAAAGATGCAGTTGTGGCAGAAATTATCCTGTTATTGAAAACTTAGCGGGCAGAAAGGATGATATTATTACGGACAAAAAAAATAAAAAAATACATTGGGCTTATTTCAACTTTTTATTTAAGGATGATACGTCCATCAGCCAGTTCCAAATCTTTTTTGATGATAAATCCATCTGCGTTAATTTAATGGTGGATAATAATTTTTTAGAGAAGAATTACCAATCCTATCTGGACTCAATAAAAAGCAGCCTCGATTTTGAAACGTATGAAATAAAAATAAATGAACAATTTTATACTACAAAAAATCTTAAACACAGTTACATTATTGATAAACGCAATCATACAGTAAAATTTAGTAATGCTGCTGCGGCATCGTTGGAATATTAGCATTAAACTTTTTCCCATTCAGGCAGGTTCTAATAAACCGCTTTGCTTTAAATTGTTTTCCTGAAAATCAATACTAATGATACTTTCAATTTATTGACAGGCTTTTCTATTAATTAATGCAGCGGAAATACCAGTGGATGCCACCAACCAACTTATGAAAAAGATATTCATAACTTGCCCCAGTAAAATTGAGCTGAATAAAGAAAGCCTTAAACAGGTTATACAGGAAGTACCGGACCGTAGTGCAATTTGCGGCTTACATTCTTATCAGGGAAAAGAATATCAGGTGCGGTTTCATATCCTTCATCGGCAATATTTTCCAGCATCCTTTTTGTATTCCTCCTGTGGATTAAATAAAGCGTTATTGCTGCAGTACCAATGGCTGCCAGTATCATTATTTTATAATTTTTTTTCATACTATCTTTTTTTTGTAAAGATAAAAAAACAACAGCGCCTTACCTGATTTATTCAATTATTGCAGAAATTTTAACGCCGCAGATAAATAGACAGCATTATTGCATGGATGCCGAAGAAGCAACAACGCAGCTGCTTTAAATAGTACAAACAGAAAAGAGTTAGCTTCACGTTTTAAAACAACACGGCACTGTAATTGCTGGCTCATCTTTATAATATTCTTCTGCAGCAATAACTGATCATTGGCAAACATTATCAACGCATGACAAATTTTTGATTCCTTCAATTTTGTTACATAAGTAAAATTAAGTGATATGAAAATAGACGTAAATAAATCAGCTAAGCGTTACGCAAAAGAAGAAATATTTATAAATGCCTCTGTTGTAACAGCCTTTAAATTAATTTCAGAAATAAATAACTGGAAGAGTTGGCAAAGCAATGTGGAAAAGGTAAGTATTATTGGTGAACCAAAAGAAGGAACAAGTTTTAAATGGAAGACCGGTGGGTTATCTATTGTATCCAAATTGCATACACTGGAACCATTTACTGAAATAGGCTGGACAGGGAAAATTTGGTGGATAACAGCTGTACATAACTGGTACTTTCAGGAAGAGGGAAATGGAAAATGTAAAGTAACTGTGGAAGAATCTTTAAATGGATTTTTGTCTGGGTTAATGAATAAATCACTACGGGAGGGAATGATTAAAAATCTTCAGGAGCTTAAGTTAGCTGCAGAAATGCAGTAATAGCTGCTATTAAAAAAGTAATTTTTATCCAACTTATTTTCAATAGATTTATACTTCGTAAGCAATTGAATTATTATATCCAGACCAATGCAGTTTGCTTTTCACTCATTAAAAATTACAAATAAGAATATAAACTGTGTCCAGGATTTGAATAGTAAGACAACAGCTTTCAAAAAAATGTTTACTATATTGCTTTTACCTTTTTACCTCGTAACCAAAACCTTGATATATGAAATGGTATTTATTAGTTTTAAAGAAGTATGCAATATTTACTGGCAGAGCAAGAAGAAGTGAATATTGGTATTTCACTTTGTTCAGTGTCATTATTTCTATAGCACTGACATTATCTGACTCCATATTAAATACGCAATTCCTGGATTCCATCTACAGCTTAGCAGTTTTAGTTCCGAGTATTGCTGTTGGAGTAAGACGTATGCATGATGTTAATAAAAGCGGCTGGTTTCTTCTAATACCAATTTACAATTTAATATTAGCATGCACAGAAGGAACGGAAGGACATAATGATTATGGAAGTGATCCGAAAAGGCCTGAAATCCTGGATGAAATTGAACTAATTGGTAACAATTAAACTGTAGCCAAACAAAATTTTTACAATCGTCCGCTCTGCTTTATATCTTAAACTGTTAGCAAGTAATAAAGACTGAGATCTCTTTTTATCTCCATCCTTTAATGGATGCATTCAATTACTTACTTTAAGATGTATGGCACGGGCGGACGTCTAAAAATATGGATGGCCACGGCAAAAGAAAGTTTCATATTTTTTTAAGTAGGTTTGATGAAACTTTAAAAAGATGATAAAAAAGGCAACAATTGTGAGGCCTGCCAGGCTTAAAGGATTATATGAAACAAACACGTTCATCCCTACCAACAGTAATGACCATCTTATTGAAGTGGACATGGGTTTTAAGATTAACCCAATATACAGGCAGGAAAAACTATGTTATTTTTTAGCAGAAAATATTTATTATCAAAAGCTAACGATAGTTGATGGGAAGATGAATGCGATAAAAGATGATGCAAGAACAATGGTGATAACTGGTGAAATAGAAGAAAGCAATCTCATCAATTTTAATTTAGAAATCCATCCCCCTCTGCCAGGTAAATCAACTATTAATGCAAAATTTATTTTGCTGCCATTTTATCCTGAAATCAATACTGAAATAGTGATAAGAGATAATAGTTTAGAAAATATATTTTATCACTTCTCCTGTAAAAAGCTAATCCATAAACCAGGGCCACTTCCATATTTACAATTAAGATACCTGAATAATTACTCTATTGCTAATGTGGCAACTGTTTTAAATAAATGGCATATGAACGTGATTACACTGCTGGAAAATATACCCCACCGGTAGTGCAGGTTTTAACACATCACTCGTTAATGAGCATAGAGTGTTAGTTGGCATTGCCTTGATATTAAACAGTAATTTTAAAATGTTGGATGAAAAAATTTCGAATTAGTTTTAATGTACTTTCTTTAGTACTGCTATTATAAAAAAAACCTTCATTGCTGAAGGCTTTTCATAAAATTGATTTTAAAATGATGCCATTGTTAAGATGTCATCTTGTTTTCAGAGATACTGGATTGGTTTCATAAGCAGTGTGGTTTCAAAGGATCTTGCATTTGGTTTTGGATAATTGGATATTTACTCATTAACAGTACAAATATCGGTGAGTTAATGAAACGGTTTTATAGGAAAAGTCATTTACTTCTTGTAGAAATATTACTAATAATAGCAATTAGCGGAAAACTGTTCCTTTCTCTTTTGACTCTGCAAGCGCCTACAATAATCATTAACCTTATTTGATGAAATGCCAGGCAAAAGTTTTCTCCAATAGAAGACGTCTCTTTTATATGAGTTACGGACATCCTCATTACATGGATGCCGGAAACCATAGCAGCGGATAAAATTCACTTGCCAGTAACATAAATTATTTCCTCATCATCCCCATCCCCATTCCACCGGTAAACACTAATGAAATATTTAACCTGCTCAAATTATCAACAGGAGCACCATTGAGAGACTGATTCTCACTGCTCTTCCAGCTTTTGTCTTTAAAGCTTCCTGTATAGCCAGCTTGTATGCCAATGGTACCACACCCTTTGGGAGATTTAAGTGCAAAACCAAGGCCCAGGCGATAAGTAGCAAACACATTATTAAACTTAACGCTGCGGATATTATTTTGTACGGCGGAAGAACCCAGCACATCATCAAAATTAACACCCGAAACATCCTTATAAAAAAGGGCCTGGTAAGCTTCTACACCAACTCCCACCATTGGGTACAGCATAATCTTATCCGCAGGTACCACATCATAACCCAAATCGAAGCCACCGCTCAGGAAACGCAGGGCGCTGCTTTTTTTATCCCGGTGTCCGCTCATCGTACTGCCGGCGGTGGCGGTTATTTGTGAAACAACATTTTTCATAACATGCATGGAACCCAGAGAAAGCGTCCATATATTATCCTTCAGGCCTTCGTATTGAGGCAAGCCGGCAATGCGGCTGTTTAAACTTTCGAACTTTTGAAAACTAACACCTATGCCTCTCACCAGCCAAACTTCAGCTTTCTTCTTATCCATGGTAGTTGTTTTATCCATTTTATCCTGTGCAGATAATGAAAATGATAAAGCAACAAGTGAAACTAAAATAATACTCTTCATAATTTTTTTTTAATTTAATAATAAAATAAAATGGACCTGCTCTGATATAAAACATTTTTCATGCCGGGATAGTAAACAGCCTGCCGGTGTAAACATGAAAACCTGGTATGATATACGTTATTAACATTGGAGCTGGATTTTAAACATTGTATAACAGTATAACTTGTTGTTTGTTTAAACAGATTTATTTTCAAATTGTTTATTGAATGTTCTCTGCTTTGTTTGTTGAATAAGAAAATAATTCCTCATGCCTGTAAAATGGCGGGTTAAAAATGCGGCAAATTTTTAATCATTGGCTACTATGAAACAAACCAGCACCATTAATGCACTGATGAAAATATTTTAATTTTTGGAAGATACTCCTGCCAGATCAGGCAACCAAATCCTTAATAAAAAATTTGCTCTGTTTAAAGTTTGCAGTTATTCATTGGCTTTTTCCTGGTCTTCCGTAATACTCCGCATGCCTTCATTAGTTGGTGATCCATGATTAAGCAAATAAAAACGTTTACAATTACTACAGAAAACTAATTCATTTCCGGTAATGTTTTTTGTTACAATCAGGGTTTGCTATTTTTGATAAAAGTATATATGCAGTTTGAAACTTTTCAGCAAACTATAAAAGAACCATCACCACCGGAGGGCATTACGGTTTATTTATCTGCAATGTGGTATGAGGGGCATGGTAACTGGGATAAAGCTCACAGTATGGTGGATCATCTGGAAGATACTATTGCATGCTGGGTACATGCTTATCTTCACCGTAAAGAAGGAGATACCTGGAATGCAGATTACTGGTATCGCAAAGCCGGCAGAAAGAGGCCGGATGTTTCTTTACAGCAGGAATGGGAAATAATTGTAAAAGCACTGCTGTAGTTTTTTTGTAAAGTCAATTACAATATGCTAAGAACTTTATAAAAGAAGATAAATTTTTTGTCAACCAAATAGCCCGTAGAAAATTTTACCCAATTTGTCCCTCATTACTATGTTCGGCAGCTAATATGCAGTAGATTAATATTATAAATTTTCCGGCATGATATTATAGTATAACATATAAAAACATTATATGAAACCATTAGGAATTGTACTTATTGCAGCAGGTATTTTAATGTTCATTTTTGGAAAACTTAGTTTTACCAAACAGGAAAAAATAGTTGACATAGGACCAGTAGAAATTAATAAGAAAGAAAAGAAGACAGTAGACTGGCCTGATTATGCAGGTGGTATTGCTATATTAGCCGGTGTGGTGGTGCTGGTGGCAGACCGTAAAAAAGCAGGTTAATATTTTATTGTATAGTGCACTTCACCTGATTTTTATTGTGTTAATTGTTGTAAGAAAACGTAATCTTAAAACCCCAGTATAAAATAAAACGATGAATGCAAATATTGGTATCACTCAAAAAAATTTAGAAGGCGTCAATAAAATATTAACAGGTGTGCTTTCAGACACCGTGTTACTATACATGAAGGCCAGAAAATTTCACTGGAATGTATCAGGAAACAGTTTTATGGAGTTGCATAAACTATTTGAAAAACACTACGAAGAATTAGATGAAGCGATGGATGAAGTTGCAGAAAGAATCAGCAAGCTTGGATTTATAGTGCCAGCCACTCTCAGTGAATTTTTAAAACTATCCACCATTAAAGAAACGCCGGGTAAAAATCCTGACCAGGCGGGTATGATAAAAGAATTGCTGAAAGATCATGAGACTGTTATTATGAGTTTGCGAAAAGGTATTGATGATTGCGAAGATAAATTTAAAGATAAAGGAACAGCAGATTTCTTAACCGGGTTAATACAGGATCATGAAACCCTGGCCTGGACACTAAGACGTTACCTTAAATAAGCCTTTAAGCATTGTTGTAGCATTAATCCTTTACAAATTTCATCCGTTTTTTGATTATGATTTTTTTGCGCTATTGCTGGGTATGCGAACCCGTATATTTATTCGCTTGTAGCGATATAACTACAAACCTTCTGAAAAAAGTACTATAGTATCACAGATGGTTTTCACCTACTTTTGCAGGTTACAGTTATAATTCCTATATACCGTAATATAGCTGTCCAATATATTTTAAAAACTTTTTTTTGAATTCAGGCTATTATAAATTATTTATAAAAATAATTGCTGCCCTTGCTATTATAACAGGGCTGCTTACAATTATTGGGTGGATACTTGAGGTGGAGATATTCAAATCTCTTATCACCGGGTTTCCCGCCATGAAATTTAATACCGCCGCTTGCTTTATACTTTCCGGCACCTCCCTTTTTTTGCTGGTAAATGAAAAAAAAATAAGCTATTTTATTCAACCCGTTATTTCATTGATGATACTGGTGATTGTGATGATCACTTTTGCCCAGGATGTGTTTGGCTTTAATACAGGAATAGATGAGTGGTTCATTAAGGATAATATTGCAAAGATAACCGGACAGGGCTTTCCGGGCAGAATGGCTGCTCCCACCTCTTTTTGTTTTATATTCCTGAGTTTATCATTTTTAATCATTCCTTCTCCCAAAAAAAATATCAAAATCGCAGCACAGTATGCATTGCATTTTGTTTCCCTTATTGCTCTTATAGCAATATTTGGATACCTGTACAACATACCAACGCTGTATAAGCTTTCTTTCTTTTCTTCAATGGCTGTTAATACTGCGGTATTGTTTTTTCTATTATCAATAGGAGCTTCGCTGATAAATCAATCTATTGGCTTTACAGGTCTTTTTACCGGAAATAATATTGGTAGTTTAATGGCACGGAGGTTATTTCCCTTAACTGCCATTATTGTAATTGTACTGGGGTTTTGGCTTCTGCAGCTTTACTGGAACAATTTGATTTCCGGGAGTTTTAGTATTGCCTTATTTGCCATTTCTTTTTTACTGGTTAGTCTTTTCCTTATTTCGTTCACAGCAAAATACTTAAACAGAATAGATGAAAAAAGAAGAGTGGCAGAAGAATCACTTAAAACCATTAATATACAACTGGAAAAAACTGTAGCCGAAAGAACAAAAGAAATACTTCAAATAACGGAAAGATTATCACTTGCAACAAAAGGAGCTAATATTGGTATATGGGATTGGGACATCATCCATAATAAATTAAGCTGGGATGATAAAATGTATGAACTGTACGGCATGGCTCCTGCAAATTTTTCTGGAGCTTATGATGCATGGTTAAATGGCCTGCACCCTGATGATAAAGAAGCAGGAGACAGTGCAATTGAAAATGCCATAAAAGGAAAGGAAGAATTTGATATTGAGTTCAGAATTATTTGGCCGGATAAATCCATACGCTATATTAAAGGCAATGCAATTGTTCAACGGAATGCTAAAGGGGAAGCCACCAGAATGGTAGGCACTAACTGGGATATTACAGAACAAAAAAAGCAAATGGAACTGGTAACGCAAAATGAAAAAAAATTTCGGGACTTGCTGAAAGCCGCACCTGATGCAATGATAATAATAAACAATGCAGGTAAAATCCAGCTCATCAATCAGCAGACAGAAAAAATGTTTGGCTATACGCCTGGGGAACTTATTAACCGCTCTGTAGAAATATTAATACCAGGCAGCAGCACTACTGCTCATAAGGAAATATACAGCAGTTTTATCCATCAACCCAAATGGAGGGAAATGGGAGAAGGGAAAGAACTTGTTGCAAGGAAAAAGAGCGGCGAAATGATACCGGTAGAAACAAGCCTTAGTCCGCTGCTAACCCGGGAAGAAACAGTAAGTATTGCATCTATCCGTGATATTACCAAAAGAAAAGAAGCGGAGGAAGAAATTAAAAAAAATGAAAGAAAGTTTCACCTGATCCTGGATGCCATTGGAGATAATGCATGGGAGCATAATTTTACAACTGGTAAAACTACTTTTTCCATCAATATTAAAAACTTACTGGGATACAGCAATGATGAACTAGATGACAATGTGAACCACTGGTGGCAACATACTTACAGTGAAGATAGATGGATGCTGGAGGAAAATGATAAAAAATACACGGCTGGATTAATGGATCAGCATGCACATGAGTACAGGGTTTATCATAAAGACGGTTCCATAAGGTGGATACTGGACAGGGGAGTAGTGATTGAAAAAGATAATATCGGCATGCCTTTGAAAATTGTTGGCACCCACACGGATATTACCGAAAGAAAAAATATTGAAGCAGATTTAAATAAAATCCGTAAGCAGTTTCAGTCTTTTATGGAACATATCCCGGCTATGACATGGATAGTGGATAAAAATTCAGTATACCAGTATACCAATAGATTATATTTTGAAACATTTTATGACACCAGTACCATTTCTAATTTAACCGGTAAAAGTTTTTTTGAACTATTCCCCAACGATATTGCTACAAAATATAAAGACAATAATGATATTGTTTTTACCACTAACAGCATATTGCAAACGATAGAACCTGCTGTAAAAAAAGACGGCAGCAAAGTAATGCTTAAAGTGTTTAAATTTCCTCTTGAAATCACCAACAGTGAAACCTTACTGGGTGGTGTGGCAATAGAAATTACGGATGAAATAAAAGCTAAAGAAAATCTGCGGTTGTTAAATGAAGAGTTGATTACCTCTAATAAAGAGCTGGAACAGTTTGCTTATGTAGCAAGCCACGATTTACAG
>JAYVLZ010000310.1:0-10537 GCA_043759175.1 Chitinophagaceae bacterium | reverse complement strand
AATTTGGCAGACCTGGCTTTGCTTTCCCAGGATTTACTCAAAGGGAATGACCTTACCAATTTCATCAACAGGAGTGTGGATTTAATGAGTGGATTGAAGAAGGAACCTGTTATAATTACAGAATAGTAATAAAAGCTTCCGGCATCTTAATGCCGGAAGCTTAATATGGATACTTCAAAATATTGATAACTTTTATTGTGATAAATTTCAGAAAAACGCTTTTCAAGAAACAGGTTTTTATAAAGTGGATTTGCATAGATGATATTCATGTCCCTGGGGTTTGACTGAAGACTTTTATCGATATTATCCGAAACGATTTGCATAATTACCTTATCAAAAGGATTAAACAAAAAAATGCAATCTACATCTTCCGGTATACTGAATTCAGCAGCATCACCAACAATTACGTTGTAACTAAATGCCGGTATTTTATTTTTTGTTGATTCCAGATTTTTTGTTGCCTGCTCACAAAATTTTCTTGAAAAATCCACGCCCGTTATTTTTTTGAACCCCCTGTGAACCGCCACACATAAGCCTCTTCCTTTTCCGCAACCAATATCTAAAAAATGATGGTGGTTTTTCAGATTGATTTTGTCAAAAGCATCTTCTATTACTTTGTAGCTAACAGGCATGTATATAGTGGAATGAGCAATATTGATACCTGCTGCTTTTAATTGTTCCAATTCATCTGCGCCGGTTGTATCAATGCCATACTTTTTTTCTCCACGGATTTCCTGTGCCAGCGTTATACAGGCAATCTTCCAGTTCCAGTTAATTCCGATGTAAAAAAAATATTGCAGGTATTGTAGCAATTTCAATTTTATTGGGTTGTTTTAAGTAAGGTAAAGAGTAATAATTAAATTGTTTCTGCAAGTTTAAAATCAATCATCTTCAATTGTAAACTGGTTTGACCATTCCATTCATTTTCATCAATTGTAAAAACGATATCTAATGGCTTTTTAGTTTCAAGCAGGTGAAATTTATCTGCCATATTAAAACCAATTCCTGTAAAGGTGCAGTTGCTTTGTTTTAATACAAAACGTACATGCTGCTCCTTCACAATTTTTGAATAGCCGGTTTCTGTTACATTGGTTGCAATAAATACAGGCCGCATATTTTCAGGGCCATAAGGTTCCATCTGCTGGATGATATTGTAAAAAGAGGCTTTGATTTGGGAAAAAGAAAGTTCTTCATCAATAATAATTTCTGGAATTAATAGTTGGGGATCAATCGTTGTATTTACTACTTTTTCAAATGCTGTACTAAATGCCTCTACGTTTTCAGGAAGCAATGATAAACCCGCTGCAGCAAAATGTCCTCCATAACCAAGCAAATGTTCACGGCAGGCATGAATGGCTTCATATAAATTAAATCCTGTTACACTCCTGGCACTGCCTGCTGCCACATCACCGCTCCTGGTAAGTACTACTGTAGGTCTGTAATATGTTTCAATTAACCTGCTTGCAACAATGCCCACCACACCCTTATGCCAATGCTCCTGGTAAACAACTGTTGATTTACTGGTTTTCAGGAAACTGCTGTTTTCAATTAATGCCAGCGCCTGTTGCGTAATAGAACTGTCAGCTTCTTTTCTATCGCTGTTATCATTATGCAATAGTTCTGCTATAACTAAAGCCTTTTCATAATCTTTCTCCACAAATAATTGCACCGCTTTCCTGGCATCATCCATACGCCCTGCAGCATTTACTCTTGGGGCAATTACAAAAACCACATTATTGATGGATAACTTTTTTTGTATGTTTCCCAACTTTATTAACGCTCTGATGCCTGCTGAAGGGGCATTATTGATTCTTTCCAAACCATGGTAAGCCAGTATGCGGTTCTCTCCGGTTATTGGTACAATGTCTGCAGCAATTGCAGTAGCCACCAGGTCAAGAAAACAAAAATATTCTTCTTCATTCACACCAAAACGTTCGGCCAGCGCCGTTATCAATTTAAATCCTACACCACATCCACAAAGTTCTTTGTAAGGATAATTACATTCTTTTTGTTTTGGGTTTAAAATAGCTGCAGCTGTAGGTATTTCGTCATCCGGAAAATGATGGTCGCAAATAATAAAATCAATTCCCAGTGTGGTTGCATAGGCAATAAGGTCTTTGGATTTGATACCACAGTCCAGTGAAATGATCAGCGAAAAATTATTTTCTGCTGCATAATCAATACCCATTTTGCTTATACCATAGCCCTCTCTGTAGCGGTGTGGAATATAAAATTCCAAAAGAGATGAATCATAAATTTTTGTAAGGAACTGATACATGCAAGCCACAGCAGTGGTGCCATCTACATCATAATCTCCAAATACAAGGATCTTTTCTTTTTTATCAAAAGCATTACAAATTCTCTTAACGGCCAGATCCATATCTTTCATTAAATAAGGATCATGCAGAGCAGTAAGCTGTGGTCTGAAATATGCTTTGCTTTTTTCAAAATCATCAATACCACGCTGTACAAGAATTTTACAAATGGCAGGGTTAATTTTTAGTGCTTCATGCAAAAACTTTACTTTCCCCTTATCCGCCTCCAGTCTTTTCCATCTTTTTGTCATGGGTAAAATTTATTTTATTTACCATTAATATTTTCTGTCTGTAGTATATCTCACCAATTCCTCTAATGCTTTTCGTACTTCATTTTCAGGAAATTCATGCAGTATCTTTAAGGCCTCATCCCTGTAATGTATCATTTTATTTTCGGCGTACTTTATTCCTCCACATTCCACCACTGTTTTAATAAGTTGTTTTACTTTTTCTGGATTTTTATTTTCGTTTTTAATAATATAGATCAATGCTCTTTTTTTAGATTGATCAATGTTATTAAGTGTGTAAATAAGTGGAAGTGTCAATTTTTTCTCTTTGATATCATTACCAGTAGGCTTACCGATATCTTCATTGCCATAATCAAAAAGATCGTCTTTAATTTGAAATGCAATCCCAACATTTTCCCCGAATAGCTTCATTCTTTTACAAATATGCTCATCCTTACTGGTAGTCCATGATCCAACAGCACAGGCTGAAGAAAGTAAAGAAGCAGTTTTATTACGGATAATCTCAAAGTAAATGTCTTCTTTAAGATTTAGGTTCCGGGATTTTTCGATCTGCAGCAATTCTCCCTCGCTCATTTGTTTCACCGCTTCTGACAAAATATGAAGATGTTCAAAGTCATTATTTTCGGTTGATAATAAAAGACCTTTGGATAAGAGATAGTCACCCACCAATACAGCTATCTTGTTTTTCCAAATAGCGTTGATAGAAAAGAAGCCCCGTCTTTCCATTGATTCATCCACCACATCATCATGAACCAGTGTGGCTGTGTGAAGCAGTTCAACCAGTGCAGCAGCCCGGTATGTACTTTCATTAATTGGGGAATGAAGTTTTGCACATAAAAAAACGAACATTGGTCTCAATTGTTTACCCTTTCGCTTGATAATATATTTCATTATCCTGTCAAGCAGGGGAGTATTGCTTTTGACAGCTTCCGAAAATTTATTTTCGAAAATGCTTAATTCTTCGCCAATGATCTTATTTACAAAATCCATTATGATAAAATATGGAAAGATAATTCAGTAGTGTAACTGTATCAAAAGATTTTTTTTCGTTCCAAAAACAGGTATCTTTTTCTAAAAAAATATTTGAAGCGGACATTTATTTTTCAATGATATGCAGCACACTGATTACATTTAAAGTCTGAGAGGAGGAATATAACCGAAATCCTTGATTAATAACTTAAATAATTCATAAAAAAATTTGGTTTTTAAATCTCAAGTGATATTTTTGCATATAAACAAACTGTAATTTCAGAAGTTCACATAATAATCATTTAGTTATGCTAAGCAAAAAGTACAAATTATTACTGGGGCTCATTACCCTTATGACAACTACAACTTTCGCTCAGATGGGCACAGGTTATAGTATTTACGACTCATCTGTTATCCCTGCTAAAAGCATGCCTCAGCAAAATGAGTTTTGGAATAACACATATAATTTTCCTGCAAAGCCACGCAACATGCTGGAAATTGGTGTTTCAATAGGAGCCTTAACCATTAATGGTGATGTAGATGGTAAGTTTCCTACATTAGGTTTTGGAGTACATGTAAGAAAAGCTTTTGGATATATTTTTTCCTTAAGACTTCAATATTTGAACGGAAATGGTAAAGGATTAAATTGGCAGGGTGGGCAAAACTATAGAAATAATCCTGCCTGGAATTCTTCTGCAAATGGAGGAAATCTTCCAGCAGGAGCAACATATAACCCATTAGTAAGAACAGGTGCTGGTTTACTTACAACACAAAATGGCGGGACTGCAATACCTGTTTACTATAATTATAAAACGCATGTTCAGGATCTTTCTTTACAGGGAATTGTTACATTAAATAATATTCGTTTCCACAAGCAAAAAACTGGTTTTACTTTTTATGGTGGTGCTGGTATAGGTTTCACGGCTTATCATGTAATGGTAAATGCACTGAATGGTAATTCAACTTATGGAGATTTGTTTACAACAGTAAGGAATGCACAACTGGCAGCTGGAATTGACGTAAAAAACGCCAAAGACATAAAAAAGCAGTTGAAAGCTGGTATGGATAAAACTTATGAAACAGAAGGGGAGACTGAAGGAGGAAACCGTCGTCATAAGCTCGGGAAAAATACTTTGAGGCCTTCTGGTACTGTATTAGCTGGTATTGCTTTCAAATTAAGCAACAGGGTTAACCTGGCCTTAGAAGACCGTCACACGTTTATTAAATCAGACTTATTAGATGGTCAAAGATGGCAGGAACATGCTGCTGGAGATCCAGTTTTAACCAGTGATAATGATTCTTACAATTATCTTTCTCTCGGTATTAATTTCAATCTGGGGGCTAAATCTGTTGAGCCATTGTGGTGGTTAAATCCGCTTGATTACGCTTACAGCGAAATCAACAACCCTAAACACATGAAAATACCAAAACCAATATTCGATGATACGGATGGTGATGGAGTAACTGATCAGTTAGACAGGGAACCAAATACACCTGCAGGTTGTCCTGTAGATTCACATGGTGTAACAAAAGATACAGATGGTGATGGTGTTCCGGATTGTAAGGATAAACAATTAATTACTCCTACAGATTGTCAACCAGTGGATGCTGATGGTGTTGGTAAATGTCCAGACCCAGCTTGCTGTACTGATATCATGAATAAGATAAAGGACGGAACTTTAGTACCAATAAAGGAATGCCCTACCGATTATCCAAGTCTTACAATGAAAGGCGTAAGTTTAAGTGCAGACAATAAAGCAATGTTAGCAACTGTTGCAAATCAATTGAAAGAAAAGCCTACATGTACTATTACAATCACAGCATATCCAAAAGCTGATAAGCGTCAACAGGCACTGGCTGATAAAAAATTAGAAGCAGTTAAAAATTACCTTGTTGAAAAATTAGGTATTAGTGCAGACAGAATTGCTACAGATAAATTAATTGATGGTGGAGATGCCAACACAATTGATATAAAATAATTAAGGTTATTACTTTTTGCTCAATGATTACCCTCCCGGTTTTTCGGGAGGGTTTTTTATTTTAGTTCTTATTTGGTTAGATAAATATTTTTATATATCCTGTTTAATGAGAGCCTTTGTTAGTTAAGCCTGGAGGGATATATTTCTTCAATTATCAAAGTCTTAGCTACTGTGTTTTTGCCGTTTCATATTTTCAGGTGAATTTTGATTCAAAACCACTAAATTTGCACCTCTATATGCGTTTTCTAAAGTTTTTAAGTATCATAATATTTGTTGTTGCAGTTTTACCTGCTTGCAACAGACAATTCAATAAGGTAGTGAAGAGTAAGGATTATGAGTATAAGTTAAAAATGGCTGACAAATATTTTGAAGAAAAAAAATACAGCAACGCACAGCAGTTATATGAGGAATTGTATCCTGTATTTAAAGGAACGGATAAGTTTGAAGAGCTTTATTATAAGGACGCTTTTTGTTTTTATTACATGAAAAATTACAGGGATGCTGAAAATTTTTTCAAAGGGTTTCTTGAAGTTTTTCCCAATAGCAGCAAGGCAGAAGAAGTAGATTTTATGCATTCGCTGTGTTTTTATAAACAGTCGCCTAAGTTAGAACTTGACCAGAGTAATACTGCAAAGTCTATTGGTGTAATGCAGACTTTTATTAATACCCATCCTGCATCGCCAAGAATAAAAGAAGCTACTGAGATTATTGATAAATGCAGGAATAAGCTGGAAGAAAAAGAATTGCGTGGGGCTGAATTATATTATAAAATCGGACAATACAGGGCTGCTGCCATATCCTATAATGATTTACTGAATAGTTATCCTGAATCAACCCAGGGAGCAGTATATAAACTACAGTCAATAAAAGCGTATTATAAATTTGCTAAATTGAGTATTGTAGATAAACAGCAGGAAAGATTTGAAAAAGTAATTACGGAATATCAGGATTTTAGTGATCGTTTTCCTGAAAGTAAATTGTTGAAAGAAGCAGAAGAGTATAAAAATTTAAGTATAAATAACATTAAAGAAATACAAAATGAGCAAACTAAGACGTCTGCACAGCTCTAGCACCAGCAGTGTAGTAGAGCCTAAAAATTTATTTGATTTGAAGGAAAAAACTGGCAACTTGTATGAATCAATCGCCATTATTGCCAAGCGTGCCAATCAAATAAATATAACAATAAAAGAAGAGCTGCATAATAAACTGGAAGAGTTTGCAAGCCATACAGACAGCCTGGAAGAAATCCATGAAAACAAGGAGCAAATAGAAATTTCTAAGGCTTATGAGCGAATGCCAAATCCAGCTTTATTGTCTACACAGGAGTTTATGGAGAATAAAGTTTACTTCAGAAAAAATGAAGAGGATTTGTTTAGTTAATTTTTTAAAATATTAATGATATAATCAATTAAGAATTTTATTTTTAATCCCGTTTACAAACGGGATTTTTTTATGTTGAAAGGAAAGAAAATATTAATTGGGGTTACCGGAAGCATTGCAGCTTACAAAATCCCTGTTTTGGTAAGGCTGCTGGTTAAAGCCGGTGCTCAAGTAAAAGTTATTTTAACCGCAGCTTCTAAAGATTTTGTTTCACCGTTAACTTTATCTACACTTTCCAGGAATGAGGTGTTGAGTGATTTAAGTGAAAATGATTCCTGGGCTAATCATGTAATGTTGGGCAGATGGGCAGATGTAATGTTAATTGCTCCGTTAAGTTGTAATAGTCTTGCTAAAATGGCCTCGGGATTATGTGATAACCTTCTCACAGCAGTTTATTTATCTGCAACTTGCCCGGTGGTGGTAGCGCCTGCTATGGATGAAGATATGTGGCATCATACTTCAACAAAAAGTAATTTGCAAAAACTACAGTCTTATGGCAATATGATTATTCCGGTTGAGTCAGGAGAATTGGCCAGCGGTTTAACAGGAGAAGGCAGGATGGCTGAACCGGAAAAAATTACAGAGTGGCTTCACCATTTTTTTTTATCAAGTCATCAGTTAGAAGGTAAAAAGGCATTGGTTACAGCCGGGCCTACTTATGAATTAATTGATCCGGTAAGGTTTATTGGAAACCACTCTACTGGCAAAATGGGTTTAGCAATTGCTGAAGAGCTGTTAAAAAGAGGAGCAATAGTAACCCTTGTTTTAGGACCTTCAACTCTAAAAATACCCCCAGGTATTAATCTTATAAAAGTGACATCAGCAGAAGAGATGTTTAATGCATGTACTGATATGTTTTCAGATACAGATATTGCAGTGATGAGTGCGGCAGTTGCGGATTATACACCACTTATGATGTCAGAAAACAAAATCAAAAAATCAGATGATACCTTTTCTGTTGAGTTAAAAAAAACAAAAGATATTTTAAAACATCTTGGTTCCATAAAGAATGAAAAACAAATTTTGGTTGGCTTTGCATTAGAAACAAATGATGAAAAGACGTACGCACTTAAAAAACTGAACGAAAAGAATGCAGACATGATTGTGCTGAATTCATTAAAAGATGAAGGGGCCGGCTTTGGGCATGACACCAACAAAATAACTATTTTTGATAAAAATGGCGGTGAATACCTCTTTGATACTAAATCAAAAAAGGATGTGGCTGCAGATATTGTAAATACAATTATCCAGTTTAAAAAATGAGAAACATAAAAACAGTATTCCTTTTCTTCTTTGTTTTATTAATAAGCAAAGTTCATTCGCAGGAACTGAATGCGAAAGTAACCGTAAACAGCAGCAGGGTTGGCAATACTGTAAGCAAGAATGTTTTTCAAACATTACAAAATGCGATTACCAATTTTTTAAATAACCGAAAGTGGACTGCTGATAATTTTCTTCCCAACGAAAAGATTGATTGTAATTTTTTGCTAAATCTGCAATCTACAGATGAAGCCAATGTTTATTCGGCATCGTTAACTATACAAGCTGCAAGACCAGTATTTAGTACCAGCTATTTATCCCCCATGATAAATTACCAGGATGAGGATATATCATTTAAATACATAGAGTTTAAACAATTTGAATTTAATGAAAATCGTGTAAGCGGTACTGATGCACAAACATCTAATCTAACAGCTGTATTTGCATATTATGCCTATATGATTCTAGGGTTTGACTATGATTCCTATTCATTAAAGGGAGGTAATCCATACTTCCAAAAAGCACAGAACATTGTAAACAATGCTCCTGAAGCAAGAGGTATTAGCGGATGGAAAGCTTTTGATGGTATCAGAAACCGGTATTGGCTTGTAGAGAATATGCTAAACAGCAGGTATGCCATTATGCATGATATCATTTATAATTATTGCAGGCTGTCATTAGACAAAATGTATGAAGATGAAAATGGTGCCAGGGCGCAAATGATGAATGTGCTGAACCTGCTTAACAATTTTAATAGTGATAATCCTAATACAATGATCAATCAGTTTTTCTTCCAGGGAAAATCCAATGAGTTTATCAGGATATTTTCTAAAGCGCGGCAGCAGGATAAGATGAGGGCATCTGAACTGTTACAAAAAATGGATATAACCAATGCTGCCCGTTATAAAAATGAATTGAAATGAGAATACTGTCCATACTCTTATGGTTTGCTGTTTTATTGGTTTCCTGTAAAAGTAAACAGGTACCGGATGGAAAAATTTTAAGCAGTGATAAAATGCAGGCGGTAATGTGGGACATGCTGCAGGCAGATGCTTACACAGAATTTTATTTAAAAAAAGACAGCTCCAAAAATATATTTCTCCAGAATGCGGCTTTACAGAAAAAAATATTTTCACTGCACCAGATAAGTAAAGAAGATTTTTATAAAACTTATGATTTCTACAGCAGCCATAGCAGTGATATGCGTATACTCTTAGACAGTATATCTGCTAAAGCTGAAAGGCAAAGAAATAAAATGATGGAAAAAAAATATTCTTCAGATCATCCTGCAAAATCTGATCCCCAACGGTAAGTTTTAATTTTTAATCCTGCAAGATCGATTACCCTGTCTATAACTGTTGCAGCAACAGCTTCTATTGTTTTTGGTTTGCTGTAAAATGATGGTGTTGCCGGGCAAATAATTCCTCCCGATAAGGTTACCGTTTCCATGTTTTTTATATGAATAAGATTGTAAGGTGTATCTCTTACAACACAAATAAGTTTTCTCCTTTCTTTTAAAATAACATCTGCGGCCCGGGTTATCAGATCATTACTCATTCCTGTTGCTATCCTGCCTAAAGTGCCCATACTACACGGAACTATTATCATAACGTTGTACTGTCCGGAACCTGAAGCAAATGGAGCGTAAAAATCCTGTTGCGAATAAAATTTTACAGGATAATTTTTATAGCTTTCTTCTTCCAGTTCAGTTTTCCAGACCATTTTGGCATTTTCAGTTAATATAACTGCCAGGTCATCCCACTGATCCTTTATGGCAAGTAATTTGTCTAACAGTACCTTTGAATAAACTGAGCCGCTGGCTCCGGTGATAGCTACAACAATTTTATTCATTACTTTATCGTTAAAATATTTATCTAAGCTACTACTAAACAAAAGCTTTATGCAAAAGGTTACAAAATTTATTATTTCCATCTTATTTCTTTCCATTGCTTTCTCTTTTGTCAACCCAAAAAAAGAAAAGGTTAAATGGTTAACTATTGCTGAATTACAATTGGCATATAGTAAAACGCCTAAACCAATTTTGGTTGATGTGTATACTGACTGGTGTGGATGGTGCAAAGTAATGGACAGGGAAACATACAGTAAAGAGGCAGTAGTAAATTATATCAATGAACATTATTATGCGGTGAAATTAAATGCAGAATCAAAGGATTCACTGGAATGGGATGGTAAAAAATACGGCTACAATCCGGAATACAAATCAAATGAACTGGCTGTTTATTTGCTGTATGGCCAAATGAGTTATCCCACTACTGTTTTCCTTTCTGCTATTAATGCACAACCTGCGCCGCTGGCTGGATTTCTCAAACCGAAAGAGCTGGAATCACCCTTAAAATTTTTTGGTGATGGCGCTTATAAAAGTAAA
>JAYVLZ010000309.1:0-6294 GCA_043759175.1 Chitinophagaceae bacterium | reverse complement strand
AATTATAATCACAATTTTATTCATGCAACAAAGCCATGGCAAACTATTAGTTGCCCAGGAAAAAAATGAAATTGATATCCTTAATATTGATAATGGTTTTTCTTTTTTGATACGCTTGTAAAACTCTCCGCTGATGGGTATGCAATTATAAGCGATGGAGAATCCGGGAATAGTACCTTGAAATTAAAATATCAATACCAAAGTGCCTGCAATAATCAGCAACGCACCAATAGCAGTTTTAACCGTTAACGCCTCTCCTAAAAAAATAACAGACAATACAATCGTAAATGCCACACTCAGTTTATCAACCGGCGCCACCTGCGACACCTTGCCAATCTGCAATGCTTTAAAATAAAATATCCAGGATAAGCCAGTTGCAACACCAGAGATGATTAAGAAGATAAGATTTTGTCTGGACAATGTTGCTATCCCTTTGGTCTCACCTCTTGCCAATACAATGCCCCACGCCACAATTAATATAATAATAGTACGTATGGCAGTGGCCAAGTTTGAATTAACGCCTGTAATACCAATCTTGGCAAAGATGGCTGTAAGCGATGCAAACAAAGCAGAGAGTAAAGCATAGAGCCACCACATAATTTTTTATTTAGGTTAATATTAATAATACAATAATACGGGTAAGTCATTAAAATGTATGCGATACTAAATTTATATTTTCATTTATCAGGTAACTAAGATTTACTTATTTAAAATTTACTCTTTGTTGTTAAGTAAAACTTACTTCACCATCTCCGCTTAAATAAAAGTTCCTCAAAGGAATGCAGTACAAGAGTGCGATACTTCGTACCTCAGTATAAACTCCACGATGTTTAAATAGCATTCCTCCAGCTGGTAACATCACTGCTTTCTTCTTCACATAATTTTCTTTTTTATTTATTCTGAAAAAATAAATTTCCAGCAGCTCCCAACACTGGCATTTAAAATTTCGTACCAGTAAGTGTACACATCCCGGGATTATTTTAAAACATTATTAAAACTAAAAAATGAAGAAGACCAATATATTAAAAATGTTAGCGATGGTGCTTGGCTGCACTGCTGTTTTTATTGCCTGCAGTAAAGATCCGGTTGATACCACTCCCGGTAAGGTTAAAAAATTAATGAACGACTGGAAGATCACCGCCATCAGTGTTCCTAAAGCTGGTACTGAAACTGACAGTTCTCTTTTAAAAACCTGTATGGCTGATGATATCATCCGGTTTAATGCAGCGGGTTTTGATTTTATGGATGGTACCAATAAATGTGATACCAGTATTTTCTATTATTCAAAAGGTTCATGGGCCTATGATCTTGCTGCAGATTCTATCAAACTCGGTGCAACCAATCCAACAAAATACAGGTCATGGAAAGTGATTACGCTAAATGACAGCATCCTGAAAGTGAAATTTATTGACAGTTTAGACCCTGCAAAAAAACTCACCAAAACGATTTCATTTAAGCATTAAATAATGGGGACGCTGCAACCTGCAGCATGCAGGACAGATCAGGCTGCAGCGTCATTTTTAAAGTGGTATTTGTTACAATGATGTTGACCGAAGAAGCATTATGCGGATTGATTGAACAGTGCAGGGCCAATACCAGGGCTGCACAGGAAGAACTGTATAAATATTTTTACCCTGATATGTTCCGCTTATGCCAGCGCTACGCCAGGGACCCACATGAAGCATTAACCATTTTAAACGATGGTTTTTTAAAAGCCTTTTGCAATATCAGCAAGTATAATAAAAGCCTGGGCATTTTTAAATCCTGGCTTAAAACCATTATCATTAATACCGCTATTGATTATACACGCCGTAATAAACGGGAAGCTTATGTGATACACATTGATCAGATACATGAGCAGGGCGATGACGATTTTCAACTGGCTTACAACTGGAAAATGGAAGAATTGCTGCATCATTTTAACCTGCTGCCATCTGTAACCAGGATTGTAGTAAATCTTTTTGCTTTTGACGGATACACTCACAAAGACATTGCGGAGCAACTGAATATTTCGGAAACTACCAGCAGGTGGCACCTGGCGGAAGCAAGAAAAAGATTAAGGGGTTCCATGCAGTTAAAACAAAGTAAATAGTAATAAATGGCCGAAGTGTTACATACACCTGATGAACTTCCTATCTCTTCCGGCGCAGGCTGGATGCAGATGGAATCACTGCTTAATAAAAGCCTGCCTGTTAAAAAACGGCCTGCAGGTATGGTTTTATTAATTGCATGTTTGCCGGGTTTATTATGCAGCATTTTTACTTTTTCATTTTTGCAGTTAAACAAAAATTTTTTTCATGCACCGGTTATAAATAAAACACCGGTTGCTTTTCAGAAACCGTTCAGCAATGCATTATCCTTATCAGTTTATCATCATAATAACTATGTGCCAACTATTCATGAACTGTCAAAAAAAAATAATACCAATTTTTCCTTTACTGCAGCTGATTATTTTTCAATGCCGGTAAAAAATAAAGTTGATGATTACGTACCCGGCAGAATGAATAATGAAAATTTTATAAAATATATTCCTGAAAAAAAAGCTGCGATTAAGATTGATGTAAATCTTCCCGCCGGTTTCAATAACCAATTAAATTTTTCTGCTGATAACAATAGACAAAATAAAAATCCGGATAAAAAATCCTGGGAATTTTCTGCAGGTATTGGTATGAATATAAGTGATGCTAAACATCAAAGTCTGCAGCCTTACCCCGTAGCAGAATTTAAATACAATGTAAGTTCCCGTTTTTTTATTGCAGCTGGTATTTCTTTCTTATCACCAAAAGCCGGAAATATTTCAGGCGTAAGCAAAACGGTGTATGTAAATGATACAGTAAGCGGCATAAGTTTATACAATGAAGTAACTGCTTATGATCGTTTGCGGTATACTGATGTGCCGGTATCTGCTGGTGTTAATATCAGCAAAAAAATAACTTTTCAGGCAGGCGTGCAGGCATCTATCCTTATCAGTAAACAACAGAAAAAATCTTTGGAACCGTACGATTTTCAAATGAGGAATATTGATCTTCCATATGTGGCTCCACCAATTGCAATGGCAGCCAATCCACATCAGGAATTTAAAGTACGGATGCCCAATATAGATTATCGTTTTATTGCTGGGGTAAAATATAAGTTTAACAGAACAACAGCCGGAGTGTTTTACCACCAGGGTTTGCAATCATCCAAAGAAAGTAATATCAGTAAAACAGGCAACCGGTTATTTACTTTGAATTTGCTATATCAGATAAAATAATTAGAAAAATTTTGTTGAGTATAATCCCCAACCCATTGAAAACAATAGTTGGTCCTGTTAACTATTGCGAAGATTAAATTTTTACATTCTGATAAATATGGCAAATTGCATTTACATATTTTAATCTTCGCTATGCTTTCAGTACGGCACGAAATATTTATAGAAGTGGCAACCGGCCTTAGCTTCTCAAAAGCCAGTGAAATACTCTTCATCAGCCAGCCTGCTATCAGCAGGCATATGAAAGAATTGGAAACTTTTTACAAGACCACTTTATTTGAACGAAAAGGCAACAGCATACGATTAACACAGGGAGGGCAGTTGCTGCTTGTTAGATTGAGAGAGGCCAAAAAAATTCAAAACCAGCTGGAGTTTGAACTCAGTGTACTCAAAGATCATTTGAATGCAAAAGGACAGTTGAAACTTGGAGCCAGCACAACGGTAGCATTGTACATCATTCCAAAAATGTTATCTGCTTTTCATCAAAAGTATCCGCAGGTAAAGATCAGTTTGCTAAACCGGAATACGGATACGATTGTAAAAGCTTTGATGGATGGAGATATTGATATTGGCATTGTGGAAGGAAAGAAAAAAAACTCCAGCATTTTATACCAGCCATTTCTGACAGATGAAGTGGTGGCAGTGTGCAGCGCCAAAAGTCCTATCGCAAAAAAAAGGGTACTCACGGTGAATGAAATAAAGAACTATCCTATTGTATTGAGAGAACAGGGTTCAGGAACACTTGCCGCTTTAAAATACAACCTTGAAAGAAATGGAATAAAATTATCTCATCTTAATGTGACTGTTCGTCTTGCAGGTACAGAAGCACTGAAGAATTTTTTACGGGAAGATAATTGTCTTGGCTTCTTACCCAAAGGTGCTATCTTAAAAGAATTGAGAGATGGAGACCTGGTGGCTGTTAAAATAGAAAAGTTCCAGATAATCCGTGACTTCTTTTTTATTCAGCGGCATGGTACTGACAGCAATGATTTGAATAAACTTTTTATCCGGTTTTGTAAAAAACAGGTATAACAAATGGTTATGGGGTATAATATTTTTAGGTGATATGGTTATACTTCAGTTTGTACTTTTATGCATGCTCACATTAACAAAACCATTTACTTTTGCCACTGGTTTAAAATGTTCCAATTGCCAAAGGGCATATCCGTTGTTATTTATACAAACCTATGCAACTTGCTGTGATCAACCATTGACAGTTGAGTATGAGTTGCTGCAAAATTTACCTAAAACATTTAATGCCGTTCACTCTGGAGACATGTGGCGCTACTCATCCTTATTGCCTGTAGAAAAATATGCCAATATTGTTTCACTGGGCGAAGGAATGACACCACTTTTTTCACTGAACAAAATGGCTAACCTGTATGGCTTCTCCAAAGTGTTGATGAAAGACGAATCTTTTAATCCCACCGGCTCTTTTAAAGCAAGGGGATTAAGTGTGGCAATATCTAAAGCAAAAGAATTTGGTATTACCCACTGCATCATACCCACGGCAGGAAATGCCGGAGGAGCATTGGCCGCCTATTGTGCAAAGGCGGATATTGAATGCACGGTGGTAATGCCCACTCACACGCCGGATATATTTAAACAGGAATGTAAATTATACGGTGCTGAATTAATATTGGTAAGTGGATTGATCAATGATTGTGCAAAGAAAATAATGGAGATGAATCATGACAAGCACTACTTTGATATGTCAACTCTAAAAGAGCCTTACCGTTTGGAAGGAAAGAAAACAATGGCTTATGAAATTGCAGAACAACTCAACTGGCAATTGCCAGATGTAATTATTTACCCGGCTGGTGGTGGTACCGGCTTGATTGGCATTTGGAAAGCATTTAAAGAAATGAAAGCATTGGGATGGATAAGGGGAACTTTACCAAGGATGATTGCTGTACAATCTGAGGAATGTGCACCGATTTTATATGCATTAAAAGATCCTGCAAACTGGAAGAAAAATTTTATTCCAAAACCTACTGTAGCAAATGGACTGGCAGTGCCTTATCCTTTTGGAATGAATATGATGCTGAAAGTACTAAAAGAATCTGGCGGCACAGCAGTAGCTGTAAGTGAAGAGGCGATAGCAGCAGGAATGAAAGAAATAGCAAAGAGGGAAGGCTTGCTTATTTCACCCGAAGGTGCCGCAACATGGAAAGCATTTTTATACCTGGTGAAAAATAAAAAAATTGATCCCTCCGAAAAAGTGTTGTTGCTAAATACCGGCACAGGATATAAATATTTAGAAAATTTCAGGTAGATATTGGATCTTTTTTCATTGTTAAGTTACTAGTATTTTAATAAAAAAACTTCCACAATTACTGGTTTAAGGTAATAGTGGAAGGAATTCTTTTTGTGAACCTTTTTGGATCATGTTCACTGAGACAAATTTCTTGTGAGTCATCGGTCCCGTAAAAATTGTTAAAAAGACTTTGTCCGGGTTTCAGTGTGTTTTCTGTTTAGCCATCATCATTTTCTGGTGAGGCGGGGATACTGGTCTTTTTTTGGTTTTCTTAGGTTTGGATCAATTGGTTTTGAGTCATCATCGCTTTTTACAGCATAGTCTCAGGATAATGGTTTTAGGTTTTCATCGGGATGTTAGATCTTGTTTTTTAACAGCATTGTTTTGGATAATTGATGTTGATTTTTCTACAGGATCAGGATCATTGGTTTTGTTTGAGTCATCATCGCTTTTTACAGCATAGTCTCAGGATAATGGTTTTTTATATTTGTTTTGATCTTAATTTTTTAAATCTGACTGATGATATTTTATCAATCATTTTCTGATCCAAAGATGAGATAGTATTGGTTGATGAAACATAGTCATATTGTTTTTGTTTTATCGAATACGGAAGATTATTGGGGTAGAAGTTTTTCTATAGCTAAGAAGATTGCACAACAGATTTATTTTAATCAAACCCTGGTTTACTTTCCGGAGTTAGCCACAGCATTGCGTGGGTGCATCCCAAATTGTCGCACCTATCCTGTGGGCTTAAATTTTTGTTTTTTAAAGTTATTTTTAGTTAGGC
>JAYVLZ010000308.1:0-11443 GCA_043759175.1 Chitinophagaceae bacterium | reverse complement strand
GTTACATAAAACCCCGGAAGGCTTTCGAAAGCTATATTCTCAACAGTATATCCATTGAGAACTTTTTTATTATTACTAATAATATTTAACGGACATTTTTTTGGTAACGTTTTTAATTGAGCTCCTTCTAATATATTTGACCTTATTTGGTTGGCCCGCCTTAACCAGGTTGCTTTGTTTGAATAATTAGTTGAGAATTTTGCAAGCATTGCTTTGCCGCCTGCTTCTGTTGTATAATCTCCACGGCATAAAAGCGAATCCTGTGCAAGTACAGAGTTCACCATAAATAAAAAACATACTGCCACAAATAATTTTGACCAGACTGTGTTACAATAAAAAATTTTGTTCATTTTTTTGTATTCAAGTATTTAAAATAAATTAATTTCATCAGGCTGTTTATTTCATCTTCAATTAATTCGTTTTTATAGATTTAATGTACCTGTTTTATTTTTTTGTCTCTGCTAAATTAAATTCATAATGCAAAGTGCGGTCACTATATAAGTCATCAAAAACTTTATCATCCAGCTCAAAATTTTGCAGCTCTTTATTTATACCAATTTTACCCATCGGATGGCGGCCACCTTTAAAATAATTTTTGATGGCAAATCTTACTGCTGGTAAATTACCAGCGGGATCAAGTATAGACAATGCTATGATGTAATCACCTTTTTTAATATCTGCAGGTAATTTGAATACTGCATTCACCAGGTTTTTCAGAGGTTTAATTTCATACTTTCTTTTTGCAGCATCCCATTTGTCACCAGGCAACCAGGTGCGTATATCAACATCATTACAAACTCCTTTCCATATTGATTGCTTTGTGGTTGCATTTAAAAGGCTTACCTCTACAGGCCAGTTATAATAAAAAGGAGAAGACCCGATATTGGTAACAGCAAAATTTATGTTGAGACTATCGCCGGGTGAAACGTTGGATGTGTACCTAAATTGATTCAGCACAAAATTATACCCCAGGTTATTTTGTAATTCGGCTGCACCTGTAGCAACGGTATCATTTTTTGTATCGTAATTGTTTATCCATCCCAGGTGATTGCAATGCACTGTGCGTATATAATTTATCAGGTAATCCCGGCATGCTTTTAATTTTAAAGATGAGTCCGGGCTGGCGCCAGTAAGTTTCAGGTCGCCCCAATCGTAAGCTACTTCGCCCCCACGTACTGTTGTTTTCCATTTATCCCCATAAGCTACCAGCATGGCCGCTTCGCCTTGTTGCTCAATGTGTGCAAACGAATCCCAATAACTGCCAAACGGAAAGTTTACAAAATCTTTTGCCTGCCTTGCCATTATTAATTTTGTTTTAAATGCACTGGTAAAAGCATCGCCCAATAATTTTTGCATTTCATCATTAATCCATGGAGTATGCTGTTCTCCCCACCAACCGATCAGGCCCATTTCTATGTAGGCAACACGGGGGTCATTATCCCAGGCTTTACCTAATTTAGCAATAAGTTTTACCAGGCGTTTTTTAAACTGGTCACTTGTATAATCGCCACGCTTTATATCAGCGGGCCAAAAACGATCTACATATCTGGTGTCCCCCCAATCGGCGGTTACCGTATCCCTTGTATTTGATGCGTTCTGCTTATTATATGGCCATTCCAAATACACTCTCGGTATTACTTTAATATTATTTTGGGGAAGATCTTTCCATTGGCTGTTGCAGTAATTAATAATTTTTTCAACGCCATCTTTTTCAATGTTCTCAATCTCATTCCATTTAATGTATAACCTTGTTAAGGTGGGGTAATCTTCTACTTTTACTGAACTTGCACGAAAGCCTTTCAGCGGGTTTGGAAAAGCTTTATAATAGAACTTTGGAAAAATACTAACAGTAACCCTATCCGCATTTTTATAAGTATTACTACCCCAATTAAATGTAGTAATTGGAAGAAGAAAAATAGCCGAACAAAATATGTATTTCACAATAAAAAATAATTCTTATTATAAGCATTCTATTTTAATAACTAGCGTTCATTAGCAGCCGATTTTGCCTTAACAATTGCATCAATCCATTCTTTAGGCATTTTGCCCGGCTCAAGCCAGCTATCTTCTTCTGTATAATACCAAACATATTTATCGGTATAGCGTAAGGCATTGGTAAGAGTTGTAGTCATTATCTTCGGGTTCATGGGATAATCGGGTAACCATTGTATGTTAAATACACCAAAAGAAATATTGATATTATTGGGCCAGTCTAACCTTTGCTGATAAGGGATGAACCATGAATTTGTTTCTTCTGATGCAATTTCATATTTTCTTAAATCATACGATTGTTTAAAATCTTCATTTGTACGATATTGATATTGCTCACCACCATCAATAATAGTTGCATACTTTCCTTTGCCCTGCATCATGCCTACAAAAAAAGGTCCTAATAATTCCTGCTGATCCCATGCACCGGCCTGTTTAATATTAGCTTTTGGAATGTGATAATTTGGCTCGGAAAGGTATGGCCCATGATAAGTAAATATTTCTATATCCGAAAATTCAGTTGTTATCGCCTGTAATATTTGTTTGCCCCTCAGCATCACCTGATCCCGGTGCTGGTTTAAATCATAAGCAGGGTTTTTATAAGACTCTCCATAATTCAACCATTTTTTTGGAAGGTATTCTTCATTATCATAAATGATGCCTTTAAACCCAAGCGACTTTGCTACTTTAGCCATATTGGCAAAATTTTGTGCAGTAATATCCCAGGCACTGTCATCCCAAAAATCGCCTGGAAAATCATTAAACACATAAATAAAATTAGCATTGAATTTTTTAAAGGCACCCTTTAAAACGGCAAACTCTTTATACATCGAATCGTAAGTGATTGGCCGCCCACTCATTATATGCCACCCCACAACAGAATTAATAAACATGCCACTAAAAGGGGATGATTCTATCGTTGCTATATTTTTAATTATTACAGCCGGATATCCAGATGTGGTAGGCCTTTGCGCCATTATTAATAAGGGATGGGCAGTATTATTTGCCAGCTTTGAAATTTTGGGAGAACATCCAACTATTAGCACCAGGGATAATAATACGGCGCATGTAAAAAACCTGCTAAAGTGTTTTGAAAATTGATTCATATAATTAATTTAATAGATCAATAAACTTAGACCGCAAAAGCATACACTGCATGTGAGGTCTCTATTTACTTTTTTGCCTTGATGCAAAAAAGTAACAAAAAAAATCAAAGCTTTATAAAAAAGGCTAAAAATTTCAATGATTGGCTAAAATGAAATTAAGCTCCAACTTCATAATATGGCCGAACTTTAGTGCGACTTACCAGCAAAAATAATTCTTGGCATTTGTAACATCAATTTCATTTCTTAACGCCATTCATTCAAATTTTCTTTACGCCTTTTTTATGAGCCCGTAAAGAGTTAGCGGTATATATTTATTAGCCTTTAATTTAATTCTTTGATGATTGATTGATAGACTGCCCTCTTACTTATAATCATACTTTGATAGCAGCATCGTCTTAATATTTCAAACAGTTTCTGTTAAAATTTTTAATACAATGTAAGGCTATCAATATTTTTGCAGCCTTTCAATAGCTTCAGCAATTTGATCTCTCATCTCCAGAATACGTTCCGGTTCGTTGGGATAACGCATCGTATTTTCAAGCGATGTCTGTACAGTACCGGGATATTTTATCAGGAGCGTTTCGCCTGTATTTAATAATCTTTGTGCCTCCTGGTAAAAACGCTCTTCCCTGTTTCCTTTAAAATTTTGTAACAGTTCCTTCAGTTTATGCAAATATTCATAATCATCCATTCCATCACGGAACGTTTCTAACCGGATAGATGGAAAAAATTGTCCATCAGACCCGGGATAAACCATCTGGCCTTCCCCATGAAAATTATGGAAGGTTCTTGAATCCCATAATGCATTAGGCCACTTTTCATTCATGGGTTTACCTGTTTTTACATTCCTCCAAAAGTATGTTGTACTCCAATGCTCAAAGCCATCCACACCGTACATCCAGCAATACCACGGGATAAGCCGTTGGTTTACTGACGGTGCATCTATATAAAAATTGGGAGCGTTCCCACGTGGCAGTGTTGCAAAATAAGTCCACACCTCATGCCCCTTTTTTTGTATTTCCGGAGCCTCTATCAACCTGACAGGCATCCACAGGTCTATCAGGTCCAGCAGCCCGTATTTTTTTGAAACCGCCGTATCCCAAAATCTATAAGCATCGCCTTCCGTGCAAAATAACTGCGTTTTAATATCAGGTGATATTTTGCGTATTCTTTCTGCACGTTTTTTTACAGCTTCCCATTCAAGAACGGTAGGTTCGTCCCAAAGTTCAACCAATCCTTTATCAAGCCATCCCTTACTCTTTAAAAAATTTGCGTAGGCTTCTATGAACTGATATTCTTTTTCCAGTTCACCGGGTGGGTAATCGCCTTTTGTCATTTGCACCATGCTAAACCGGCTTAGCCCTTTTGGTATGGTATGGGATAATATTTTTTCAACTTTGCTGAAGTTATACTTACCATCAACCAGATTTTTTTTGTCAACATAATCTACTCCGGCAAATGATGGGTTCAAATGATTTTTCAGCAGCACATCACAAAAATTGAGGTACCAGGCAACTGGTAATTCTTTAATATTGTAAAATTTTTGCATCAGCGCAATTTCGTCCCAGGTATGCGTTTTAAGATGTGTCTCATCCGGTAATTCAAAATCACGGACTTTAAGTTCCAGCGGAATAATAGTTGTTTCGGCATCATTTGCAGTAATTTTTATGTTGGCTGTGTAATTCCCTGCTTTGGCATTTTTGGGAACCTGCACCGTAATCCAAACCGGGCGGCATATTTCCGAACCCTGCAGGCTAAATGGTTTTGTAACAGGTATCAGCGGATCAGGATGCCATCCTTTTTCTTCTGCTATATAATCTGACTGCCATTGAATATTGTTGTAATCAACCAATGAAATTGCTGCATTATTTTTTGATATGGTATCGCCGTTCTGTGTATGCAGGTCTTCCACATTTATGGAAATGTTATTGATGTTATTTTTAAAAGGAATAAAAACAAGCTGAAACGATTCAGACTCATTACGGGCTGCAGAAATAATTGCTTTGTTTAAAAATTGCCCTGGGAATTCTCTGTCTCTTTTAATTTTTTGTAGCGCATGCGTTGCTATCACACCGTAACCGGCTTTTGATTTCCCCTGGTTTAACAATGTGAATTTAACCTGCTGATAAAATTGTGATACCCTTGTTTCGAGTGCACCTGTTTTATCTGTAAGCTCCTTCCATTCCTGTTTATCCCAATATTTTTTTTGAGTATTTTTTAAATCATTTATTTGTGATTCTAATTGAATTGACTCTGAAACGAGATATTTAGAAAAATCATTATTTCCTTTAATTAAAGCAATCGCTTCCCCTATTTTTTTTAAAATTTTTATCAGCCTTTCTTTATTTGGAGCGATGGTGAACCAATACCCTGTGCTTTGCATTAATGTGTCTCCAAAATCATTGGTACAGGATACTACTCCATAATAATTTCCTTCCGAAGAAAGTGTGTATGGAAGATTTTCCTGCAAACTGCTTCCTGACGGAATTGAAATTTTTTTCTTAAAGTAAACCGGTTTTTCCCTAAGCCCGATGAGCATTTCAGCATTGCTGTTTCCCTGCCCCTGCTGGTTAAGAAATTCAGCTGTTCCTTTAAAAGGCAGTAACAGGATTTCACAATTTACAGTTGCTGCTTTTGCCTGGTTATTTTTTAAAGTTATTGGTAATTTATTATTGCCGGGAAGCGGATTGATCCATTTACCCACTTTACAGGTAACCAGGTTATTGCCTGCAAATTTCACATTACCGCTCCATTCGGATGATTCGCCTGAGGGATTGCTCCGGGAGAAATTCATGCGCCAGGTTTGGCCTGTTGGTGCAGACTTGATTCCTATATCTGAAAACGGAATTTTAAACTCCCCTATCCAGTCACCATCGTTTAATGAAGCTGCAAATTCCCAGGTACCATTCCATGCAAGGTCCCCATTTTTAAAATCCATTTTGGATAATGACGGACCTGCCTTTATTTCAATTGAAGTGTTTTCATTAAATACCTGAACGCCAAAATAATTACGGCCCCACAGATGGCTGTCAATTGGTTTGTATTCTTCAAGTGTTGAATTGAAAAGTGCAGTATCAGAAAAAAAACCTTTAAAGCTTACGTACATATATTTGTTATCATACCCAACATGAGTTTCTACTTTATCGGGCACATAGGCGTTAAGCGTCCACACTTCATAATCTGATAACAGAGCTGCATTTTTCCATTCTCCTGGCGAGAGTTTACCGTCTATTTTAGGAGGGGTTTTTAAAGTAGGTATTTGAACAAACGGCTGTGTAAGTTGTGCCTTTATATCACTATATACAGCATTCAAAAAAATTAACAGTAAAAGCAGATTCTTCATAAAAACAGAATTAATTTATCATTGATTCACGCTGTCCGTAGCATTTTTATCACAATAATAATTATTCAAATTGCAGTGCCCCAAAAAACTGGGGTAGATGAAAATTAGGTTTATTGTGATTTACAGATGACCATGTTAAAAAATGGGGATTAGAAGTGTTATCCCCAAATTTATAAAAATTGCCTTTCCAAATATTTCCGGGTTGTGGCTCAGTTACATTGCCGTATTTTTTCAGAACTTCAATTGGTAACCTGTATTCAATAGTCCATGTTACTGGTTCTGATATTTCAGGGTCAACTATTTTTGGAAGTGAGTGAGCTATTTCGACCTCTAAAATATCTTCTGGATTAACAGGTTTGTATCCCTTTGTTGTATAAAGATTATAGTGCATTAAAGGCGTGCCACCACAATTAACTTCGAAGTTGAAATATGTTTCTGGTGAACCTGGATGAGGAGAGAAAAAAAATTCCACTGTAGAATCCTCCCAAACAGGACCATTGATATTTTTTGTAATGCAACGTACATACCGGTCAATCACAATAAAAATAATATAAATATTATTATCACTATACATCATTTTAGCTTGTATAGAAGGGAGGAAAACTGGTAAAACCCCCATGCAATAATTAAGGTTTATTGGTTTAATGTGTTTACATTGAGATTTATTCCAGACAGCATCTATATAAATTGATTCTCTTAATTTTTGTACCAGATAAAATGGTTGTTTTTCCACTTTTAATTTTTGATAAATGAAAATATAATTACGTCATCCCTTAGAGAAAAAACGTTATTATTAGATTGTTAATTTAACCTTTACTAATCTTTATAGCATTCCTTCGTTTTCCAAATTGAAAGTATTTTATTTTGCCTCCAAAGAATGATACTTTCTAAAGTATTACTAATAGGAAATCACATAATCCAAAGTATAGTTGTAATCTTTGTTAGCGGATACCACACAGGCTTTGCGTATTACTTCCCATAAATTATTGTGATAAAGGAATGGCAGGTAAGGCAATTGAAGAACAAAATATTTTTTGAAAAATCTTTTTTGTTTTCTGTGATTTTACATTTCAAATACACCCCAACTTTAGGTCAACATAGTAATCACAACTTAAAGGGTTTATAAAAGTTTTAAAAGTTCTTCCATTGCTTTGTCGTAATCATCCCCTCTTTGTGACCAGGGCACAGCATCTTTCATATCTACTTCGCTTAATGCTTTTGGAACTACTTTACTAATAATGCTTATTACTTTTTGTCTTCCTGCTTTTTTTCCCGTCATCCACATAATTGCAGCATCCTGCTGCCCCCGCCTTATATTTTTTAACCTGATAGATGGCAATAACCTGTTTAATCCCCGGTCTTCTTCAGGATAAAATGGCATGTGGCCAGGGTAAAATAGTATACCATCACCATTGCCAAAAGCCATATCATCATTTATAAATGTGAGTGGATTTTCAAAAATATTTTGATGTAGATGTTTTTTGGGCCCTTGACCGTTATGCCGCCAATGTGTGCCTTCCCATATAAAGTGGTTGTTGATGCCATATTTGTATTGTATCCAACTATTAACCCGCTGGTCTATTGCAGCACCTTCCAATATTACCGAACCATAGCGTGGGCGATTACCATTGTAAAACCAATGATCCCCACCACTTTTTTTTATTTGAGGCAAAGTCTTCAAATCCACTCCATCATAGCCCGACCATATATCTATACTGCCAAGCAATGCCTTTGTATAATTAGTTGTCGTAAAAATGGGTAATGATTTACCAGCGCCTGGATTCGTTTTTATCCACCCTGCCCTTTCCCTGATCCACGAATATTTATCTTCCAAGGGCTCATCAATGAGGTACCAAAAATATTTAACAAGCGGGGCATTTTTGTTGAACCAGTTTACCCAAAGATCAGATTGCTTTTGTACAGTATCTTTTACATTACCCAAAACAGGGTTGCCATATATGCCAATGGGGAAAAGCTTTTCGCCTACCCCATCTCCATTTCCATGATAATTATTGGATGGGGTAAAACCAGATCCATCCAGAAATGGTTTATATTTCTCCATCCTTTCTTCATTAAAGGGTTTTGTATTTACATCAAAGTCTCCCAGTACATCTATCCGGTGCCGGTGGCCCTCAAATTTCAGCATTTCATCCACCTGCTGCTGAGTAAATCCCGGATAATAATCCAGTACATCGGAAGCATACAACCAAACGCTTATTTGATTTTCGTCGGTAAGGTAATGAGGCAGCAGTTTTATTTCCAACGGTATTTCACTAATTATTTTACCGGATTGAATAACCTGTACACTGCCTGAATATAGACCCGAAGGAAAATTTTTCATATCCCTGGGACAATGAACATCTATCCAAAAACCCTGGTTTTGTAAAGGCTCTATTTTTACAGGAAAACCACCACGTCCAGGTAAGGCATCAGAGGGTACCAGGCAATCAGGTATCCAGCCCGTCATTTTTTTGGGTTGTGCTGCAGGTGAACCATAAAACCAATTTGGATGGGTACTATCTTTTACATTAAGGTAATGTTCGGAAAAGATTTCAACAGTACCTGAGGGCCCGTATTTTAAAGTATTTCCTCCTATAATTTTACCTGACTCTTTATTGACCGGCATGTTAACCACTACCTCTATATTTTCTACCGCAACGGAATCAATTTCCACCATTACCTGAAATGCCAATACTTCATTATACAGGCCAGTTAATTTAATGCTGTTGCCATCCCAAATAAAATTTTTATTTTTATCAGGATGGTTCCTGTCGTACTTAAAAACCTTTTCCCCATCACCCAATGCCCAAACTTTTTTGACTTGGGAAAAACTTGTCACTGGTAGAAAAAAGAATAAAATCAGTAAGGTTTGAAAATATAGTTTGCTCATAATTTCTATAGTTAATGATTTATCTTGATTGTGTATAATTACTGCTTAAAGATTGAATTTTATTTAGCGATGATTAGAAGTAGCTCATTGTTCGGCACTTATTCTTATTTTTTCCGAAGTAGGCTGTAAATTTTGTGTAATTGAATATCAAAATCTTATTCTTTACTAAATAACACGTCATTCTTTATAACGGCTTTGATTTTTAAAATAAGTTCCTTTGCACATGCCTCATTTTCTTTTGCCCTAGGATGGCCATTATGGTTAATCACTGTTTTAAATTCCACATAATAAACTGCGGTATCGCCTTTATCATTTAATTCTTTCACAGCTTTGCTGATGTTATCCACTGCATCCTTTTTTGATTGAGTTTCGTTGTAAGAAAAAGGGCCTGCAATTAAAAATATTTTGGCATTGGCATATTTTTCTCTCAGCTCACCAACAAAATTTATATAACGTTCCGTAAAGTCTTTAGGAAAAGGGACATCATTTGCACTTAAATTTATACACACCACATCTGCTTGCCATTTTGTAAAATCCCACAGGCTATAATCTTTTCCCATACCTGTTCTATCGTATACTTCTGGTAAATTTTCCCTTGTGGTGTAAGGCGTTAAACTTGCTCCATTTTTTGCAATGCAGGTGTATTCTGCATTAAAATATTTTGCTGTGAAGGCAGCGTAAGAATGATCGTTATTGTCAAATATCATAGAGTCCTGCATATCGCCACCATTGCCTTTTATATCAACCTGTGCACCCTGTGTTTTTGAATCGCCGTAAAATTCTATTTTAAAATTTTCCCTTTTTGGAGGAGCTACCAATTTTTTGCGGTCTTCAATTATAAAACCATTGAAATTTTGAGGGTTCCACGGAGAATCTCTTTTAAATAACTTAACGGTATGCGTCCCGTTTTTTAAACCACTGGCCAATGTGTAAGTAACATTTCCGTTTTTTAATAGCAACAAACTCACATTTCCATCTACAGTAATATTATAATAAGTATTTGATCTGCTGAATATTTTGGCTTTGATGAACGTGCCCTGAAAATGGGCCACCACCTGTGTACCCGTCCACAAAATTTTTGGAGATGATGGATTGGCAGCATCAATACGACCAATGTATTGAATGTTACAATCTGTTGGCAACACAACGACATCTGCCTTAGCTTGCAAGAACAACACTATTGTAAAAAATAATATAGATGTGTGTGTAATTTTACTTTGCATATGTAATCGTTTTTAATAAAAAAATTTGTAAGGATGTTACCAGGTTAATATCGTGTACTTCCTTTATAAACCATTTTTAATTAGAAATAATACCATTATTCATTAATTATTTTTATCCCCTGCTTTTTATCGATTTTTAAAGATGAAACTTTTGTGTTTATCAGCTTTACATCTCTCCCTAAAATATCATCTCCTATTTTATTATTCACTATCTGTATACTTTTACAGGCTTCCAATGTAAACATATATTTACGTTGATGAAAAGACTTAAACCTATTTGAACGTATCAAAACATTATTGCTAAATACCAAACCCTCTGTGGATTTTGCATACAGCACAGGATAGTCAAATGGATTAAAAGTGTTACCTATAATTCGTATGTTTTTATGAAAATTTTTATTGATATTCACTTTTGGAATAATCGGATAAATGCTAATAATGCCTTCACAAAACTCATACATTGAAGTCATGCATGCATCATTAAAAGTATTGTTCTGTATAAGTACATCTTTAACAGCTCCTGATTCGTACCACCCATTGGCATCCCCGGCAATTAAAATAGCTGATCCGCTTGATTCAAACGTATTGTTTTCTATAACTATCTTCCCTGGTGAGGTAACTAAAATACCACGGGCCCGGTTGCTGCCGAAAAAACTATTTTTTATGACAACATCAGGAACCCAGGTTAGATTTTCCAACGCATCCCCCGCTTCGGTGCTTTGTGGTACAGGCTGTTTAAATGTAATTTCAAACTCTTGCGGATTTAAAACAAGGAATGAATCCACTACTCCTACACCAAAAGTATTCATGGCATCATTTTCGATAAATCCAACCATTTCACCCTCCCTTGCCCATGGCAAACCAATACTTTGCCCATGCATGAATTTGCAAA
>JAYVLZ010000307.1:0-17184 GCA_043759175.1 Chitinophagaceae bacterium | reverse complement strand
CCGATAGTTGGAAAGCAAAAGGAGAAAAAGCAGATTTTTATTTTGTAAAAGCAGTGATTGAAAAGATTACTGCATTACTGGGACTAAAAATATCAGTTTATACTATTGATAACAATGATAAATTAGAAAATGCGGCAATTGCTAAGGTAAAAAATGATGTGGTGGCAGTGATGGGTAGTATCAATAAAAAAACATTGGCACAGTTTGATATTAAGCAACCGGTATTTTATGCAGACATTGACTGGGATAAAATTTTGGAATTAAATAAAAAGCAGCAAATCACTTATTCGGAGATACCAAAATATCCTGCAGTATATCGTGACCTCGCTATTGTTATTGATAAAAGTTTACCTTACGAACAGGTGGAGAAAGCCACTTATGGAGCCAAGGTAAGCAAGCTGCAATCGGTCAATTTATTTGATGTATTTGAGAATGAAAAGCTGGGTACAGACAAAAAATCCTTGGCAGTGAGTTTTACTTTTTTAGATGAAGAAAAGACAATGACTGATAAAGATATTGATGCAATGATGGGCAGGATTATTGCTTCTTATGAAAAAGAATTAAATGCAGTTGTGAGAAAATAATTTTAAAACATAAAAATGTTTAACTGCAATTGTATAAATAAAGCAACTTGAATATAATACTCCAAAAGCCCCTTTAGGGGTTGGGGCAATATGTCAGCAGTAGAAAACGATATCAAAAGAGTTTATAATAAATTTCAGCAATTACTGAAGCTGTATATGCTTTTGCAAAAAGAAAATGAAAAATTAAAAGAAGAAACAACACAACTCCAGGAAAATAAAGAAAAACAACTGGACCAAATTGAACAATTGCAAATACAGGTAAGCTTGCTCAAAGCTGCATCCTCTCAAATGAATGACACAGATAAAAAATTATTTGAAAGAAAGATTAACCAGTATATAAAAGATATTGATAAATGTATAACCATGTTAAGTGAGTAATTTTATGCCGGAAGAATTAATACCCATAAATATTGTGATAGGCGACAGGACCTATCGTATTAAAACACTTCCTAAAGATGAAGAAGTGATACGGAGTACCTTAAAAACGATCAATGATAAAATTATTGAATTTAAAACCCAGTTCGGAGGCAAGGATATGCAGGATTACATTGCGATGGTATTGATATGGTATGCTACGCAGGTTTCAGCAGACAAAGATCCATTATTAGAGAAGGAAATAACAACAGCACTCACAAGAATGGAAGAGCAGCTTGATAAAGTTTTATAAAAATTTTCATCTATCGAATTAATTGTATTCCCATAAAAAAAGCATTCACTTATTGCGAATGCTTTTTTTATTTACCTGAGTTAACTAACGCTTGATATTTCGAAAGACTTTATTTGTGTTATTTTTTTAAATTAATAGATATAGGATAAAAAGCGAGAAAAAATGACGGAAGCAAGACTACTTCCGTCTTTTACCCTAATAAAACCTTAAACCAGCAAAATTTTAAATTAACCTGATCTTTAGAAGTTCCAAATGAAAAGGTTAAACTAATTCGTTCGATCAATAGGAATTAAATTTCTTCAACATTTTAAAAAGCAAACAAGAGGACTGAAAGTTGCTCCGGCAAGAATTTTTAAAATATATATGATTGATTGTTTTTTCCAGCGCTTTTCTAATTGTAATGTCCCCAATACTATGCCAAAAAGAAAAAATGTGGAAAACTTAACAAATCAACTGGATATGCAAACCATCATCTTAAGAAATATACACTGCTGCACCAAAACCCTATTTTATTACCTTTGCCAACATTTACAAATAACCGGGGGATCGTAATAATTAATATGTCAGCTAAATACAGGGAATATCAGCAATTGAACTTGCCCAAAATAAGTGATGAAATTTTAGATAAATGGCAGCAGATCAGTGCATTTGAAAAAAGTGTGGATTTGAGAGAAGGGCAACCACCATTTGTTTTTTATGAAGGCCCACCCAGTGCCAATGGCATGCCTGGTATTCACCACGTAATTTCAAGAACATTAAAGGATTTGGTTTGCCGGTATAAAACCATGCAGGGTTTCCAGGTAAAGCGCAAGGGCGGATGGGATACACATGGATTACCGGTTGAACTGGGAGTTGAAAAAGAGTTGGGTATTACCAAAGAAGATATTGGGAAGAAAATATCGGTGGAGGATTATAATAAGAAGTGCCGTGAGGTAGTGATGCGGTATAAAGATAAATGGGATGATATTACCAAAAGAATGGGCTACTGGGTGGATCTTAATAATCCCTATGTAACTTTTGAAAACGATTATATAGAAACATTGTGGTGGTGCCTGAGTGAATTATATAAGAAAGGTTACTTGTATGAAAGTGTTAGCATTCAACCCTATTCACCCGCTGCTGGTACTGGTTTAAGCTCACATGAATTGAATCAGCCGGGCACTTATAAGGATGTGAAGGATACGAGTGCTGTGGTGATGTTTCGCCTCCCCAACCCCTCCAAAGGAGGGGCTAAAGAACACCCTGCAATTACTAAAATATTTTCTGCAATCGCAGGGTCTCAGAACCCTCCTTTGGAGGGCAGGGAGGCTTTCTTGATGGCATGGACTACTACTCCATGGACATTACCTTCGAACTTAGGTTTAACTGTTGGACCAAACATTGACTATGTTCTGGTAAGAACTATAAACCCTTACACCTTAGCTCCTATTCAAATTATTTTAGCAAAAGCACTTTTAGGAAAATACTTCGAATCTAAATTTCGTTTTGAGAGTGATGCTCACACTTACATTAATGAAGGTTTAGAGTCCTGGTTTGAATTAGGCGATGCTTTTAAATTTAATGAAGTTTTAAAAAGCAATGAAGACAAAAAGAAGTTCGAAGAATTTTACTTAAAAAGGAAAAATATTCCTTTTAAAATTGTTGCTGAATTTAAAGGCAGTGAACTCGAAGGAATACAATACGAACAGCTGCTTCCATCCGAAGCAAACACTTTAGAAAAAATACAGGAAATAACTCCCGGTGCACAACCATTCCGTGTTTTGCTTGGTGATTTTGTTACTACCGAAGATGGAACAGGTATTGTACATACTGCTCCGGCCTTTGGTGCAGATGATTATAAAATAGGAAAGAAAAATAACCTCGGTATTTTAACCCTGGTAGATAAACAGGGAAAATTTGTGGATGGAGTTGGTGAATTTAGCGGCCGTTACGTAAAAGATTATAAAGATGAAAAAGGTTATGTGGATGTAAATGTTGATATAGCCGTTAAATTAAAACTGGAAAACAGGGCTTTTAAAATTGAGAAATACGAACACACCTATCCTCATTGCTGGCGCACCGATAAGCCAATTATTTATTATCCATTAGATGCCTGGTTCATCAAAACAACAGCAGTAAAAGACCGGATGGTGGAATTAAATAAAACCATCAACTGGAAGCCTGCGGCTACCGGCACCGGCCGCTTTGGTAACTGGCTGGAAAACATGGTGGACTGGAACCTTAGCCGCAGCCGCTTTTGGGGTACACCCTTACCTATCTGGAAAACTGAAGACGGTGAAGAGGAAAAATGCATCGGCAGTATAGAAGAATTGAATAAAGAAATAAGAAAAGCTGCAGAAGTGTTTGGAGGCGAAACAAACAAACATTATTTACATGAAGGTATTTTGGATTTACATAAACCATATGTGGATGAAATCGTTTTGGTTAGCCCAACCGGCAAGCGGATGAAAAGGGTGCCAGATCTGATTGATGTTTGGTTCGACAGTGGCGCCATGCCTTACGCCCAATGGCATTTCCCTTTTGAAAATAAAGAAACTTTTAAACAAAGTTTTCCTGCGGATTTTATTGCGGAAGGAGTTGATCAAACGAGGGGATGGTTTTATACGCTCCATGCTTTAGGTGTTTTATTGTTTGACAGCGTAGCTTACAAAACTGTAGTAAGCAATGGCCTGGTGCTGGATAAAAACGGCAACAAAATGAGCAAGCGCCTGGGCAATGTGGTGGATCCTTTTGATACCATCAATAATTTCGGCGCAGATGCCACCCGTTGGTACCTCATCACTAATGCATCGCCATGGGATAGTTTAAAGTTTGATGTAGAAGGCATTAAAGAGGTACAAAGAAAATTCTTCGGAACACTATATAATACTTACCAGTTTTTTGCATTATATGCAAACGTGGATGGATTTGCATTTAATGAATCTTATATCCGGGTAAAAGAAAGGCCTGAAATAGATCAGTGGGTATTATCTGCGCTCAATTCTGTGGTTAAAAAAGCAGAACAATACTTTGATGATTATGAACCTACCCAGGCCGGCAGGGAAATAGAAGAATTTGTAGATACTTTATTAAGTAACTGGTATGTAAGGCTCTGCCGCCGCCGTTTTTGGAAAGGGGAATATGAGCATGATAAGATCTGTGCCTATCAAACATTGTATGAATGCCTGGAAACGCTGAGCAAATTAATGGCACCCATCGCGCCATTTTTTGCAGACTGGCTGTTTGCTAACCTGAATGAAGTAACAGGCCGCGGTAAAGAGCAATCAGTTCATCATACTGATTTTCCAAAAGCAAATGCTGAAGTAATTAATATCGACCTCGAAAAAAGGATGCAATTGGCACAAGACATATCTTCTTTAATCTTATCGCTTCGAAAAAAAGTAAATATTAAAGTAAGACAGCCATTGCAAAAAGTATTTGTACCTGCTTTGGATGGCGAAATGGCAGAGCGGATCAAAAGGGTGGAGGACATCATTAAAGCGGAGACCAATATAAAATCAGTGCAGATATTAAGCGGCGAAAATGATTTTATAAAGAAGAAGGCAAAAGCCAATTTCAAAACACTTGGTAAAAAGTTAGGTCCTAAAATGAAATGGGCTGCTGACCAAATCGCTGCTTTTGATAATACAACCATCAATAAAGTAAGCGAAGGAGAATATTTATTGAATCCTGGTTATCAAACACCTAATGAAGAACCTATCTTCATCAGTAATGAAGACATGGAAGTATTTACCGACGAGATCCCTGGTTTTGAAATCGCCAATAAAGGCAGCCTTACAGTAGCGTTGGATATAACCATCACTAATGAACTCAAGATGGAAGGGGATGCCCGTGAATTTGTTAACAAGGTACAGAATATCCGTAAAGAAAGCGGGTTTGCACTAACCGACAGGATAAATGTAGAAGTGTTAGAAAATGCTGAGGCCCAACCTTCGTTAATTCGATATAAAGACTATATTTGCGCCGAAATTCTGGCAGATTCGCTTGCTTTTATGACTGTTTTACACTCGGGAACGGTAATTGATGTGAATAATGCCATTTTAAAAGTGAACGTACTTAAAAAGTATTAATAGTATGGCAACAAAAAAGCAGGTACTGGCCAAAAAAGGCAAGGCTACAACAAAACCAACAGTAAAAAAAGTGGCAAAAGTAGTCTCTAAAAAAGCTGTTTCGGCAAAATCTATAAAGAAAGAGGCTACTAAAAAGGTTGTTTCGAAGCCTGCACCAAAAAAAGTGGTTGCTGCAAAGTCTGTGAAAAAAGTTGCTCAAAAGTCTTTACCAGTCAAAAAAGCTGCTAAGCCCAATATGAAGCAGGCAGTCATAAATAAATCGTCATCAAAAAGTAAGGTTGCAGTTCCTAAAAAGATTGTTGTTGCAAAACCTGTAAACAAAGCTGTAAAAACAGTAACAAAAGCTATGGCTAAAAAAGAAGTAAAAAAAGTGATGCCTGCAAAGGAAGTGGAGAAAGCAAAAAAAGTGGTGGCATCTGCAGATGTTAAACCAAAAGATATAAAAGTACCGGCTCCAAAACCCGTTGTACTACCAAAAATTTCTACCAAAACTGCCAGGAAATATGAACCTGATTTCACAAAATCTGTATTAGATAAAGTAGAAGTAAAAGCTGATGGCCCCACTATGAGGTATAGCGATGGGGAATTAGTTGAATTCAGGGAATTGATCCAGCGTAAACTGGAAGCGGCAAAAAAAGAATTAACCTACCTGCAGGGATTAATTACCCGTAAAGATGATATGGGCGGTGATGAAGGAGATAACCGGTACATGACCATGGAAGACGGTAGTCTGAGCATGGAAAGGGAACAATTGAGCCAGATGGCAAGCCGCCAGATCACTTTCATTGATCACTTAGAAAAAGCACTGATGCGTATTGAAAATAAAACCTATGGTATTTGTCGTGTAACAGGCCGGTTAATCGACAAGGCCCGTTTACGGGCTGTACCACATGCCACATTAAGTATTGAAGCTAAAATGGGATCTGCCAGGTAATTTATCTGAACATATTTTTGAAAAGAGGATGGGAAAAACCATTCTCTTTTTTATTTTCAGGATCTAACAGGAGTGCTCATATCTATTAACATCTGATTAATAAGAGAATTAAATGAGGAAGTAAAAAATATCTCTATATTTGCAACAGCGTTACAAATATTTAATGATGAGGCAAAATCTTCTACGTTCGTTTTTACTGCAAACCATATTACTGGTAGGTCTGGTTTTAAATGTAGCAGGAGTTGAAAAAGTAGATTTTGTAACCTTAAATGGGAGCTTTACTGGTACCGTTAAGGATGCAAAAACAAATATACCATTGGCAGGTGTGTCAGTTTATATTGCTGACCTAAAAATTGGTGGTGCAACCAATGAAGCCGGGAGTTTTAATATCTATAATCTTCCCTTAGGAAAACACCTGGTGGAAATCTCCCACATTGGTTATACCACCATTGCAGAACAGGTAGATATCAATGAGCATACGGTAAAAGACTATTTGATGCAGCAGTCTGTTATTGAAAATAATGCTGTGATCATAACAGGTGTGGGAGTTGCTACTCAACTAAAAAGATCGCCCTTCCAGGTATCTGTGTTGCGGAGAGATGAGCTGATGCAAACAGCTTCCACCAATATTATTGAAGCATTGGCAAAAAAACCGGGAGTATCTACATTGTCAACTGGCCCGGCTATTTCAAAGCCTGTGATAAGAGGGCTGGGGTATAACAGGGTGCTCACAATAAATGATGGCGTAAGGCAGGAAGGTCAGCAGTGGGGTGATGAACATGGAATTGAAATTGATGAGGCAAGTGTAAACAAAGTGGAAATTTTAAAAGGGCCGGCATCGTTGATTTATGGCAGTGATGCGATAGCTGGTGTAATTAATATTATTACCAATGTGCCCGTGGAAAATAATATCATCAAGGCAAATATTTTAACCAGTTATCAAACCAATAATAATTCAAGGGCATTGAATGCTAATATTGCCGGCAATGTAAATGGATTTAACTGGAACCTTTACAGTTCAACCAATGCTGCAGCGGATTACCGGAATAAATATGATGGCAGGGTTTTTAATTCCAAATTTAAAGAAAACAATTTTGGAGGCTATGCAGGTTATAATGGAGGCTGGGGATACAGTCATTTGCTGTTCAGCAATTTTAATTTAAAAACAGGTTTGGTAGAAGGTGAGAGAGATGGACAGGGATATTTTATTAAAATAATTGCTGGGGGCGGAAAAGCAAGAGTTACTGATGAAGACTTTAAAAGCACCACACCACTTATTCCTTATCAGCACATCCGTCATTTTAAAATTGCAACTGATAACTCTGTAAAATTTGGTAAAAATCGTTTAACCTTCAACGTTGGTTTTCAACAAAATCAAAGAGAAGAATTTAGTAACCCGGATAACCTGAATGAAAGAACTTTATATTTTGATTTAAAAACCATTACTTATACAGCGCAGTTTCATTTTCCGGAAAGTAACGGATGGAAAACATCGCTGGGCGTAAATGGAATGAAACAGCAAAACACCAATAAAGGAATTGAGCAATTAATACCAAACTATAATTTGTTTGATATCGGCGGCTATATATATGCACAAAAAGCAATTGATAAAATTACTTTGAGCGGCGGAGCCAGGTATGATACAAGGGATTTAAACGTAAAATCTTTAATGGATGGAACTGATATAAAAGGAGCCGCTTTTAATAAATCGTTTTCTAATTTTTCAGGCAGTGCAGGGATTACAGCACAGGTTGCAAAACAGGTAAATCTAAAACTGAATTTGGCAAAAGGCTTCAGGTCTCCTAGTGTACCAGAGCTGGCATCTAATGGTGCACATGAAGGAACCATCCGTTATGAATATGGTGATAATAATTTAAAGAGTGAAAAGAATACACAAATAGATGCAGGGGTGGAATTTGGTACAGATCATGTATCCATTAACCTGTCTGCATTTTACAATAGTTTCAATAATTTTATTTTTTATAGAAAACTGCAGTCTGCAGCTGGCAGTGATTCCCTGGTAAATGTGGATGGTAGTGATTTAACAGCATTTAAGTTTGATCAAACCAATGCAACGCTAAGTGGTGTTGAGGCTACTTTAGATATTCATCCTCATCCATTAGACTGGCTGCATTTTGAAAATACTTTCTCATTAACCACAGGGAAATTAAAAGAAGCAATCGAATCTTCTAAATACCTGCCATTTATACCAGCGCCGAGATTGATCAGCGAAGTAAGATGCAACTTTAATAAATTTTCAAAAGGGTTAGCAAATTTTTATGCAAAAATTGAATTAGATAATACTTTTAAACAAGACAAAATATTTACAGCTTACAACACAGAAACAGCAACATCTGGTTATACACTATTTAATGCAGGGCTTGGTGCTGATTTTGTTGGAGCAAACGGAAAAACATTATTCAGCCTTCATCTTGCAGGTATCAACCTTGCAGATGTTGCTTATCAAAACCACTTAAGCAGATTGAAATACGGTGCAGAAAATTTAGCAACAGGGCGTACAGGAGTATTTAACATGGGACGTAGTTTCAGCATTAAACTCAATATTCCTTTGAGCACCCAGGTTAAAAAAATTAAATCATAACTCCCTGACTTTTTGTTCAATAATTTTTTTAGGAACAGCAATCAATATTTATCTCCAACGCCGAAAGATAATTTTCAAAATGGAGTTTGATAAATGGGGTTGCGGTTTTTTATTTCCTCCCCAGAGAAAAAATTTTCTCTTGCTATCTTGTAAAAAAATCTCACTAAATTTAATTTCAATATTCATTAACTAAAACTTTCTGTTATGCCTTTAGAAATGGTAGATGATCCGCAGGACCAACAAGATTATAATGAAAATACAGGTGGTTCTGGTTCCCGCCAGAAATTCTGGAGGAGGTGGTGGAGGCATTCTAAATTTTCTGCCGTTGTTACTTACATTATTCAGGGGTGGTGGGGGAAAGGGAAAATTTCTGATATTGATATTGCTTGTTGGTGGATATTTTTTACTAAGAAATAATTCTTGCTCATCTGTTGTTACAAATGCTGTTGCAAAATTTGCTACCGGAGGAATGCTTGATCCAGAACAATTCAAAAAGGCAAGTGTGTATGAACCTTTGTCTGATGATAACACTAAAAATCCTTTGCCCGAAATGGTGTCTCTGGCAAAGTTTGCCCCCGAAAGAAAAAACCAGGGACAGCAGGGTAGTTGTGTGGCATGGAGCAGTGCTTATGCGGCAAGGAGTATTATTGAAAGTGCCAGTACAGCACAAGATCCAAACAGTGTTGCGTTCAGCCCGGCATTCTTGTATAACCAAATAGGGTTGGATGGTTGCCAGGGATCTTATCTTATCAAGGCGATGGAATTTATGACTAATAAAGGTTCTGTTAAGTTCAATGATTTTCCTTACGATTCAACTGATTGCAGCAGGCAGCCGAATAATACATTATCAAATTATGCAACACAAAACCGTATGCATGGTTTTAACCGGCTTACAGATGATGCAGGCGTATCCAGTTTAAATTTTCGTGCCATTAAAGAACACCTTGCAAAGGATGCACCTGTGGTGATAGGAATGATGGTAGGTGGAAGTTTTATGCAGGATATGATGGGACAAAAAGTATGGCACCCAACACAGGAAGATTACGGCCAGGTAGGTTTTGGAGGACATGCCATGTGTGTGGTTGGATATGATGACCGCATGGAAGGTGGCGCATTTCAAATCATGAATAGCTGGGGACCAGAATGGGGACAGAATGGATTGGCTTATGTACGCTATGGTGATTTCAAACAATTTGTAAGAGAGGCTTATGGCGTGGATCCAATGGCTAAAAAAGGTGCCGCTTTGAATGTGGATTTTGAATGTAATATTGGCCTGGTAAATAATGATACCAAACAATACATTCCATTAAAAGCTGCCAATGGAAATACCTTTGCCACAGTAACGCCTGTACGAAAAGGAACTAAATTTAAAATAGAAATTAAGAATGCGGTGGAATGCTACATCTATTTGTTTACACCTAATGCCAGTAATAGTAGTTTTGTATTATTTCCGTATAAGCCAATTCACTCTCCTTATTGTGGTATCACCGGTGTAAGACTTTTTCCACGTAAGGAATCAATCAGGGCTGATAGTATAGGTACCAAAGATTTTATGGGTGTGCTGGTAAGTAAGCAGGCACTTGATTATAATGCGCTGAATGCAGCAATTAATAAAAGTACTCAATCAAGCTTTGCCGGTAAACTGAATGAGGTGATCAGCAGTACCGCAATAAAAAATGTACAGTACACCAACACTAATACTGGCTCTATTTATTTTAAAGCTGGTGCAGGTGAACAGAATAAAGTAGTAGGATGTGTGGTGGAAATAGATAAGCAGTAGGGCCGCCCCCATCCCCGGAGGGATAAAATTATTACGGGTACTTTTGGTTTTTTAACGTCAATTGGCTGTTAAATTAAGTTGTTGCCATTGCAGAGCTTTAAAGTAAAAAGCAAAAAAGAGCATGAATGAAAATCAAAATAAATTTTTTCAGATGGTAAAGCATCCTGTTAAGTTCAGGATGTTTTTATTTTCTAAATTGCCCAGTGCTTACTTTGCCGGAGTAAGGGTAAAAAGTTTTGATGAGCACAAGGCTGAAGTAACAGTACCGTATAAGTGGTTTTCACAAAATCCATTCAGGTCAACTTATTTTGCCTGCCTGGCAATGGCTGCTGAAATGAGTACAGGTTTACTGGCAATGTTAAATACATACAATAGCGAACCTGCTGTATCCATGCTGGTCACGGGTTTAGAAGCAAATTATTTTAAGAAGGCTACCGGCATCACTACATTCACCTGTGAAGACGGGGATGATATTAATGCACTTGTTGCTGATGCAATAGCAACGGGTGAGAGTAAATTAATTAAAGCAAAATCAACAGGCAGAAATAGTAATGGAGAATTGGTGGCGGAGTTTTTTATTACCTGGTCTTTTAAAGCAAAGTTATAGGCAACCCTGCCGGCGGTTGAAAACCCCGGCAGCGGTTGAGTAGTTGCGAATGGAGGCCTCCGTTCAAAAAGAACCAGCAGGTTAAATACATTTAAGTAATTTCAGATAAAATTTACAACGATGAAAATTGCTTTCCATGGAGCAGCCAGAACTGTTACCGGCTCCAAACACCTGCTTACTTTAGTGAATGGGAAAAAATACCTGCTTGATTGTGGAATGTTCCAGGGAATGGGTAAAGAGACCGATGCCATGAACCGTGTTTGGGGCTTTGACCCGGAGGAGGTGGATACATTGATTTTATCGCATGCTCACATAGATCACAGTGGCTTAATACCCAAGTTGGTGAAAGATGGTTTTAAAGGAAAAATATATTGTACACCAGCCACCAAAGAATTGACTGCTGTATTAATGGAAGATTCTGCAGGCATACAGGAAAGTGATGTGAAATATGAAAATAAAAGAAGGGCACAGGAAGGATTACCTTACCTGATGCCGCTGTACACAACCGAAGATGCCATGATTGCAATAGATCATTTTGTAACGGTTGAGTATGGTGTATGGTTTAAGGTGGATGATAATATAGAAGTAATGTACACAGATGCAGGGCATATCATTGGCAGTGCTGCAGTGCATTTAAAAATAAATGAAAATGGAGCAATAAGGAGATTAACATTTAGTGGTGATGTTGGAAGATACAGGGATGTAATTTTGAAATCGCCGGAAGAATATTCGCAGGCAGAAATAATATTGCTTGAATCCACGTATGGTAACAAGCTGCATGATGTTACCACCACCACACCCGATCAGTTGCTGCATTGGATAGAAAAAGCATGCCTGCAAAAAAAAGGAAAGCTGATCATACCAGCTTTTAGTGTTGGCAGAACACAGGAAATTTTATTTGCATTGAATCAACTGGAGTTGGAAAGAAGACTGCCGGAACTTGATTATTTTGTAGATTCTCCTTTGAGTGTGGAAGCAACGCAGATTGTTAAGCGTTATCCGCAATACTTTAATAAAACCATTCAAAAAATATTGCTGTCCGACAATGATCCTTTTGGTTTTAAAGGTTTGAAATTTATAAAGACTGTAGATGAATCAAAGATGCTCAATTTCCGTAACGGACCTTTTGTTATTATTTCAGCCAGTGGCATGGCAGATGCAGGCAGGGTGAAACATCATATCAGTAACAATATTGAAAGCAGCAGGAATACTATTCTATTTTCAGGTTATTGTGAGCCCAGATCATTGGGTGGTAAATTGATTGCCGGAAGAAAAGAAGTAAAAATATTTGGTGTAGAACATGAAGTGCATGCAGAGATAGGTTCTATCCGAAGTATGAGTGCACATGGTGACTACGAAGATCTCAGCCAGTTTTTGGCTTGCCAGGATACTGCCCAGGTAAAAAGACTGTTTTTGGTACATGGTGAATATGAAGTGCAGCAGGCTTTCAGGGAACGGCTAATGCGGAAAGGTTTTAATGATGTGGAGATACCTGAATTGCATGCAGAGATAGGGCTGGGATAGATGATGTAAAGCTCGGCATTCTTCAAAATATTTTTTTTGCAGGAAAAAAATCAGCACTTTATCACCAACTTATAAACGCTTGTTTTTTGTGAGGTGGCCATTAGTATGTTTGCAAATAAAACTGCATACTGCCAATGGACAATTTGGAAGACGGTCACCGTACCATTCATGTGCTGGTTGCAGAAGATAACCTGTTGCTTCAATACGTTATTAAACAGATGCTGCTGAAAAAGGGATTTAAAGTATCTGTTGTAAAAAACGGTCAGCTGGCTTTAGATTATTTGAAAGAACACCCTGTTGATATTATTTTAATGGCGATCAATATGCCTGTGATGGATGGGGTAGAAGCAACACTTGCCATTCGCTCTTTTAACAAACACACACCTATCATCGCCTTTACCAGTTATGACGAAACGTCTTTGATGCCGCATATTAAAAAAGCAGGAATGAATGGTTTTTTAAGTAAGTATGCCTCACCCGAACATATTTATGAAACCATCATGCTGCATGTAGATGAAGTAAAGGAAAATAATTAATTTCTTCAATTGGGTAATTAAATAAGTAACCTTAAGACTGGTAGTCTTAAAACCGAAGGTGATTGGACAACTAAAGATTTCCAAATACAATTCAATAAAAAAAGCCTTTCAGAAATGAAAGGCTTTTTAGTACCACGTACGGGATTATAACCATCTGCTGTATTGTAGTACTATATTGAGTTTAATGACTTTTGATTGGTTACAAGGTACAATTAGGGTACAGAAATTGGGAAATGGGGATCAACTTTTAAAGAATTAAAGCAAATCTCATTGAATTTCTTTAGCGGATTAAAGGTATCCTACACATTTCCTCATCGTTGGTTTTTTAAATCATCCTGTTTTACATTTTCTGAAATTTTTCCCAATAGTTTTTTTGCCTTTTCTTCTTTTTTCTTTTCCAATTTCGGAAGGTGAACATTCAAAAACCAATTTTCAAATAAACGATGCAGAATAGAGAAAGTCGCTGCGATTACCGTGAGGATTGCGAGTGTAAAAAATTGTGAATGATGTGTAAACTCTTCGATATGAGGATGCAGAAAAAGACTGATAAATTCAAATGATATCACCAACGTTATTACTCCAGTCCATTTTATAATCTTTCTGTTAACCTCTGGATTGGTACCCCATATTGCTATTGCTGTAATTGTCAGAATGATGATTAATAAAATACCCCAATTTTCAATGTTCCTTTTCCTTTCTAATTCTTTTTCATTTTGAAATAATTGGTATTGCTGTGCTTTTATTGCTTCCGCAGTAGTTAATTGATTAATTGTTGTATTAGATGCTTGATTGTATAAAGTATCTTTTGCTACAGCAGCTAATTTTAAATAAACATAAGCACTGTCATTATCATGAAGGTTGTGATACTGATTCGATATAAATTCGGATAAAGTCATAATTGGGTGTGGATAGCTTCTGTCGTAAGCAATTTCGAGTCCTTGTTTCGCATAGTAAATGGCAGAATCTCTTTGTTTTTTTACCATAAAAACTTGAGCTATTGAGAGAAACAAATTTGGAGAAATTGCTGCTGTTGGTTTATATTTCATAAGAGTCAATACCATTTTGTAGTGTTCGTGTGCGAGATCTGTTTGTGATGCTTTTAAGTAAATATCACCGATTTCACTATACAGCTTAGCTAATAAAAAAGTGTCCTTATATTTTTTTGCAATGGATAAAGCGTCATTAATATATTTTTCGGCAGAATCGACTTTGTTTAACATTAGGTAGTTGTTTGATATATTTAATAGACTACCAGCGTGAAGCGTTTCTTCTCCAAGTTCTCTAAATAGAAAATCTGCTTTGGAATGATATTCTAAGCTCCGTAGAATATCTTTATTAAAAGCATATAATAATCCAATTACCGTTAAGTCCTTTGCAATGCCTAATTTGTCGCCAAAGGATTCATGCATTTCTAATGCCTTGTATATGCATTCTGTTGCCGCTGAATAATTCCCAAAAATAAAAAAGGAATAACTTAATAAGCGGTTACTCTCTGCCTCTCCCTTTGCATTCTGCAATTCTCTTGACATGATTAAAGCCATGTTAGCAAGATTAATTGAGCGTTCGGTATTTTCTTCCGCATATCTCGTGCTGAAAAATAAAAGCTGATTCAGTCTTTCAAGAGAAACGGGATCATTAAAATTAAAGGAATAGGATACTCCATTTTCTGTAAATGTTATTTGGTTGTATGCCTTTGGTGCAATTAGGACAAATAATGCTATAAGTAATATTTGCCACCTTATCTTCTGTTTGGTCATTAAATAATATTGAGAATCGTTTATTGTTTTAAAAAGGAAGTAACGCTTTTTTAAAGGAAGTAATTTTTTATATTATTGCAAAACCTTTTTTTTCGTCTGTTAAATAAAAAAGCCTTCCATTGATTGAAAGGCTTTTAGTACCACGTACGGGATTCGAACCCGTGATTCCTCCGTGAAAGGGAGGCGTCTTAACCCCTTGACCAACGCGGCGTTCCCGTTAAAGGACGGCAAAGATAATGGGAGGGAATTTTTTAGCCAAATTTTTTACAGTTATTAGTGATTTAATTTTTTACCTTAGAGTAAACAGTAATTTATGATAACAGCCCTGCGGCCACCTAAAACTATATATGAAGTTTGGGAAAGTCTTCCTGAAGGTACCTTGTGCCAGTTAATTAATAATAATTTAGTTATGAGTCCAGCACCATTTGACATCCATCAGGTAATTCTGAATAAGATAAATAACAGGATATACACTTTTTTGGAGAAAAACCCAATCGGGGAAGTAAGGATTGCACCTTATGATGTGCATTTATCTAAGCAAAATATATTTCAGCCGGATTTAATTTTTATTGTCAAGGAAAATCTCAAGTATATTGAACCAAAAGGTTTGGTAGGTGTGCCAGATATTGTTATAGAAGTTTTGTCTCCGGGTACAGCAAATAAGGATTTGAAGGAGAAGAAAAATGTGTATGAACAATATGGAGTAAAGGAATATTATATCGTTCATCCTGAAACCAGGATAGTAAATTCATTTGTATTAAAAGGAAAAATTTTCAGCAAATTGCCTGAAACAAAAGGGGTGATTGATTCTGCTTTGCTTAAAACAAAAATATCTTTCTAACTTTTATCATCCAGCAAATCTGGCCTTCTTTCTTTTGTTCGCAATAAACTTTGCTCTTCTCTCCAGTTTGCTATTTTAGCATGATTGCCACTCATTAATATTTCAGGTACTTTCCATCCCCTGAATTCCTCGGGCCGGGTATAAACTGGTGGTGATAACAAATTATCCTGGAACGAATCAGTAAGGGCAGATGTTTCATCATTCAGCACACCGGGTATCAGCCTTCCCACTGCATCCACTATTACTGCAGCGGCCAGTTCTCCACCACTCAAAACATAATCACCAATGGAAATCTCTTTTGTAATAAAATGATCCCTTACCCTTTGATCAATTCCTTTATAATGACCACATATCAACAGTAAATTATTTTTTAAAGAAAGTTGATTGGCAATTTTCTGGCTGAAATTTTCTCCATCAGGGGTTAGAAAAATTACTTCATCATAATTAGTATTTTTCTGCAAAGTTTCAATTGCATTTACCAATGGTTCTATCATCATCACCATACCAGCACCACCTCCAAACTGGTAATCATCCACCTGCGCTCTTGCATAAGTTGTATAATCTCTCAGGTTGATCACATTTATTTCAAGCAATCCTTTATCTCTCGCCCTTTTCATGATGGAATGAGCAAAGGGACTTTCCAGCAAACCCGGCACAACTGATATGATATCTATTTTCATTTATGATTGTTGAATTTATACTGCAGTAAATAATTTACAGCCTTATTCTCCGGTAAATTTATCAAGGTCCCTCTTATCTTTTTTAGTAGGTCTCCCCACTTTGCTTAATCGTTTACCAGTGTGAAATACCGCTGCCTGAAATTGAATGCGGTTGAGTTCATCTGCAGGAGTAATATCCTGGTAATAATTTACAGCTTCCACATATTGTACCCGGTGATCCAGCAATGCAGTTACTCTTATTACCCATCTTTTTGCTTCCGTTTTTACTTCATACTCATCACCCACATTTACAGGCTTAGCTGCTTTTGCATTTTCTTCTTTCCATTTTACTTTGCCCCTGTCGCATGCATCACCTGCCTGGCTCCTTGTTTTAAAAAGTCGGATGGACCATAAGTACTTATCTAAGCGAAGTTTTTCTTTTTCCATTTTGTAAAAATAAAAAACAGGTAAGAATTACTTACCTGTTTTTAAAACTACAATATTTTACTTACTAAAAAATATATCTTAAACCAAACTGCATCTGCCATCTTGAAATCAGGTCAGGGCTTGAATTGAAAGTACTTTTTAATGAAGGATCAAATGTAAAAATTGGCTGACCTTCA